>NZ_JAAGLX010000006.1:0-248337 GCF_010548325.1 Streptomyces sp. SID13666 | reverse complement strand
GGCTCCGGCGGTGTCGGAGGCCGCCGCACGGGGATACGAGTCCGGGGTGACCCGCCCGCCCGCCTCGGGGAGCGCTCCCCGGCAGACGACGGAGGCCGTTCCGCCGTCCCGGGGCGAGACCCGGGACCCGGGCGCCATCACCACCCCCCGGCCCGGCCCCCCGGCCGCGGCTCCCGCGGCTCCCGCGGCTCCCGCCGCGCCCGCCGCCCCTGTCGTGCCGGCCAGGCCGGTCTCGCCGCCCGCCACCCCGACCCAGGACGCCGCTCCGGCGCGGGTCGCGGTCCGCGGCGTCCGGCCCGCGGAACCGCTGGACGACGCGGACCGTGGCAGGCTGCTGGACGGTGCGCACCACGACCCGCACGGGCTGCTCGGTGCCCATCCGGTGACCGGCGGCGTGCTGTTCCGGGTGCTGCGGCCGTACGCGCTGGGAGTGGCGGTCACCGCGAAGGGACTGCGCGCGGAACTGCTGGACGAGGGCGACGGGCTGTTCGCCGGGGTGCTGCCGCTGCGGGAGATCCCCGAGTACGAACTGCTGGTGCGGTACGCGGACGGCGAGCACCCCGTGCAGGACCCGTACCGGTTCCTGCCCTCGCTCGGCGAGCTGGACCTGCACCTGATCGGTGAGGGCCGCCACGAGCAGCTGTGGGAGGCGCTCGGCGCCCGGCCGATGACCCACCAGGGCGTCACCGGCACCCGGTTCGCCGTCTGGGCGCCCAACGCCCGCGGGGTGCGGGTCGCGGGCGGCTTCAACTTCTGGGACGGCACCGGCTTCCCGATGCGCTCGCTCGGCTCCACCGGCGTGTGGGAACTGTTCGTGCCGGGGGTCGGCGACGGGACGGCGTACAAGTTCGACATCGCCCGCCCGGACGGCGGCCGCACGCTGAAGGCCGACCCGATGGCCCGCAGCACCGAACTGCCGCCCGCGACGGCGTCGATCGTCACCTCCTCGCACCACACCTGGAACGACGCCGACTGGATGGCCCGGCGCGCCGCGGTCCCCGTCCACCAGGCGCCGTTCTCGGTCTACGAGGTGCATCTGACGTCCTGGCGACCGGGTCTGACCTACCGCGAGCTGGCGGAGCAGCTGCCCACGTACGTCGCCGACCTGGGGTTCACCCATGTCGAGCTGATGCCGGTGGCCGAGCACCCGTTCGGCGGCTCCTGGGGCTACCAGGTGACGTCGTACTACGCGCCGACCTCGCGGCTGGGCTCCCCCGACGACTTCAAGTTCCTCGTCGACGCGCTGCACCGGGCGGGGCTCGGCGTGATCATGGACTGGGTGCCCGCGCACTTCCCGAAGGACGACTGGGCGCTGGCCAACTTCGACGGCGTCCCGCTCTACGAGCACGGCGACCCGAACCGCGCCGAGCACCCGGACTGGGGCACCCTGGAGTTCGACCTCGGCCGCACCGAGGTCCGGAACTTCATGGTGGCCAACGCCGTCTACTGGTGCGAGGAGTTCCACATCGACGGCCTGCGGGTCGACGCGGTGGCCTCGATGCTCTACCTGGACTACTCGCGTGAGCACGGCGAATGGACGCCCAACCAGCACGGCGGCCGGGAGAACCTGGACGCGGTGGCGTTCCTGCAGGAGATGAACGCGACCGTCTACCGGCGCTGCCCGGGGGTCGTGACGATCGCCGAGGAGTCCACCGCCTGGGACGGCGTCACCCGCTCCACCGACTCCGGCGGGCTCGGCTTCGGGCTGAAGTGGAACATGGGCTGGATGCACGACTCGCTGGAGTACGTGGCGAAGGAGCCGGTGCACCGCAAGTACCACCACCACGAGATGACGTTCTCGATGGTCTACGCCTACTCCGAGAACTACGTGCTGCCGATCTCCCACGACGAGGTCGTGCACGGCAAGCGCTCGCTGGTCTCGAAGATGCCCGGCGACTGGTGGCAGCAGCGCGCCACCCACCGCGCGTACCTCGGCTTCATGTGGGCGCATCCGGGCAAGCAGCTGCTCTTCATGGGGCAGGAGTTCGCGCAGGGCGCGGAGTGGTCGCACGACCACGGGCCCGACTGGTGGCTGCTGGACGAGACGTACGCGGCGGCCGCCGACCACCGCGGGGTCCGCGATCTGGTCCGGGAGCTGAACCGCACCTACAACGCGACGCCGGCCCTCTGGCAGCGCGACACCGACCCGGGCGGCTTCGCCTGGATCGACGGCGGCGCGGCCGAGGACAACACGTTCTCGTTCCTCCGCTACGACGCGGACGGCGAACCGCTGGTGTGCGTCAGCAACTTCTCACCGGTGGTCCGCGAGAACTACCGGATCGGTGTTCCCGACCGGGCCTGGCAGGAGGTGCTCAACACCGACGACGCGCGCTACGGCGGCAGCGGCACCGCCACCGGCAGCACCGGGCACCCGCTCAAGGCCGAACCGACGTCCTGGCACGGGCAGGAGCAGAGCCTCCTGCTCACCCTCCCGCCGCTGGCCACGGTCTGGCTGCGACCGGCCTGACCTCCGCACTCGTACGTTCCTCCGAACCGGTGGCGTATTCACGCGCCCCGGTTCGGTGGTCCGCACCATGGGGACGCGGCACCGGCACCCCTACGCTGACCCCGTGCACCGACCCTCTTCTGATCCGCCCCGGCTGCCGTTCGACGCATCGGCGATCAGACGGCTGCGTGCCCAGCTCGGGATGAACCACTCCCACATCGCCCATGCCATGTGGACCTCCTACGGCACCCCCGTACGGCCCGAGACCATCGCCGCCTGGGAGCGCGGTGAACTCGTGCCGCGCGCCTCCGAGCTGCCCGCTCTGGCCGGCGCCCTGTGGTGCGACCCGTCCGATCTCATGAGCACGCCGACCACCCTGCTGGAACACCGCTGGGCCCGCGGTATCGCCCCTTCCGACCTGGCGCGGGCGGTCGGCATGCCGATCTCCGACTACGAACGCATGGAGGTCCAGGGCCGCTGGACCGGCAACGAGCGGCAGACCGCGGCACTGGCCGACGTGCTCGGCCTGTCGCTGCCGGAACTCCTGACGGTCACCGGCGGCGACAAGCGGCTGGACGCACTGCTGCGGGAAGCCGTGGCGACCCGCTGGCAGGCGTACGTCAAACCCGTCACGGCCCTGGTGCCGCTGCCCCGGCACCGGATCGAACCGGTGCTGCGCGGCATGCACTCGGAGTACCAGTCCGTGATGGTCGCGACCCTCAACTGGGGCAACGACGTACCCGCGTCGGGCGGCGCGGGCGGCCGGGCCTTCCTGGACACCGTCAGCGAACGCTTCTGGGCCGGCCTGCAGAACCCCTGACCGCCCTGCGCGAACCGCTAACCGGCCTTCACGGTCTCGTGGTCCCTGGGGGCCGGCATCGTGTCGGCCGTCTCCGCTGTGTCGTCCTTCGGGGCCGCCTCGGCGTGGTCGTCCACCAGGGTGGACTCGTCGAAGGGCAGTTCCCCGGCGAAGACCCGGACGGCGCGGTCCTTGTCGAACTCCTTGGTCCAGGTGCCGACGAGGACCGTCGCGACGGCGTTGCCCGCGAAGTTGGTCAGGGCGCGGGCCTCGCTCATGAAGCGGTCGATGCCGATGATGAGGCCGACCCCGTCGACCAGGGCGGGCTGGTGCGACTGCAGGCCGCCCGCCAGGGTGGCGATGCCGGCGCCGGTGACCCCGGCCGCGCCCTTCGAAGCGATGATCATGAAGAGCAGCAGGGAGATCTGCTGGCTGACCGACAGCGGGTCGCCCATCGCCTCGGCGATGAACAGCGAGGACATCGTCAGATAGATGGCGGTGCCGTCGAGGTTGAACGAGTAGCCGGTCGGCACGGTGATACCGACCACCGGGCGGCTGACGCCCAGGTGCTCCATCTTGGCGATCAGCCGCGGCAGGGCCGATTCGGACGACGAGGTCGACAGGATCAGCAGGAACTCGCGGCCGAGGTACTTCAGCAGGTGGAAGAGGTTCACACCGGCGACCAGCCGCAGCAGGGTGCCGAGGATCACGACCACGAAGATCGCGCAGGTGACATAGAAGCCGATCATGATCACGGCCAGCGACTTCAGCGCGTCCGTGCCGGTCTCGCCGACCACCGCCGCCATGGCGCCGAACGCGCCCACCGGCGCCGCCCACATGATCATCGACAGCACCCGGAAGACGAGCCGCTGGATATGCCCGACGCCCCGCAGCACCGGCTCCCCGGCCTTTCCGAGCGCCTGAACGGCGAAGCCGACCAGGAGCGCGACCAGCAGCGTCTGCAGCACCTGGCCCTCGGTGAAGGACGACACCATCGTCTTGGGGATGATGCCGAGCAGGAAGTCGACGGTCCCCTCGCTGCCGGCCGCCTGCTTGTGCCCGGCCGCCTTCGCCGCCGTGGTCAGGTGCAGGCTGCTGCCCGGGTGCAGCACATTGCCGACCACCAGGCCGATGGCGAGCGCCACCGTCGACATCACCATGAAGTAGCCGAGCGCGAGCCCGCCCACGGCGCCGACCTTGGCGGCCTTGCGCACCGATCCGATGCCGAGCACGATCGTGCAGAAGATGATCGGCGAGATCATCATCTTGATCAGGTTCACGAAGCCGGTGCCCAGCGGCTTGAACTCCTTGGCCACACCGGGTGCGGCCAGTCCCAGCACGATCCCGGCGACGACCGCCGCGATCACTGCCAGATACAGATAGTGCGTACGGTCCTTCTTGCGGCTCTGCGTGGTCACGTCGCGGCTCTGCGTCGTCACGTCTGCCTCCCGAGGTCTCGGTAACTTCGGTGACTATGCGCGGCCGCGTGACCGGGGTCACGTTTGCGTTCATTGAGTTCTCGGTAGGGCGTGCAGACTGTGGGGCATGCCGATGATCCGGCGCGCTCCCTCGCGTCCCCGCAGCCTCGCCGGCCAGCTGTTCGCCATGCAGGTGGTGATCGTGGCCGTCGTCGTCGCGGGGTGCGCGGTGCTGGCCTACGTCCAGGCGCACAGCCGGGCCGAGGACGGGGCGGACGGCCGGGTGCGGGCGGCGGCCGCGTCGATCGCCGACTCCCCCACCGTCCGGCAGGCCGCCCTCGCGGCGCCCGGCACCGATCCGAGCACGGTGCTCCAGCCGTACGCGCAGCGGGTGGTCGCCGACGCCGGCGTGGACTTCGTGACGATCATGGCGCCTGACGGCATCCGCTGGACCCACCCCGACCCGCAGCGGATCGGCGAGCCGTTCCTCGGCCACACCGCGCGGGCCCTGCGCGGCGAGACCTTCACCGAGACGTACACCGGCACGCTCGGCCCGTCGGTGCGGGTCGTGGCACCGGTGCGCGACGGGCCCGGCGGCCGGGTCATCGCGCTGGTCAGCGTCGGCATCAAGGTGGACGCGATCAGCCACGAGGTGCGCGGCCAGCTGACCGTACTGATCGCCGTCGCGGCCGCCGCGCTCGCGATCGGCGGCCTCGGCACGTACCTCGCCAACGCCCGGCTGCGCCGCCACACGCACGGCATGGCCGCCACCGAGCTGAGCCGGATGTACGACTACCACCAGGCGACCCTGCACGCGGTGCGCGAGGGGCTGATCCTGCTCGGCGCCGACCGCCGGGTGCTGCTCTGCAACGACGCGGCCCGCGAACTGCTCGGTCTCACCGGCGAGGTCGTCGGCGGCTACGTGGACGGCCTCGGGCTGCCCGCGTCGCTCACCGGCGCGCTGCTCGCGGCCGAGCCCCGCGTCGACGAGGTGCATCTCACCGCCGAGCGGGTCGTGGTCGTCAACACCTCACCGGTGCTCGGCGGGGAGCGCCGGGGCACCGTCGTCACCCTGCGGGACCACACCGATCTGCAGGCGCTGACCGGCGAGCTGGACTCGGTGCGGGGCTTCGCCGAGGCGCTGCGCTCCCAGGCGCACGAGGCCTCCAACCGGCTGCACACCGTGGTCTCGCTGATCGAACTGGGCCGCGCGGACGAGGCGGTGGACTTCGCCACCGCTGAACTGGAGCTGGCGCAGGCCCTCACCGACCAGGTCGTCGGCGCCGTCGGTGAACCGGTGCTCGCCGCGCTGCTGCTGGGCAAGGCGGCCGAGGCCAACGAGCGCGGGGTCGAGCTGACCGTCACCGAGGACAGCCGGATCGACGACGGCGTCCTGCCCGACGGATTCGCGGCGCGCGACCTCGTGACAATCCTGGGCAATCTTGTCGACAATGCCCTGGACGCCGCTGTCGAGGGCGCCGGCCGGCCGAAGGTCGCGGTCACCGCGCGGACCGAAGGGAACGAATTGCTGCTGACGGTCACCGACACCGGGCGCGGCGTGGACCCCCAGGTGCTGCGCGAGGTGTTCCAGCGCGGCTGGACGACGAAGAGCGAGGGGCGCGGGCTCGGCCTGGCCCTGGTCGAGCAGGCCGCACGGCGCGGCGGCGGCACGGTCGAGTTGGGGCAGGACGACCGGGGCGGTGCGGTGTTCACCGTCCGCATGCCGCTGCAGCGGGAGGCACGGACATGAGCGACATCGCACACACCGGACAGAAGACCGTGCACAGCCCCGGCACCAGCCGGGTCCTGGTGGTCGAGGACGATCCGATCGCCGCCGCGGCGCACGGGCTGTACGTCGAGCGGGTGGCCGGCTTCACGGTCGTCGGCACTGTGCACTCCGGCGGGGACGCGCTCCGCTTCTTCCGCCAGCACCCGGTGGACCTGGTGCTGCTCGACCTCCATCTGCCGGACGGGCACGGTCTGCAGGTCGTCCAGGCGATGCGGGCGGCCGGTCACACCGCCGACGTCATCGCGGTGACGTCCGCCCGCGACCTCGGGGTGGTGCGGCAGGCGGTGTCCGCCGGCGTCGTGCAGTACCTGCTCAAGCCGTTCACGTTCCCCACCCTGCGCGACCGCCTCGACCGGTGGGCCCGGTTCCGCCGTGAGCTGGCCGGGGGCGAGGCCTCGGGGCAGGACGAGGTGGACCGGGCGCTGGCGTCGCTGCGCAGCCCAGAGTCACCGGTGCTGCCGAAGGGGCTCAGCGCCCCGACGCTGGAGGCGGTCACGGCAGCGCTGCGCGAGGCGGTGAGCGGGATCTCGGCGAACGCGGCGGCCGCGGCCGTCGGTGTCTCGCGGATCACCGCCCGGCGCTATCTGGAACATCTGGTGGACACCGGGCGCGCGGTGCGCAGCCCGCAGTACGGGCAGGTGGGGCGGCCGGAGCTCAGCTACCGCTGGTCCGCGGGGCCCGGCCGGGACGGCCGTACCGGCGGCTGAACGGCTCTTCTTCCCATGGCAATAGGAAACTTTCCTAACCAATCTCTTGTCGCAGGCATGCAGGACCACTAGCGTTCACGCAGCATTCCCAGAGCCAACTCCCGTACACGCTAGGAGTTCTCCCCCATGCTCGTCTTCCCGCACTCCCGCCGCGGCCGCATCGCGCTGGCCGCGACCGTAGGGCTCGCCGCGGCGTCCGCGCTCGGCGCGACCGCCCAGGCCACCACCCCCACCGCCGCGAAGGCCGCCCCGCAGGCCGCCGCCGCTCTCCCCAGCGGCATCGCGGCCCCGTACCTGTACCTCGGCTGGGGCACCCCGCCGTCCGCGACGTCCGTCATGTCGGCCACCGGCATCAAGCAGTTCACGATGGCCTTCATGCTCTCCGACGGCGGCTGTAATCCCAAGTGGGACGGGAGCCGCGCGCTCACCGGAGGCACCGACGCGTCGACGATCAACGCGATCCGCAACGCGGGCGGCGATGTCACCGTCTCCTTCGGCGGCTGGAGCGGCAACAAGCTCGAAGAGAAGTGCACCTCGGCCTCCGCACTGGCCGGCGCTTACCAGAAGGCGATCACCGCCTACAAGCTGAAGTCCATCGACATCGACATCGAGGCTTCGGCGGTCGAGAACTCCACGGTCCGCAAGCGCACCGTGGACGCCCTGAAGATCATCAAGACCAACAACAGCGACGTGAAGGTGTACATCACCTTCGGAACCACCCCCACGGGGCCCGACTCCAACGGCAAGGACCTGATCAAGAAGGGCGCCGCAGCCGGGCTGAACGCGGACGGCTGGGCGGTCATGCCGTTCGACTACGACCAGGGCGCCGTCGACATGGCGGCCACCACCAAGTCCGCGGTCGACGGTCTGAAGAACGCCGTCGCCAGCGCTTACGGGCTCTCCTCGGACGCGGCCTACCGCAAGGTCGGCTTCTCCTCGATGAACGGCATCACCGACAGCGCCGGCGAGAAGGTCACCCTCGCCAACTTCAAGTCGATGGTCTCCTACGCGACCAGCCACCACCTGGCCCGCGTCAGCTTCTGGTCCGTCAACCGCGACCGCAAGTGCGGTTCCGGCACCGACGCGGACGCCTGCAGCGGAATCAGCCAGAACAACTGGGACTTCACCAAGGCGCTCGCGGTCTACACCGGCTGAGACCGGCTGACACCGCACCTGTCGCACGGATGGATTCCGCGCCCCGGCCCGCAGCCCCGAGCTGTCGCCCGGGGCGCGGTCATGCGCTGCCGGAGAACGCCCCGCCGAACCGCCGGCAGCCGCGCGCCACCACGTGCGCGACACCGGCCGCGGCCAGCGCCGGGACGAGCAGCATCGGCAGCCCGGGGCCGCCGGAGAAGAACTGCTCGACGGCGCCCTCGGAGGTGAACGCGTCGACGGTGCCCAGCTCCAGCAGGACCACCACCGCGGCGGCGGAGGACGGCGCCGTCCCCGGGGCGAACGCCCAGCGCGGCGGCAGACAGACCAGCAGCCCGCCGGCCAGACCGCCCGAGACCGCTCCGAGCGCGCCACCGACGATCGGCCCGAGGGCGAGATAGGTGTACTGCCCGTACTCGGTGAGTTCGAAGAGAGTGCCGCCCAGCGCGCCGCCGAGCAGACCCGCGGCCGCCAGGCAGCAGAACAGCGTCCACCGCCAGTCGCCCGCGCCGTGACCGGAGCCGTAGCCGGGCGCCTCGTCCGCTGTCGTCGCCACGCGGGGCACCTTCCCTCATCCGCCGCCGTCGTCGGATGGATCAGACTGCACCGCCGGTGCCCACCGGATCAAGTACATGGTCCGTTCGGGGTACTTCTGGTGAATCGCCCGTCAAGCCGCCGCAATGTCCCCCGCGGAACGGGCCAGCGCCGCGGCCTCGCCGCGGGTGTCGACATCGAGTTTGTTCAGGATGTTCGCGACGTGGAACTTCACCGTGGACTCGCTGATGTGCAGGTCCTCGGCGATGGCCCGGTTGCGGTGTCCCCGTACGAGATGTGGGTCGGCAGGGTCTGGCCGAGCGGGGCCAGGACGACTTCCAGGGCCACGGTCAGAGCGTGTTCCGGTTCGTTCCAGCCGCTGGATTCCATAGCGTCAACGGTACTGGGCGCGCTGCGGCTACGGCCTGGCCTTTCGGACAGGTGGGACTGTCCGAAAGGCGGGGCGGGTTTCCGGGACGCGCGGGCCAGGCTGTGAACACCATGACGAGGCCGGGCCGGAACGGTTCGGTGCTGTCCACCACTTTGAGGAGTGCGTTCCCATGACGAAGGCCATTGCGTTCGCGGCGTACGGCGACGCCGACGTCCTGCAGCCCACCGACATCGAGGTGCCCGCTCCCGGACCGGGCCAGGTGCGGCTGACCGTGCACGCCGCCGGCGTGAACCCGCTCGACTGCAAGATCCGCAGCGGCGCGGTCTCCGCCGTCTTCCCGGTGGAACTGCCGCACGTACCCGGTCTGGAGGCGTCCGGCACCGTGGAGGCGGTCGGCGAGGGCGTCACCGGCCTGGCGGTCGGCGACGAGGTCTTCGGCCCGGTCGCCGGCGCCTACGCCGAGCAGCTGGTGGTCGACGCCGGCCGGCTGGCCGTCAAGCCCGCCTCGCTGTCCTGGGCCGAGGCCGCGGCGCTGCCCGTCGCCGCCGAGACCGCCTGGCGCACCCTGGAACTGCTGGACGTGAAAGCGGGCGAGACCCTGCTGATCCACGCCGCGGCCGGCGGCGTCGGCACGCTGGCCGTGCAGTTCGCGGTGGCCCGCGGCGTCCAGGTCATCGGCACGGCGAGCGAGGCGAACCACGAGTACCTGCGCTCGCTGGGCGCCGTTCCCGTGACATACGGCGACGGCCTGGCCGAGCGGGTCCACGCCGTGTCCGGCGGCCCCGTCGACGCCGTCCTGGACGCGGCGGGCCGGGACGTGCTGGGCGTCTCGGTGGAGCTGGCCGGCGGCCCGGAGCGGGTGGTGACCATCGCCGACGCGATGCACGCCCCCGCCCACCAGGTGCGCTTCTCCAGCGGCGGCCCCGGCCAGGACCGCACCGAGGCGGCGCTGGCCGGTGCGCTGGCCCTGCACGCGGAGGGTTCGCTGCGGGTGAGCATCGCCCGCACGTACCCGCTGACGGACGCCGCCGAGGCGCACCGCGCCAGCGAGCACGGCCACCACACCGGGAAGATCGTCCTCACCATCGGCTGAACCACCGCCCTGGAACGGGCCCTGGAAGCGGTCCCGGCGAAGCGGCCAGGGAACGGCCGGGTCAGAACACCGACTCGGCCTCGTCCATCCGCTCGTCCGGGACCCGCTTCAGCTCCACCACCGCGTCCGCGAGCGGCACCATCTCGATCTGGGTGCCGCGCAGCGCGGTCATGTGCCCGAAGGCGCCCTTGTGGACGCCTTCGACGGCGTGCCAGCCGAAGCGGTTGGCCAGCACCCGGTCGTAGGCGGTCGGGACGCCACCGCGCTGCACGTGGCCGAGGATGACGGGACGCGCCTCCTTGCCGAGGCGCTCCTCCAGTTCGACGGCGAGCCGGGTGCCGATGCCGGCGAACCGCTCGTGCCCGAACTTGTCGACCTCGCCGACGCCGTAGTCCATGGTGCCCTCGGCGGGGTGGGCGCCCTCGGCCACGCAGATGACGGCGAACCTCTTGCCGCGGGCGAAGCGCTCCTCGACCATCGCGACCAGGTCGGCGGGGTCGAACGGCCGCTCCGGGATGCAGATGCCGTGCGCGCCGCCAGCCATACCGGACTCCAGGGCGATCCAGCCGGCGTGCCGGCCCATGACCTCGACGACCATGACGCGCTGGTGCGATTCGGCGGTGGTCTTCAAACGGTCGATGGCCTCGGTGGCGACCATGACGGCGGTGTCGAAGCCGAAGGTGCGGTCGGTGGCCGAGATGTCGTTGTCGATGGTCTTCGGCACGCCGACGACCGGCATTCCGGCGTCCGACAGCATCTTGGCGGCGGTCAGGGTGCCTTCGCCGCCGATCGGGATGAGGGCGTCGATGCCGTACTGACGGCACAGCTCCTCGGCGTTGTCCGCGGCCTCGCGCAGCCGGCCGCGCTCCAGGCGCGCGGAGCCGAGGATGGTGCCGCCGCGGGCCAGGATGCCGCTGACCGAGTTGAGGCCGAGCGGGCGGTAGCGGCCTTCGAGCAGCCCGACGAAGCCGTCCTCGAAGCCGATGACCTCGTCGCCGTGCCCGGTGAGCGCGCGGTGCACGACCGATCGGATCACAGCGTTGAGGCCGGGGCAGTCGCCGCCTGCGGTGAGGACTCCGATACGCATGGGCTGGTCTCTCCTGGATGGTTTCGGGGCCTGGGGTGTCACGGGGCGGGGGCCGGGCTCGCCGGGCGTTTCGGGACCAGGGTGCCGGCACCGACCCGGCCGGCCAGGAAGTCGTCGACGTTGCGGACCGTGGCCTCGACGATCTGGTCGAGCGCGTCCACGGTGTAGTAGGCCTGGTGCGAGGTGATCAGGACGTTGGAGAAGGTGAGCAGGCGGGCGAGCGTGTCGTCCGTCATGATCTCCAACGACTTGTCGAAGAAGAAGACGCCGGCCTCCTCCTCGTAGACGTCCAGGCCCACGCCGTCGAGCCGGCCGGCTCGCAGCGTCTCGACCAGGGCCGCGGAGTCGATGAGCCCGCCGCGGCTGGAGTTGATGAGGATCGCGTCGTCCTTCATCCGGGCCAGCGCGTGCGCGCCGACGAGGTGGTGGGTGTCGGGAAGCAGCGGTACATGCAGGGAGATCAGGTCGGACTCGGTGAGCAGCACGTCCAGTTCGACATACTCCATGCCCAGCTCGACACAGGCTGGATCGGGTACGACGTCCCAGCCCAGCAGCTTCATCCCGAAGCCGTGGGCGATCCTCGTGAACGCCGCGCCGATCTTGCCGGTGCCGACGACGCCGACCGTACGGCCCCGGAAGTCCCGGCCGAGCAGGCCGTCGAGGCGGAAGTCGAAGTCGCGGGTGCGGGTGGCGGCGCGGACGATCCGGCGGTTGAGGGCGGTGGCCAGCGTCCAGGCGAATTCGGCCACCGAGTACGGGGAGTAGTAGGCGACGCGGGCGACGGTGAGGCCGAGGCGTTCGGCCGCGTCCAGGTCGATGTTGTTGAATCCGGTGGACCGCTGGGCGATCAGCTTGGTGCCGCCCTCGGCGAGCACCTCCAGGACGTCGGCGTCCAGCTGCGCGTTCACACTGGTGCTGACGATCTCGTAGCCTGCGGCGAGCGGCACGGTGTCGATGGTCAGGAAGGTCTCCAGACAGCGCAGCTGGTAGCGGGCGGCGAAATCCCGCTCCAGCAGGGGCCGCTCGTCCTTCTGCACTCCGGTCGCCAGGATCTCCACCGACACTCCTCTCTCATCACCTTATTTCACCCTATGGGAACCGTGCGGAGATACGTACCACCTCGCATCCCCGCTTCCGCCGGCCCGTGGGGCGAAGGTCGGACCGTGTGCAGGCCGTGCGCCCGGAGCTGGGCCCGTACCCGGTCCATGACCTGCGGATCCGGCGACGGGGTGGCGGCCGCCGGGAACCTCTTGCCGAGCGTCTCGTACGTTCCCGCACCGGGCTTGTGGAAGGGCAAAGCGTCCACCCGGGTGACGTTCGGCAGGCCGCCGGCGAAGGCGGCCACGCCCTCGACGTCGGCCTCGCCGTCCGTCAGTCCCGGCACTACGGCGAAGCGCACCCGGACCTCCTTGCCGAGCGTCTCCAGCCGGCGGGCGAGGTCCAGGGCCGGCCGCAGCTCGCGCCCGGTGAGCTCCCGGTACAGCGCCGGTTCCCAGGACTTGATGTCCAGCAGGACGAGGTCGGTGTCGGCCACCAGCGCGTCGTGGGCCCGGCTGCCGAGGAAGCCGGAGGTGTCCAGGGCGGTGTGCAGGCCGAGTTCGTGCCGGAAGCGGTGCAGCAGCTCACCGGTGAAGACCGGTTGCAGCCGCGGTTCGCCGCCGCTGACGGTGGCGCCGCCAGCGGCGGGGATGAACCGGGTGAATGAACGAGGTGGGCTTCCCGACGATCTCGTCGGCGGGGGTACGGGTACCGCCGCGCATCGGCATGGTGTTCTGGTTGTGGCAGTACCGGCAGCTCAGCGGACAGCCGGCGAGGCTTGGGCATGATCGCGGGCTTGAGCGGGGCGTCGGTCTGCAGCCCGACGAGCAGGTCGAGGTCCTCGTCGATCCAGCCGGGGGCGAACGCGTCGATGGCGGAGGGCGTCCGCACGTCCACGTCGTGGATGCCGCGGGCGATCTCCTGCGGGAGCATCCCCAGCACCCGGTGCCAGACTTCACCCGGTGCCAGACCTTCTCGGTACGCTCGGTCGGACCGGCCAGGAAGGAGCCGTCGCCCTCGTAGGGCGTGCAGTTCGACCGGATGACGTCACGGACGTCGACGGCGTCCCGCCACAGTCCGCCCCTGAAGCCCTCCCAGGGCGCGGGGGGCTGTGTCCCGGGTGCCCGGGCGGCTGCCTTCTCCGGCTGCGTCGCGGTCATGTCCGACTCACCTGTGCTTGCACCGGAGCTGTTCCGCTGGTGGACTTTTCCAGTCTCCTCCCGGTGTTTTCGCTGGTGAGCAGGCGAATGGCATCGTGGGGAGGGTCGAAGGGCACCTCCGCGCGGGCCCTGTGCCGGCAAGCGACGGCACCTGCGTCGCGTTAGCGTCTTGGAGTAGGTACGAACGGGAGAGCGGCCGCACCGGGGACGGAGCGCGGCACGAAGAGAGCAGTGGCGGGAAGCAGTGGTGAGCCGGCAGCGATGAGCAGCAACCCAGCGCGACGATGGATCGGAGAACGCGCGTGACGCGCAGCGTCTATGTAACGGGGATCGGCCGCGGCGACGGCCGCCAGGTGGTCGAACTGGGGGTGATGGAACTCCTGACCCGCCAGGTCGACCGGGTGGGGGTGTTCCGGCCGCTGATGCACGACGGGCCCGACCGGCTGTTCGATCTGCTGCGCAGCCGCTACCGGCTGTCCCAGGACCCGTCCACGGTCTACGGCATGGGGTACGCGGAGGCGGCGGCCCTCCAGGCCGAGCAGGGGCGCGACGCGCTGACCGCCCGGCTGGTGGACCGGTTCCACGAGGTCGCCCGGGAGTACGAGGCGGTGCTGATTCTCGGCTCCGACTTCGCGGAAACGAATCTTCCGGCGGAGCTGGGCATCAACGCCCGGCTCGCCAACGAATGCGGCGCCTCCGTGCTGCCGGTGATCGGCGGCATCGACCAGACGGCCGAATCGGTGGTCGCCGAGGTCCGCAACGCCTACCTCGCCTACACCAACCTCGGCTGCGACGTCATCGCCATGGTCGCCAACCGCGTCGGCCCGGCGGAGGCGGACGAGGCCGGCCGCCGGCTCGCCCGCCGGCCCGAGGTGCCCGTCTACGTCATCCCCGAGGAGCCCGCGCTGTCGGCGCCCACCGTGGCGCAGATCGTCGAGGCACTCGGCGCGGACGTCCTGCTCGGCGATGACGCCGGGCTCTCCCGCGACGCGCTGGACTTCGTCTTCGGCGGCGCGATGCTGCCGGCCTTCCTGCCCGCGCTGACCCCCGGCTGTCTGGTGGTCACCCCCGGGGACCGCGCCGACCTCATCATCGGCTCGCTCGCCGCGCACTCGGCCGGTGCCCCGCCGATCGCGGGCGTGCTGCTCACCCTCGACGAGCGGCCGGGCCCGGACATCCTGGCGCTGGCGGCGCGGCTCGCGCCCGGCACCCCGGTGATCGCGGTCGCGGCCGGCAGCTTCCCCACCGCCGCCGAGCTGTTCGCGCTGGACGGCAAGCTCGGCGCGGGCACCCCGCGCAAGGCGGAGACCGCGCTCGGGCTGTTCGAAACCCACGTGGACACCGCCGAGTTGACGGAGCGGCTGTCGGTCGCGCGCAGCGAGCGCGTCACCCCGATGATGTTCGAGCACACCCTGATCGAACGGGCCCGCTCCCAGCGCCGCCGCATCGTGCTGCCGGAGGGCGCGGAGGAGCGCATCCTGCGCGCCGCCGAGGTGCTGCTGCGGCGCGGAGTGTGCGACCTGATCCTGCTCGGCGACGAGGACGCGGTCCGCAAGAAGGCCGCCGACCTGGGCATCTCCCTCGACCAGCCGGGAGTCACCGTCGTCGACCCGCAGACCTCACCGCTGCGGGAGCGGTTCGCCGAGCAGTACGCGAAGCTGCGCGCCCACAAGGGCGTCTCCTACGAGCTGGCCTACGACGTCGTCGCCGACGTCTCGTACTTCGGCACCCTGATGGTGCAGGAGGGCCTGGCCGACGGCATGGTGTCGGGCGCGGTGCACTCCACCGCGGCCACCATCCGCCCGGCCTTCGAGATCATCAAGACCGCGCCGGGCGCGGCGATCGTCAGCTCGGTGTTCTTCATGTGCCTGGCCGACAAGGTCCTCGTCTACGGCGACTGCGCCGTCAACCCGGACCCGGACGCCGAGCAGCTGGCGGACATCGCCATCCAGGCGGCGGCAACCGCCGCCCAGTTCGGTGTGCAGCCGCGGATCGCGATGCTGTCGTACTCCACCGGAACCTCGGGCTCCGGTGCGGACGTCGACAAGGTCCGCAAGGCCACCGAGCTGGTGCGCGAGCGCCGCCCCGACCTGGCCGTCGACGGTCCGATCCAGTACGACGCGGCCGTCGAACCGTCGGTCGCGGCCACCAAGATGCCGGACTCGGCGGTGGCTGGCCAGGCCACGGTGCTGGTCTTCCCCGACCTCAACACCGGCAACAACACCTACAAGGCCGTCCAGCGGTCGGCCGGCGCGGTCGCGGTCGGTCCGGTGCTGCAGGGCCTGCGCAAGCCGGTCAACGACCTGTCGCGCGGTGCGCTGGTCCAGGACATCGTGAACACGGTCGCCATCACGGCCATCCAGGCGCAGGGCGAATCCCCGGCGCGGCAGCAGGGCGAAGGAGACACCCAGTGAGCAGCCCCGCAGGACCGGCCGGCAGCCCCTCCCGCGTCCTCGTCCTCAATTCCGGCTCGTCATCCGTCAAGTACCAGCTGCTGGACATGGCCGCCGGTCCCGGCGCGGACAGCCGGCTCGCCGCCGGGCTAGTCGAGCGGATCGGCGAGGGCGAGGTCGCCGACCACGACGCCGCCCTGCGCATCATCGCCGCCGAGCTGAACGGGCAGGGCCTCGGCCTGGACTCCCCCGAGCTGGCGGCGGTCGGCCACCGCGTGGTGCACGGCGGTACCCGCTTCACCGAGCCGACGCTGATCACCGACGAGGTCGTCGCGGCGATCGAGAAGCTGGTGCCGCTCGCCCCGCTGCACAACCCGGCGAACATCACCGGCATCAAGGTCTCCCGCGAGCTGCGCCCGGACCTGCCGCAGGTCGCGGTCTTCGACACCGCGTTCCACTCGACGATCCCCGAGCACGCCGCCCGGTACGCGATCGACACCGGGACGGCGGACCGTTACGAGATCCGCCGCTACGGCTTCCACGGCACCTCGCACGCGTTCGTCTCGCGCGCCGCAGCGGAGCTGCTCGGCAAGGAGTCGTCGCAGGTCAACGTCATCGTGCTGCATCTGGGGAACGGCGCCTCCGCCTCCGCGGTGGCGGGCGGAACCTGCGTGGAGACCTCGATGGGGCTGACGCCGCTGGAGGGTCTGGTCATGGGCACCCGTTCGGGCGATCTCGACCCGGCGGTAGTCTTCCACCTGGCGCGCGTAGGTGGAATGACGGTGGACGAGATCGACACCCTGCTCAACAAACGCAGTGGCTTGCTCGGCCTGTGCGGTGACAACGACATGCGCGAGATCGGACGCCGCATGGCCGAGGGCGACAAGGCCGCCCGGCTGGCGTTCGACATCTACATCCACCGCCTGCGCAAATACATCGGCGCGTACACCGCCGTACTGGGCCGGGTGGACGCCATCGCCTTCACCGCCGGGGTCGGGGAGAACTCCGCCGCGGTGCGCGAAGCGGCCCTGCAGGGCCTGGAGACCCTCGGTATCGAGGTCGACGCCGTGGGCAACGCCGTCCGCGGCCGTGCCGCGCGGCTGATCTCCACGGACACCAGCAGAGTCGCGGTGGCCGTGATCCCCACCGACGAAGAGCTCGAGATCGCCCGTGCCACCTATGCGCTCGCCCAACGCTGACCTCGCTTCATACCCACGACGCCCCAGGAATATTCCGGAGCGGAACAAACCCGATAGGATTGCGCCCATGCGCCGAGCAAAGATTGTTTGCACCCTGGGACCCGCCGTCGACTCCTACGACCAGCTGAAGACGCTGGCCGAGGCCGGCATGAACGTGGCCCGTTTCAACTTCAGCCACGGAACTCACGCCGAGCACGAGGAGCGCTATCAGCGCGTGCGCAAGGTCGCCGAGGAGACCGGCCGTGCGATCGGCGTCCTCGCCGACCTGCAGGGCCCCAAGATCCGGCTGGCCAAGTTCGCCGACGGACCCGTCGAGCTGGTCTCGGGTGACGAGTTCACCATCACCGCCGAGGACGTCCCCGGCGACAAGACCATCTGCGGCACCACGTACAAGGGCCTGCCCGGCGATGTCAGCAAGGGCGACCCGATCCTGATCAACGACGGCAACGTCGCCCTGCGGGTCATCCAGGTCGAGGGCCCCCGGGTGCGGTGTCTGGTCGTCGAGGGCGGAGTGATCTCCGACCACAAGGGCATCAACCTTCCCGGCGCGGCCGTGAACGTCCCGGCGCTGTCCGAGAAGGACATCGAGGACCTGCGCTTCGCGCTGGCGATGGGCGTCGACATGGTCGCCCTGTCGTTCGTCCGCGACGCCTCGGACGTCAAGGACGTCCACCGCGTCATGGACGAGGAGGGCCGCCGGGTCCCCGTCATCGCCAAGGTGGAGAAGCCGCAGGCGGTCGAGAACATGGAGGCCGTGGTCATGGCCTTCGACGCGGTCATGGTCGCCCGTGGCGACCTCGCCGTGGAGTACCCGCTGGAGCGGGTGCCGGTCGTCCAGAAGCAGCTCATCGAGCTCTGCCGCCGCAACGCCAAGCCGGTGATCGTCGCGACCCAGATGATGGAGTCGATGATCACCAACTCGCGCCCGACGCGCGCCGAGGCCTCCGACGTCGCCAACGCGATCCTCGACGGCGCGGACGCGGTCATGCTCTCCGCCGAGTCCTCCGTGGGCAAGTACCCGATCGACACGGTCAAGACGATGTCCCGCATCGTCGAGGCCGCCGAGGAGGAGCTGCTCAAGCGCGGTCTGCAGCCGCTGGCGCCCGGCAAGAAGCCGCGCACCCAGGGCGGCGCCGTGGCCCTCGCCGCGGCCGAGCTGGCCGACTTCCTGGACGCCAAGACCCTGGTCGCGTTCACCCAGTCCGGCGACACCGCCCGCCGGCTGGCCCGCTACCGCGTCCCGGCCCCGGTGCTGGCGTTCACCACCGACCCCTCGACCCGCAACCAGCTCGCGCTGACCTGGGGCGTCGAGACGTACGTGGTCCCGTACGTCGACAACACCGACGCCATGGTGGACGTCGTCGACACCGAGATGCTCAAGCTCAAGGAGTACAACGCGGGTGACACCGTGATCATCACCGCCGGTTCGCCCCCCGGCGTCCCCGGCAACACCAACATGGTCCGGGTGCACCACCTGGGCGACGACATCCGCAAGTAGCCGCCCGGCACGCGACGCCGCCGCACGCGACGCCGCCGCACACGGCGTCGCGGCACGGAGGTCGTGGCACGGAAGGTCGTGGCACGCAATGCGCCGAGGGCGCCGAACCCCTGACGGGTTCGGCGCCCTCGGCGTTTGTGCGGCTCCCGGACGGGTCTCTGGGGGCGCCCTCGGTTACGGGTAGGTGCCCTTGGTGATCGACTGGTGCAGGTTGCTGATGTGCAGCGTGCCGCCGAACTGTCCGGCCTGGCGGATCTTGACGTTCGTGAAGACCGCCAGCGGAACGTTGATCGGCGGGGGCGTGTCCGGGCTGAACGTCACCGGGATGAGGCCGAAGAGGTTGCCCTTCAGCTCCTCGGTGTACATCGTCACCGTGCCGTTCTGGATCGTGGACGTCGTGCCGGGCCCCTGAACGTGGTAGATGTGCCCGTTGGCGCTGACGATCTGGTGCAGGTCCTTGATGTCCAGCGAGCTCGCGGTGAACTTCAGAACCTTCTTCACCACGCCGCCGGCCGTCTTGACCTCGACGATGCCCTTATAGTCCAGACCCTTCAGCGTCAGCACGCTGGATTCCAGGTACCAGGGCTGGTCCGGCAGCGGCGCGGGGGTCTTCTCGTACTGGGCGTCGGCCAGTGCCTTGGCGTCGTGCGTTGGACACGGGAACGGGGTCTTGCCGTCCACGGTGGTCGGGGTGGCCGACGGGGTGGCGGCGGCGGACTTCTCGGCCGCCGCTGCCGCCTTGGCTGCCGCGTCCGCCGCCGCCTTGGCCGACTTCGCCGCCGCGGTCGCCGTGGACGACGGCTTCGCCGCCGGTGCCTTGGCAGGAGTCGTGCTCGGCGCCTTGGGCGGCGCCGTCGTGGGAGCGGTCGTCGGCGCGGTCGTCGGCGGTGCCGCGGTGGGCGCCGTCGTCGGGGCCGCCGGCTTGTTCAGACCGAGGACGTCCTTGATCGCGTCACCGACACCCAGCGGATCCCACGGGTTGTAGGACTTCGTCGGGCTCGGCGTCGCCTTCGGAGCCGTGCTCGGCGTGGCCGTCGGCCCGGTCTTCGGCGCGGTCGCGGGCACGGTCTTCGGCAGCGCCTTGAGGGCGCTCTTCGGCTCGGCCGTGCTCGCGGACGGGCTGGGCGAGGAGCTCGGCTTCGTGCTCGGCGCGGAGCTCTCCGTCGCGGAGGGCGTCGCGCTCGGCTTGGCCGTCGTGACATCCGGCGCCGGCGTGTCGGACTGCGTGACACACGGACCGGGAGCGTACGGGTTCTTCGGCATCTCGTCGGCGAGCGCGAGATGCGGGGTTATGCCCATGCCCATCAGTACCGCTGTGGGCATCGCGGCGATGGCTATCGCCTTGCCCGCGGGCATCTGGAGCTTGGTGAAGAGCGACTTTCTCGGTGCGGCGTGGCGCGGCACCAATCTGGTACGGGGTCCGTCGCCGTGGGCCGGCAGAGCCTCGTCACCCCGCACTACGCCCTCCTATGGTCGTTGGTCGTCTCGTCGTCCGTTCCAGCGCCCGGCGACGCCGCGTTCTTCTCCAGCTGTGGTCCGTACGACTGCTGCTGCGGTACCGCGGCACCACCGTCGACCGACGCGCCGTCCGGCTCGGCCGCCACCGGAACTCCAGGCGCCCAGGCGACGGAGAGTGCTCCGCCGAGCAGGCTCAGCAGGAAGCCGATCAGGAAGCCGCCGATGTTGGACACCGGGATGGACACCAGTGCCAGCAGAATCGCGGCGACACCCGCGAATATCCGCACGGCCGGCTGGTACCACATGGTCAGGCCGAGCACCGCGAGGAGCACACCGATGACCAGCGAGCCCGCGCCCGCTGTGGTGGACATACGCACGGTGAGCTGGCCGAGGGTCATGTTCGCGTACGGGAAGTACGCGATCGGGATACCGCCCAGGAGGGTCAGCAGGCCCGCCCAGAACGGTCGCTGCCCCCGCCAGTTGTGAAACCGCGCGTGGACGGTATGGAAGGCGTTTGGTTGGTGCTCACGCAGCCCTGGCGACTCGGCACTCATGGAACAGCTCCCTGGGACTGGCTTTTGCGCAAGAAAAGTTGAGGGCGGTCGGGTGAGGAGCACAGGCCCCCCACCCGACCGGTCAAGCGACTAGTAGCACTCGTGAACGCCGGCCTTGACCGACATGCTCAGGTCCTTGAGCTTGAACGTGCCGGCGCTGGTCGCCCAAGCGGTCTGGCGCACGTTCGTGAGCTTGGCCGTCTCGGCCTCCTGCGCGAACGAGTTCGGCAGTGCCGGCGCACCCTGGCCGGGCGTCGTCGCCGGGCCCTGGGCCTTGTTGGTGGAGCCGGCCGCGACACCGATGTTGATGTTGCCGAACTCGGCATCCGCATCGAGCTGGTTCAGGTCGATGTACAGATTTTCGGCCTCGACCCGACGGGTCGGGTCACTCGCGCCCTTCGTACCAGCCGAGAGGTTCAGCGACACGCTCCCGAAGATGGGAACGTTCGGGATGACCACGGACTGGCACATGTCAGTGATGTAGGCGTGCTTGAAGCCGGAGACGGCGACGGGCTCAGCGCCCGCTCCGCCGGACTTGACGTCGACGCCGCCATACTGAACGAAGCCCGTGCCGTCAAGGTACGCGGCCTTGACCTTGAAGCTCTGGCCCGACACCGCGAACGACGCGGCGAGCGCGCCCTGGGCGAGCGCCATGCCGATCACTGCCGTGGCAGCAACACTCGGCACCATGACAACGGCGAACCGCTTCCACTTGGTGCCGCCTCTAACGACCGACTCCATGACTTTCCTCCTGATCGGACGTACACATCCGGCCGGATATGGAGATCCGGGGCCGGGATGGGGAGAAGAGCTACGTCCTCGGGAAAGGGAGCGCCGTCATCGAAGGCCGGTCCGCGGGTATGCGGACGGCGCAGTCCGAATCATCAGCGATCACCCCCGAGCGACAACCACTGGCCACGCTCTCGCGCAACCTGCTGGACAGGCCCTGCTGGGTGGGCAGAGACCCCCCTGTCCGGAAGCGGCGGCAGTTACGCCGTGCACTTCCACTCGGTGGGGACCCTCCCCCGGCTACCGCTGGGGGTCGCCCCCAGCCGCACCAGCTGGCTGCCGGATGGTCGGGGGAACAGGACCGAGCTTGGCCGATGGTGGTCCATTCCCAGCCGCTGCACAAGAGGTCTCGTTACCAGCGAGTAACGGAAGGATGTCGAGAGCGCGATCATCAAACGTCGCGATATCACGCAGCGTAGTTGCGGCGAGGGCGTGAATGTCCGACAAAGAGAAAGATTTCCGGAAGAAAAGGGGTCACTCTCTTACCGGAAGTAACAGCGACCGCACTTCATCACGATTGCGTAAAGTGCGGTCGCCGTATCGATGAATCAGCTGCGGTCAGAACAGGACGCGAGCCAGTGCGACACGCGCTGTCACCACGCGGGGGTCGTCGGTGCCGATGACGTCGAAGAGTTCCAGCAGACGCAGCCGTGCCGCGTCCCGGTCGTCACCGGCCGTACGGCGCACGGTGTCCACCAGTCGCCCGAAGGCGTCCTCGACATGCCCGCCGACGAGGTCGAGATCCGCCGCGGCCAGCTGGGCCGGCACATCGGCGGGGTTGTCGGCGGCGGCCTTGCGGACCGCCTGCGGGTCGGCGTCCTGCACCCGCTGCAACAGTTCGGCCTGGGCCAGGCCGAGCTTGGCCTCGGCGTTGGCCGGCTCGTCCGCCAGCACATTCCGGTACGCCTGGACGGCGCCGCCCAGATCGCCCGCGTCCAGCGCGTCGTGCGCGGCGGACAGCGCCAGCTCCTGCGGAGTGGCGGGCCGGGGCTCGGGGGTGGCGGCGGCGGCCGGAGCCGCGCCCGCCTCGACCGGAGCGGCGACGATGCCGAAGCGCTGCTCGCCCACGGCGATCAGCTGGTCCAGCACCTCGCGGATCTGGTCGTCGGCGGCCGCACCCTGGAAGAGCGGCATCGCCTGACCGGCGAGCACCGCGAAGACGGCCGGCACGCCCTGGGCGCCGAACTGCTGGAACAGCAGCTGGTTGGCGTACACATCGGCGCGGGCCAGAAGGAAGCGGCCGGCGTACTCGCCGACCAGCCGTTCCAGCGTCTCGTTGAGCTGCTTGCTCTGCTCGGCCTGTTCGGCCCAGAAGCTGATGACGACCGGGACCTCGGAGGAGCGCTGCAGTACTTCGCTCTCGAAAGTCTCCTCGGTGACATCGATGACGAGCGGGGAGGCGGCGGGGGCGCCGGCGTCCTGCCGTTGCGCCCTGGCCTGCTCGGCCTTCGCCTTGGCCTCACCGGCCGCCTTCAGCGCGGCGAGGTCGACCACGCCGCTCATGGACATGTTCCGTGGCTGCATGAGGTCAATCCTCCCCCCTCGTCGTAAAAAAGTGTGAACGGCCCCCGAACCGTCCGCCGGATCGCGGACAGCCGGGAGCCTCCACCGCTGTTCCAGAGTGTCCTTCTCGGCGTGGGTCCCCACCTGCGCCAGTGGTCATCGCTCTTTCGCTACGAGTCGTAGCGTAACTCCAAACTGTCCGGTCCCCGCAAGCTTCAACCCCGCGGGGCGGCGTGATCCCGGTCACGGAGCGGTCGCGGGCCACCCGGCGTACTGGCCGGTATGGTCCCAGCCATGCACAACGGCACTTCAGCGAAGAAGACGGGCCGCCCCCGCAGCGCCGACGCCGACCACGCGATCCTGGAAGCCACCAGGGCCGCCCTGGTCGAACTGGGCTGGGGCGGGCTGACGATGGGCGATGTCGCCACCCGGGCCGGCGTCGCCAAGACCACCCTCTACCGCCGCTGGGCGGGCAAGAACGAGCTGGTCGTCGACGCGGTCGCGGTGCTCTTCGACGAACTGGAGCTGCCCGACCGGGGAAGCCTCCAGGCCGACATCGAGGACGTGGTGCTGCAGTTCGCGGCGCTGCTCGCGCTCCCCGAGGCCAGGACCGCCCTGATGGCCGTCGTCGCCGAGTCCACCCACGACGAAGCCCTGCGGCGGCGGATCCGCGAGGCCATCGTGGACCGGCAGAAGTGCCTCGTGGTCCTCGGCCGCCGCCGCGCCCAGGACCGCGGCGAACTCCCCCCGGACGGCCCGGACACCGCCGACACCACCACCCAGATCGACCTCATCTTCGACGTCATCGCCGGCGCCGTCGTCCACCGCACCCTGGTCAGCGGCGAACCGGTGGACGCGGCCTGGGCCCGCACCTTCACGACGTTGCTCCTGGGCGGCCTGGCCGCCATCCGCTGATCCGGGGCCCTAATAGGTGGATGGGGCAGGCTCCTCGCCGTAGGCGTCGAACTCTCCCGCCTTGACGCTCTTCACGAACGCGTCCCATTTGGCAGGAGTGGTGACGACGATGGCTTCCGGGGCATCGCTCTCCCGGATGAGGACCATGCCGTCGTCGCCCACGGTGACTTCCAGGCACTCCTGCCCACATCCGGTCACCCTCAACCAGGTCCATAAAATGCCACAGTTGCCCGCGCATGACGCTTTCCGCCGCCAATTTGGGCACGGATCACCGGCTCATAGAGCGCTGCCCAGTACTTGGGTGCCGCTTCTGAGTCCAGCACTTCCTGCCTGGCCATGCGCGCTTCAACACCTCTGTCCATGCCCACGTCGGAGTCCGGGAAGCGCCCATGTCGAAAGAGCGCTCGCATGTAGTCGGGCGTCTGAAGCAGTCCCGGGACCAACACCGTCTGCCAAGCACTCAGCGAAACGGCAGCGGACTCCAGGTGCGCCAAAGTCGGCAATGCCGGTCAGGACGCCTGCGTATCGATTCCACCAGCCTCTACAAGTGTCCTTCTTGGCCATTTCAACCAGGGCATCGGCCAGTTTGCGATCCGTGACGCCGTACACCTTGAGCAGGCCACGCAGTTCGAAGCGTCGGATACCGTTGAGTCCTGTCTCGATGCGGCTGATCTTCGCCTTGTTGCACTTCAGCGACCTGCCCCCGTGGTGGTACACCGTCCAGCCGCCCTTCGGGTGGCAGTGCAAGACCCAGTGCAACCCTCCCCCGCCCCCGCTCCACCGCCGACAACCGGGAGGCGGGCCAAGGCCTCCACCTCGTTGCCGACTGCGCCACAACTTGGGGTATCTCCACCGACACCACCGGCAAGACCTTCTGGTTCGAACTCAAGTTCGGTGACTGATCGGCGGCGGGCTGCCCGCTGGAGGCACTGGACCCGTAGTGACCCCCAAGGCCGATGCCCAACGCCCGCAGAGCGAGCCCCTCGCATGAGAGGCCGCCCTGCGGGCGCAGTTCCGACTCTGGGTTCAGCCGCCCAGCCGCCTCTAACAGGGCGGCTCGATCAACGCGTGGTCAGGTCTGTCAGAAAAGCGACATCGACCACATGGAGCGGACCGTAGCCGAACCGCTCGCCCAGCGCTTCGAACCGCTCGTACCAGGCCTGGTCGATGGGGACCCAGTATTCGGCCATGGCCCGGAGGAAGAGCCGGAAGCCGAGATCTGGGCTGACCTGAGTGACGGCCAGTTCTAGCGCGGGGACCACGCCGGAGACCTCGTAGTGCCTACGTGTCATGGCTGACGCCGTCAGCCCGGGTCCCGCCACCAGGAGTTCGTCCAGCACGGCGCCGGTCAGTGAATCGTCCGCCGGTGCCGGGACGGCAACTACATAGGTCGCGTCCTCCATGCGGATCTGCTCAATGCAGATGTCCGCGATCTGGCGCAACCAGTCACGTCCATCGATGCCGAGGTGTTCAAGGTCGTAGGTCCGGCCTGTCGCCGCATGCCACAGGGCAGTGAGCGCCCAATTGGGGAGCGGCGACTCCCGTAGCCGGATCACGTCCTCCAGGATCGCGTGCGCGGCCTTCGCCCCGCCGTCAACGCCGGCGTGGTCGACGACGACGTCGGCTGCAGTCTGCTCCCGCGCCCATTCCTGATGGAACCGGCTGGTGAGGCGGGTGAGACCGAAGTCAAGCTCCGAGTAACGCTCGACCATACCTGCTCCTCAGTTGGGGAAGGTCGAATAGACAATGTACCCGCGCGGATGTCCCGGCATCTTCTTCAGCAGCAAAGTGAATTTATTACTCGCTGGATAGGAAGAACCGTCGGCTACATACGTGGTACCGAGCGAATTTTCGCCAAACTCGCCCGATATTGTGAACAGCGAGGTATCGGCTTTGGTGCGCATCCAGAGAGCGAATTTGTCTCTGGCCTTCTTACTCTTGGCCAGATAGCCCGCGAGGCCGTAGTCGGCCGCCTGCTGTGCGAGCTGCGCGTCGGTCCAGACGCTGTTGATACCCAGTCTTGTTCCTATCGTCTTCGAGATGGCCAATCTGAGGGATTCCGCCACCGTGGGGTTGACGTGCTCTTTCAGTGTGTGGGCGGCGTCAGGGAACTTCGCCTCATCAGCGACCAGTTCGGTGCAGTTGTGGACCAGCAGATCCTGCGGCTGGGTGCCGCTCGTACGTACATAGAAGGTATGCAGCCCATCGACCGTCAGGTCGTAGACCATTTGTGGGGCGAGGCCAGCATTCTCGCGCACCGAACTGACTGCGTGGACAGACCCGTCCGCTGCCCGCAACAGGTCACCAACGTGCAGTTCCGAAGCGAAGATCCAGCCGCGCTCGACCACATACACCCGGTGCCCTGCAGTGCTGGTCAGGCTGCCTCCGCCGGAGAGGGTGACGTCGACCAGCCGCTCCGTGTTGTGTACGAAGGAGGCGGTTACCAGCTCCGGGCGCAGCCCCCCGGTTGCCGGATCGGTCGCCATCAACCAGTCACCGGCGTGGACCGAGCTGATCGCCCGGTGTGAACCGTCAGCCATGAGGACTTGTGTGCCGCCCGGGAAGCTGTTCCTCGTACAAGCTGCGAAGGCGTCCTCGACGAGGTGAACTTCCTCATCGATCGCGGCCATCACTTTGGCGTCGAGGCTCAGGGCTCTCAGAGCCTTGTACGCGTCGGCGATACCGATGCCTGTGTGCAGTGCTGCGTCGAGCGCGCGAAGAAAGTCGGCGGCTTGGAGGACTTTTGCCTCCGGGACGAACCAGCTTGCTGTCCAGAGGCAATCTGAGACGCTGCCCTTGGCGCATTCGGCAATGTCCTGCACGAGCATGATCAAGAGGGCCTTGAAGATGTCCGGTTCGAGGAGCCAGAGCCCGTTCAGAAGCTCCTCGTCAGCGACGGAGACTATGTCCCACGTACTGAAGTGCTTGGTGACAACCTTGGTGACCTCATTGGTCGTACTACTGAGCCAGGTGCTGCTGCCGGCTGGGCAGGTAGCAGCAGTGACGTCGATAGGGGCCCCCGGATTGTCACAAAGGTAGAAGTCGACGGTCAGGTTGAAGTGCACCTTGTAGTTGACGTCACAGCCGCTGTTGCCCATCCCGAGGACGCAGTCGTTCTGAGGTTTCGGATCCTCCAGGAACACGATCTTCTGTGTGGTGAACATGTTCGCGACGCCGGTAGCTCCGCCGCGCCCGAGGTTGGCTTGGGACTGTGCGGTCTCGGCCCGGATCGCAGCCTGCTGTGCCTGTTCAGCGGCCTCGCGGGCGTTGGCCGCAGCCGTCTCGGCGGTCGTGGCGTCGCGTTCGGCCTGCTCGGCGATTCCGCGTGCAGTGCTAGCGTCGCCTTCCGCTGCGGTGGCGGCGCTACGGGCGGAGGCGGCGTCGGTTTCGGCGGCGTCGGCTGAGTTGCGGGCCTGGCTGGCATATCCGCTTGCCGTATCGGACGCCGTCGCCGCTGCGGCCGCGTCGTCGGTGGCCTGTTGGTCGTACGCGACCGTGTGGGTTTCCGCTGTCACGGCGGCTTTCGCCGCCGCCGAGGCCTCTGCTGCGGAACTGCGTGCTTGCGTGAGGGATGTTGCCGCCCTGGAGGCGGAGGCGGCTGCTTCGGCTGCCGCGGTGGCGGCGGCCTTGGCGTCAGCGGAGGCGGCTGCTGCCAGGGCTACGGCTTCGGTTGCGGCCTTCGCCGCCTGGCCAGCCTTGGCCTGGGCGAGTGCCTCTTGTTGCTGGGCTGCGGTCTTGGCGGCCTGGCCGCTGAGGACAGCCAAGCCGGCGGAGGCATCAGTTTCCTTGTAAGGGGAGCCGAGTTCGATCGCGTCGTTGGCGGGCTTGATGACCTGTGTCGCCGAGTCGCGGGCGGCCAAGGCTGCTTGGGCGGTGGAGTATGCGAAGCCAGCGGTGCGTACTGCGTCGGCCGCTGCGGCGTTGGCCTCCAGTCGGGCGATCGCGGCATCGGCCTTCGCCGTGGTGGCCTGCGACTTCGCAGTATCGGCGTAGATCTTCGCCAATCGCACATTCTCAGCGGCGGCCGCAGATGCTGCGATCGCGTCCGCTGCGGCCGCATGCGCCTTCCGCACCGCGGCGTTGGTAATCGCCACGTCGCGCTGGGCGGCATCAGAGGCCGCCTTGGCACGGGACGCTGCAGCCGTGGCGCGAGTGGCTGCTTGGCGCGCGTTGGAGGCAGCTGTCGTTGCTTCATCGGCAGCCGACCGAGCGTTGGTCGCAGCGGTGGTGCCATCATTCGCGGCGGTCCGCGCCTGGGTGGCGGCGGTCCTGGCTCCTGTGGCGGCGTCGGTGCCTTCTGCTGCGTCGGCGTACGCCTCCAATGCGTATGCTTTGGCCTCTGCACTGTCTCGATTGCCTTCGGCATCCACGGCGTGGTTGCGCGCCGTAATCGCCCTGCTCTCCGCCGCCACTGCCGCGTTCATCTTCTCGGTGGCCGTCGATCCTGCGGCCTGTGCGGTGCTCAGCGCGGTCGCCGCGACCTGGCGTTCGGACTGCGCTCGGGTATCAGCCGCAGAGGCCTTCGCCCGCTCGCTCTCGGCCAGTTCCTTCTGTGTTTTGGCGTTGTCACGCTCGGCCTCAGCGGTCAGCCGCTTCGCGTGCGCGTCGGCGGCAGCGTTCTTCGCCGTGTTCTCAGCGGCTCCAGCCTTGGCCTGGGCGGCCTTGGCCTTGACCGCGTTGGCCCCGGCTCGGGTGGCTTGGACGGCGGCGCCGTCCGCAGCGGCCTTGGCCTGGGCCGCGGCCTCCTGGGCGGCGATCCGACGGAAGTCGGCCTGCGAGGCGTGCGCCTGAGTCTGGGCGAGAGCCATCAGCGTCTTGCTGTCAGTGGCAGATGCGAGGGTGGCGTTCGAGGCGGTCTCCGTCGCCTTCGCCACCGCCGTCGCGGCGGCGGCCGAAGCACGGGTGACCTGGACGGCCTGCTGCCCGTACATGAGCCCGCGCCCGCGGGGCAGCCCGGCCGCATCCGCGATGTTGTAAGCGGTCTGCTGAGCGGCTACCGCCGCGGCGGCTTGGATCTGCGCGGATCGTGCGGCCCGTGAGGCGACGTGGACCCGGCCCAGCGCCATGGCCTGCGCCTTGACGATATCGGTCTTGACCTTGGCGAAGACCGCTGCGGCCGGGTACTGCAGGCCCGCGCTGGCAGGGGTCTGCTTGAGCCAGTAGGCCTGCCAGTCCGCCAGCCTGCTCGCGATGATCGACTGACCGAGGGCCTCGCCCATCGCCTGCGTGGCCACCTGCAGATCTGCTGAGGCCTGGGATTCCGCGCCCAGGATCGTGTCGCGCGGGACCGTTTGGCCGGCGAGCTCGTTCTGCCATTCGGTCGATGCCTGCGCCACCTCCGCGCCCAGCACCTGATGCGGGTCGAAGGGGTTGGTGCTGGCACAGGACGCAAAGCGGGCCTTGAGGCCCTCGACGTCGATCCGGAACTCCATCGACGCCGGATCGGGCGCCGTGGCGGGGAAGCCGCCGTATTGCAGGAAGAGCCGGGCGTCGTCGGCGTACAGGTTCTTGGACGGCGCGTCCGCCAGATCTTTCCAGCCCCGCCGGTCCTCGTAGGAGGCGGAGCCGTTCCAGTCGTACTCGGCGTTGCCCAGGGCCCGAACCGCGTCTGCCGACTCCTTCCCGGCCTGCGGCATCAGATCCTCATGGAACAGGTCGTACTCGCTCTGCCAGAACCGGTCGGCGATCCAGCCCGACAGACCGGTGGTGTTGAACGGATTGTCCTTCCACTCGATCCACTGGAACCCGGTGAAGGTGTAGCCATCCGGGGGCGGAGCGCTGAGGGACTTGTTCCACTCGTTGTAGCGGAAGTAGAGCTCGTCCACCTTGGCCGAGGCCCACGCCTGATCCTTGTCGAAGGCAGTGTCCAGCGGCACCCCGTTGTCATAGTCGGTCCTGGCAGCCTGCAGGAGCTCTTCTTCTGTGCCCTTCAATCCACGGCGGGCAGCGTTCTTGAGCTCTTGGCCGCCCTTGCGCTGCACGAGATTGAGCGTGCACTGGGCTGCACGTACCTCTGCGGCGTGGGCCGCGTTGAAGGCGGGCGCGTCCTCGGCGGCTCCGACCGGAACAGTGCGGGCCAGCGGTTGGAGTTGGCCGCCGGTGAACGTCACCGCCGCGACGGTGGCCAGGGCGGTGGTGGTGATGAGCCGCCCCAACAGGCGTCTGGGCAGGCGGGGGAAGGGTGGCGCGTTGGTGCGCATGAGCGTGGGTCAGCCGATCTGCTGATGCTGCCCCGGGCGGTCGTCGACGATCGTCGGATGACCGGGCCACAGGGCAGAGAAGTGGTGGGCCCGGACGTCAGAACAGGGTGTTGAAGGAGCTCCAACCGGAGGAGCCGATCTGCACCCGGGCGGCGAACGGGGCGGCGGAGTCGCCCGTGCCCTTGAACAGCCACAGCGCCCCTGCGGCGTCGCTGGCGATCAGGTCGGCCTTGCCGTCACCGTTTTGGTCACCCGTGGAGATCAGGACGTTGTAGGTGTTCCATCCCGCGCTGACCGTCAGCCGGCCCGTGCACACGGCGTCGGTCACGGCGTTGCCGGAACCAGGGAAGAGAAACAACGTCCCACCCGTGGAACGGGTGATGAGGTCTGCCTTCCCGTCGCCGGTGAAGTCCGCCCGCCCGATGATCCGGTCCATACCCTGGAAACCTGTGCCCAGGCGGACCTTCGCGGCCAGCACGCCGTCAGCCGCGGCCTGGTACAGCCACAAGGCCCCTGAGGGCTCCCGGGCGATGAGGTCCGGCTGTGCCGCTCCGCCGAAGTTCCCTCCCGCGACCAGAAGGTCGAACTGGTCCCATCCCGTGCCGAGCAGCTTGGTCTCGATTCCGCGCTCGGCGGTGTAATACAGCGCCCCGCCCATCCGGAAGTACAGGTCGCTGGCCCCGGCGGCGGAGACATTGTTCTGGACGATCGCGGTGGCGTTGCCGAACCCGCCGCCCAGATCCACCGCCGACCGGAAGCCGCCCGTGCCTGCGGGTTCGTAGTCGTACAGGTGCCCGTCAGCCCTGCGGCCGAACGCAGGAAACATCGGGGTGGTGGAAGTAGCGGCCTGAGCGGCAGGCCCTGCAGCCTGCGCGGACCCCCGGACGGCGGCCGGCGACGACGCCGAGGCCGCGACGGCCATGACGAGTACGGCGGCTGAAGCCAGACCGGAAGCACGGATCACCGCCCGGCGGATCGGGCGTTTGACGAAATTGAGCATGCGGACGAACGTCCTCACAAACGACACGAGCGCGAACACGCGCGCAGGCGCAGGCGCGACAGATCCGCCTGGCCACCCCCCACGGATGAACACACGCCAGGTCCACGACCATGGCCAACGCACACTATGGGAACTTGTGTTCGCTTGTGAAGACCGTGTGAGGGTGGCTTGCGACTGCTTGGGTCTCTGAGTCCTGATTCGGACTTGTCGTGCGCTCTACACCTGGTAGCGGTCCGTCGCGAAGAGGTTCAGGTTCTCCGCGACCCACTCCGAGGTGCGGCGCAGTCCCTCCTCCAGGGACACCTGTGGCTCCCATCCCGCCCACTGGCGCGCCCGGGAGTTGTCCGACAGCAGGCGCTGGACCTCGCTGCCCGAGGGGCGCAGGCGGGCCGGGTCGACGACGATCTCCGCTTCTCGGCCGGAGGCGGCGATCAGGGAGCCGGCGAGGTCGCCGATGGAGACCTCGCGGCCGGTGCCGAGGTTGACCACCTCGCCGAGGGCCCGGTCGCAGCCGGCCAGGGCCAGGAAGCCGGCGGCGGTGTCGGTGGCGTAGGTGAAGTCGCGGGTCGGCGCGAGGGATCCGAGGCGGATCTGCCGGGCGCCGGAGTGCAGCTGGGCGAGGATCGCCGGGATGACGGCGCGCGCGGACTGCCGGGGGCCGTAGGTGTTGAAGGGCCGGACGACCGTGACGGGCAGCTCGAAGGAGTGGAAGTACGACAGCGCCGTCATGTCCGCGCCGATCTTCGAGGCGGAGTACGGGGACTGCGGCTGCAGCGGGTGGCTCTCGCTGATCGGCACGGTGAGCGCGCTGCCGTAGACCTCGCTGGTGGAGGTGTGGACGAGCCGGCGCACTCCGTGCCGCAGACAGGCCCCGGCGACGTTCTGGGTGCCGGCCACGTTCGTCTGCACATAGGCCTCGGGGGCCTGGTAGCTGTACGGGATGCCGATCAGTGCCGCGAGGTGGAAGACGGTGTCGCAGCCGTCGACGGCGTCCATGACGCGGCCCGCGTCGCGGACATCGCCCGCGAGCATCTCGACGGGGCTGTCCGGCCGCAGATAGCCGGCGAGGTGGCCGCGTTCGCCGTAGGGCTTGTAGTGCACCAGGGCGCGGACGTTCGCGCCGCGCTCGACCAGCAGGTCGACCAGGGTGCTGCCGATGAAGCCCTCGGCGCCGGTCACCAGGACGGTGCGGCCGGTCCAGTCGACAGGGTTCAAAGATGTGGTCGCTGTCATGCGGCGTTCCTCAGTTCGAGAGTCTTGGCGGCGAGCAGATCGGCCGCCCGGGCGTGGGTGCCGGGGTCGGCGGCGCCGCTCATCGCGGCGAGCCGGCGCGGGTCGCGCAGCAGCGGCTCGACGAGCGCGGCCAGCCGGTCGGCGGTCGCTTCGGCGTCGGGGAGCAGCACGGCGGCTCCGGCGTCGGACAGGACGCGGGCGTTGTGCGTCTGGTGGTCGCCGGGTGCGTGCGGATACGGGACGAGCACGGCGGGCACCCCGGTCGTGGCCAGTTCGGCGATGGTCGCCGATCCGGCCCGGCAGATCACCAGGTCGGCGGCCGCGTAGGCGAGGTCCATCCGGTCCAGGTACGGGACGGCCTCGGCGACCGGGTTCCCGGCCAGCCGGGTCCTGGCCTCGGCGAGCGCGGCCGGGCCCGTCTTGATGAGCAGCCGTACGTCGTTCCGGTCCCGCCAGCGCGCGGCGAGTCCGATCGCCGCGTCGGTCAGCCGGGTGGCGCCCAGGCTGCCGCCGTTGACGAGGACCAGCCGGGCCCCGGCCGGTACGCCCAGCTCGGCGCGGGCCCGGCCGCGCAGGGCGGCCCGGTCCAGGGTGGCCAGCGGCCCGGACAGCGGCATGCCCACGGTCTCCGCCGTGCTGCCGGACGGCAGATGCGCGCGGCTGCGGTCGAAGGCCAGCGCGATGTTCGGGGTGAGCCGGGCCGCGAACTGGTTGGCGCGGCCCGGCACCGCGTTGGACTCGTGGACCAGGCTCGGCAGCCCCGCCAGCCGCGCCCCGAGGATCACCGGCGCGCTGGGATAGCCGCCCATCCCCACCGCGACCTGCGCGCCCTGCTCGCGCAGGATCGTCCGGCAGCGCACCGCCGAGCTCAGCAGCGCGGCCGGCAGCAGATAGCGGCGGGCGCCGAGCGACCGGTCGAACGGGATCATGTTGACCGTGTGCAGCCGGTAGCCGGCTTCCGGTATCAGCCGGGTCTCCAGCCCGCGTTCGGTGCCGACGAAGGTGACGACCGCCCGTGGATCGGCCCGGCGCAGCGCGTCGGCGAGTGCCAGTCCTGGATAGATGTGCCCACCGGTGCCGCCCGCCCCGATGACCACTGACAGTGGGATGTCCTGTGAGGTCCGCATGGCCGCAACGCTGACGGGACGGTCTAAGAGGGTTCTAAGAGCCCGGTTTGGGACCCTTGGGCCCATGGACACTGCACCACCGCCCGCCCGCATCCTCGTCGTGGACGACGAACCCGAGGTACGCGCCGCCGTCGAGGACGGCCTCACCGTCGAGGGCTACGCGGTGCGCGGGGCCGCCGACGGGCTCGCCGCGCTGTCGGAGGTGGCGGCCTGGGAGCCGGACGCGATCGTGCTGGACGTGATGATGCCGGTGCTCGACGGGCTGGCGGTCTGCCGGCGGCTGCGCGGGCTGGGCGACCGTACGCCCGTCCTCGTCCTCACGGCGCTCGACTCGGTGAGCGAGCGGGTCGACGGCCTGGACGCGGGCGCCGACGACTATCTCGTCAAGCCGTTCGCACTGGACGAACTGCTGGCCCGGCTACGGGCGTTGCTGCGCCGGGCCGCGTCGGGGGGCGGCGAGGAACCGGAACTTTCGTACGCGGATCTGGTCGTCCAGCCGGTCACCCGCACCGGCAGCAGAGGCGGCCGCCCGCTGGAGTTCAGCCGTACCGAGTTCGCGCTGCTGGAGCTGCTGATGCGGCATCCGGGGCAGGCGCTGCCGCGCGAGGTGATCCTGGAGCGGGTCTGGGGCCATGACTTCGGCCCGGACTCCAACTCGCTGGCCGTCTACATCGGTTATCTGCGGCGGAAGCTGGAGGCGGGCGGCGAACCGCGGCTGGTGCAGACCGTGCACGGCGTCGGCTACCGGCTGGACCTCGGGTGACGGGGACCCGCGGGATGGCGCGCTGGCGTCGGCACCGGCCGCTGCGCACCCGGCTGGCGGTCGCGGCGTCCGCCGCCGTCGCCCTGGTCGCGGTCGGGGTCTGCGCGGCGGCGTTCTTCGTCATCCGCTACGAACTCGTCCACCAACTGGATCTGCATCTCACCCAGTCGGCGACGCTGGTCAAGCAGCAGCACCGCGGCGAGAGCCCGCAGGTGGTGGCCGGGGAGTGCGTGTTCCTGTCGGCGCCCGCCTGCTCGCAGATCGTCCCGGCGGACCCGGCGGCCGACCCGCGGGAGCCGTATCCGCTGCCGGTCTCCGCGCCGGTGCGGGAGGTCGCGGCCGGCGACCGCCCGGCGTACTTCAGCAACATCACGCTGTCCGGGCATCCGGCGCGGATGTTCACCAGCGGCTTCGGCGGTGGCCGGGCGCTGCAGGTGGCGGTGCGGTCCGACACCGTCGAGCAGGGCGTCCGGCAGGCCGCCTGGCTGCTCGCGGGCGTCGGCGGCACGGGGGTGCTGCTCGCCGCCCTCCTCGGCTACTGGGTCTCCCGGACGGGACTGGCGCCGGTCGCCCGGCTGACGGCCACGGCGGAGCGGATCGCCGCCACCCGGGACGCCCGGCACCGGATCGAGATCCCGGCCGGTCCCGAACACCGCCAGGACGAGGTCACCCGGCTCGCCACCGCCTTCAACACCATGCTCGGCGAGCTGGAGCAGTCCGTCATGGCGCAGCGCCGGCTGGTGGCCGACGCCTCGCACGAGCTGCGCACACCGCTCACAGCGCTGCGCACCAACGCCGACCTGCTGGCGCGCGCCGACCGGCTCACCGACGCCCAGCGGGACCGCGCCTCCGGCGCTCTGCAGCGGCAGTTGCGCGAGGTCACCCAGCTCGTCAACGACCTGATCGAGCTGGCGCGGGACGAGGAACCGCTGCCGCTGGTCGAGGACGTGGGCCTCGCCGACCTGGCGGGCCATGCCGTACGGGCCGCCCGCGGCCACTGGCCCGACGTCCCCTTCACCCTGGCCACGGACCCGGCCGCCGCGCAGGCGCACGTCCCCGGCGTCCCGGCCCGGCTCAGCCGGCTGCTGACCAACCTCGTGGACAACGCGGCCAAGTTCAGCCCGCCGGGAGCCCCGGTCGAGGTCGCCCTCACCCGGACCGGCTCCGGGTCCCGTCCCGGGGAGGGGGAGGTGGTGGAGCTGACCGTCCGCGACCACGGGCCGGGGATCGCCCCGCAGGACGCCCCTTACGTCTTCGACCGCTTCTACCGCGCGGACTCCGCCCGCGCACTGCCCGGTTCGGGCCTCGGCCTCGCCATGGCCCGGCAGATCGCCCACGCCCATGGCGCCACCATCACGGCGGAACCCGCACCGGGCGGCGGCGCCCTGTTCCGGGTGAGCTTCCAGGATCCGCCACGACAGGACCGGGCTGAGGGCAAGCTCTAAGCCGTGTCCGGCTCCTCAGCGAACGCGTCGAACTCCCCCGCCTTGACGCCCTTCACGAACGCCTCCCACTTGGCGGGACTGGTGACGGCCACGATCTCCGGCTCGTCGGTCTCGCGGATGTAGATCATCCCGTCGTCTCCAACGGTCGCTTCGAGGGACATGTGCCGCCTTCCGGTCGTGCTCCATGGACACGGCCATCGTGATCCAGATCCCCCGCCGGAAGCAACGCCCCCCGCTCCGCCCGCGAGCCGCCCCGGCACGCAGGTGCCTTACCGGCTGCCGGCGCCCGGCGCTCCGTACAACGGGAAGCCCTCCGTATCGACGTGCCATTCGCCCACCTGCACCGTCTCACCGAACAGGAACTCGACGCGGGCCGCATACCGCTGACCCTCCGGCGTGGAGCGCGGCTGGGACAGGACAAGACCGGTGCCCTTGCGGGGATCCACAAGCAGGTAGTAGGGGATACCCATCACCGCGTAGTCGCGGGTCTTGCCCTCGTAGTCGTTCTCCGGGTTCGACCTCGATACGACTTCCACGACTGCCGTCACATCCGCGGGGTCAACGGTGTCGCCGTCCTCATCAAGGACATCCATGGGAAGGATCGTGATGTCCGGACGGCGCAGAGCTGCTGCCCCGCGCGGGTCCTCGATCTCGGCACCGGACTGCGCGATCACTCGCGGGGTCGTGCCCCTGAGCTGGTCGTTGAGCTGGTCAGCGATCTGGAACGAGATGAATTCATGCCGCTTCGCCGGGTTCATTATCATGATGATCTCTCCGCCGCTGATCTCAACGGCCCAGGCTTCCCGCCTGGTGGACAACTCATCGGCGATAAGACGCATGCGGGCGTACTCCACGACGGTCCCTCCAGCGGTGTTCTTCGAACAGCTTCCAGCCTATTCGCTGTGGTCGCGGAACACGCGCTCGTGGGCTCCGCTCCCCCCGTGCGGGGTGAAGCGGAGCCCCCGATCTCGGCTCAGAAGCGGGCCGGTTCTGTGTACGTGCCCCACTCCTCGCGCAGGACACCGCAGATCTCGCCGAGGGTGGCCTCGGCGCGGGCCGCCGCCAGCATCGGGACGATCATGTTCGAGCCGTCCCGGGCCGCGGCGAGCATGGCGGCGAGGGCCTCCTGGACGGCACTGTCGTCACGGGCCGCCTTGCGAGCGGCCAGCACGCGCACCTGCTCGCGCTCGACCTCGTGGCTGACCCGCAGGATCTCCAGGTCACCGGTGACCGAGCCGTGGTGACAGTTGACGCCGACGACGCGCTTCTCGCCCTTCTCCAGGGCGCGCTGGTACTGGAAGGCCGACTCGGCCGTCTCGCCGGTGAAGTAGCCGTCCTCGATACCGCGCAGGATGCCGCTGGTGATGGGGCCGACGGAGTGCTTGCCGCTGGGGACCGCCTTCGCGCCGAGCGCCCTGATCTTGTCGAAGATCTTCTCGGCGTCGGCCTCGATCCGGTCGGTGAGGGCCTCGACGTACCAGGAGCCGCCCAGCGGGTCGGCGACGTTCGCGACGCCGGTCTCCTCCATCAGGACCTGCTGGGTGCGCAGCGCGATCTCCGCGGCCTGCTCGCTCGGCAGCGCGAGGGTCTCGTCGAGGGCGTTGGTGTGCAGCGAGTTGGTGCCGCCCAGGACGGCGGCCAGCGCCTCCACAGCGGTGCGCACGACGTTGTTGTAGGGCTGCTGGGCGGTGAGCGAGACACCCGCGGTCTGGGTGTGGAACCGCAGCCACTGCGCCTTGTCGGTCTTGGCGCCGTACTCGTCGCGCATCCAGCGCGCCCAGATGCGGCGGGCGGCGCGGAACTTGGCGATCTCCTCGAAGAAGTCGAGGTGCGCGTCGAAGAAGAACGACAGCCCGGGGGCGAACGCGTCGACGTCCATTCCGCGCGACAGCCCCAGCTCGACGTAGCCGAAGCCGTCGGCGAGGGTGTACGCGAGCTCCTGCGCGGCCGTGGAGCCGGCCTCGCGGATGTGGTAGCCGGAGACGGAGAGCGGCTTGTACGCGGGGATGCCCGTCGCGCAGTGCTCCATGAGGTCGCCGATGAGGCGCAGATGGGGCTCGGGAGCGAAGAGCCACTCCTTCTGCGCGATGTACTCCTTGAAGATGTCGGTCTGCAGCGTGCCGTTGAGCAGGGCCGGGTCGACGCCCTGCCGCTCGGCGGCGACCAGGTACATGCAGAAGACCGGAACGGCCGGGCCGGAGATCGTCATCGAGGTGGTGACGTCGCCGAGCGGGATGCCCGCGAAGAGCACCTCCATGTCGGCGGCCGAGTCGATGGCGACACCGCAGTGGCCGACCTCGCCCAGCGCCATGCTGTCGTCGGAGTCGCGGCCCATCAGGGTCGGCATGTCGAAGGCGACGGAGAGACCGCCGCCGCCGGCCTCCAGGATCATCTTGTAGCGCTCGTTCGTCTGCTCGGCGTTGCCGAAGCCGGCGAACTGCCGGATCGTCCACGTACGGCCCCGGTAGCCGGTCGGGTGCAGACCGCGGGTGAACGGGTACTCGCCGGGCCATCCGATCCGCTCGAAGCCGTCCACGGTGTCGCCGGGGGCGGGCCCGTACACGGGCTCGACCGGATCCCCGGAGAGCGTGGTGAAGTCCGCGTCCCGCTTACGAGCCGCGTCGTACCGGGCCTGCCAGCGCTGGCGGCCCTCTTCGATGCCTTCGGCGTCCATACCCTCGAATTTACTAGGACGTCCTAGTAAATGTCGATGGCAAACCGCCCACCCCTTGCGGGGAAGGGCGGTGCGATGCGTCACGTGCCATGTGTCACACCCCGTACGTCACGTCCAAACGTCACGTCCAAGGTGTCACACGACGGGCGTCAGACCTGGGCCGGCTCGCCGTTCGCGGCGACGACCAGCGGGGCCACCTCGCGCGTCACGTTGCGCTCGACGAAGAAGGCGGCGGTCGGGATCGTGCCCGCCAGCAGCACCCAGGCCAGCTTGCCCAGCGGCCACTTCGCCTTGGAGCCCAGGTCGAAGGCGAACACCACGTAGACCACGTAGAGCCAGCCGTGGGCGATCCCGACGGCGGTGACGAAGCCGGCCGCGCCGTTCATGTCGAGGAGGTACTTCGCGATCACGCCCAGGGTGAGGAGGACCAGCAGGACGCCGGTCACATAGGCCATCACGCGGTAGCGGGTCAGCGTCCCTTGTTTCATGGCATTGAGCGTAACCGGTGCGATTCCGGCGCCCTCACGCCCCTCCTCGAACGCCGGACGCTTCAGCGCCCGTCCTCGAAGTCGCCCGCGGCTATCCGCAGCGGGCGCAGCGACGCGAAGATCTCACCGCACTCCTCGGCGTCGTAGACGCCCAGGCCGAAGTCCATCGCCATCAGGTCCCGGGTGGCCGCGTCGACCACCTCACGGCCCTTGTCGGTGATGGAGGCGAGGGTGCCGCGTCCGTCGTTCGGGTTGGGGCGCTTGGCGACCAGGCCGGAGCCGACGAGGCGGTCCACGGTGTTGGTGACCGACGTGGGGTGCACCATCAGCCGCTCGCCGATCTTCGACATCGGCAGTTCGCCGGCCTTGCTGAAGGTGAGCAGCACCAGCGCCTCGTACCGGGCGAAGGTCAGCCCGTACGGCTTGACGACGGCGTCCACCTGGCCCAGCAGGATCTGCTGGGCGCGCATGATCGAGGTGATGGCACCCATCGACGGAACGCGTCCCCAGCGCTGGGTCCACAGCTCGTCGGCGCGGGCGATGGGGTCGAAGGGCAGGCTCAGGGGCTTCGGCACGCCGATGAGCCTACCGGTCGGTCACATAGTGGGAGAGGCTGTCTCGTCCATCGGAACCGTAGACACCCGGGCCCGTTCGGGAACGGGTGCGAGCGCAGGCTCGGCGACCGGTTCCGGAACGGGCCCGGGACGGATTCCAGGACGGGTCAGGACAGGGCGCTCAGCTTCGCCCACGCCTCGGCGGTGAGGTTCCAGTCGCCGTAGCCGTTGCCCTTGTCGACGGTGGCGCGGGTCGATCCGGCGACCTCGACGACATCACCGCGGACGGCCTTGTCGAAGAACCACTTGGCGTCCGCGTCCGACATCCCGACGCAGCCGTGGCTGGTGTTCGCCTTGCCCATGTTGGCGTCGTTCCACGGAGCGGCGTGGACGAAGGTGCCCGAGGTGGTCAGGTGCACCGCCATCTTGACGTCCTTGTCGTAGAAGTCCGCGGCGTCCTTGTTGGTGGCGATGCCGACCGACGTCGACGTCATGTGGATCGTGGACTGCTTGCTGAGCACGACCATGCGGCCGTTCCAGGTCGGGAAGTCGCTCTTGCCCGCCGAGATGTTGATGACCTTGACGGTCTTTCCGTCCTCGGTGACCGTCATCTTCTTGGCGCCGATGTCGACCTTGGAGACCCGGGCGGTGCCGATGGTGAAGGTGGAGGTGACATCGCGGCGCAGGTAGCGGCCGCCGCCGGTGTCGAGGCCGCTGAGCTTGGCCGTCATCGTGACCTTGGTGCCCTTGGCCCAGTACGCGGCCGGGCGCCAGTCGGCGCGCTGGGTGCCGGTCAGCGGGTCGGTGATCCAGCCCCAGCTGCCCTGCACGGCGGGCGTCGTCGTCACGGACAGCTGCTTCTCGACGGCCGCGCGGTTGGTGACCGGCTTGTCGAAGGCGATGGAGACCGGCTGGCCGACGCCGACCACCGCGTTGCCCACCGGGGTGACGGTGACGCCGTTGGTCTTGGCCGCGGCCAGCGTGGTGAAGGTGCTGGTCTGCTCCTTCTGCGCGCCGGACTTGTCGGCCGCGGTGACCTTCACCGTGTAGGCGGTGCCGGGGGTCATCGTGCGGTCGGACAGCCAGCTGTGCTTGGTGGCGTCCAGCTTGCCGGTGACCTCCACGGCCTCGACGCCGTCGTTGCTCTTGGCCGCGGCGGTGACGGTCACCGCGCCGATGGTGCCCTCGGTCAGCGACACCTTCACCGGGCTGCCGGGGTCGACCCCGGTCTTGCCGTTGGCGGGCGACACGGTGACCGGCACGGCCGCCGGGGCGCCGGCGCCGCCCTTGTCACTGCCGCCCTTGGCGTTGTCATCACCACCGCTGCCGCCACAGGCGGTCAGCGCGACGGCCAGCAGGGCCGGCACGGCCAGGGCACGTATACGGGAAAAGGGAATGCGGGACGTTCGTATGGGTGTCACGGGAAATGTCCTCATCAGCAGCGGTCGGAAGAAGTCGGGGGGACGTAGTCCGGCGGGAACTTCGGATCGGGCGGCGGGACCGACGGGACGCCGCCCTCGGTCGCCGGGCCGGTGCCGCCGGCCGAGCCCCCGATCGAGCCCCCGGAGCCCCCGGCGAATGCGGACGACGGAGAAGTACCGGGGGTGGGGGTGGCCGGGACGGAGGGGGGAACGAGCTTCTCGAGGGACCGCGTCATGCACTGCACCGGCGTCCCGTCGAAGTACGGCGGATTCGGGCGCGCGCTCGCCGGCATGACCACCTGGAGCACCGACACGTACCGGCCCCGGTCCGCCAGCCAGACCTGGCTCACCTGGCTGCCCAGCTTCGTTGTCGCATAGACGCGGAACACGGTCTCCATGGTCCCCTCCTCCTTCCCAGTGTAGGCAGCAACTAGTCCGCATTTGCCCAATTCATCACGTATGCGGTTCAGTTCGGCAGCAGCCTTGGCCCCGTCACCAAGGTCATGGATCGCGTACCGCGCGCTGCTGTTCGCGTTCCCCTGATAGAAACGGACACTCGCCGAGGCCGGATCGTACAGCGACGTTCCGCAGTGCATGAGCGGGATCTTCGCCGAGACGTCCCCCGCGACGGTGCGCCAGTGCCAGTAGGAGTCCCAGGGCAGCGCGGTCGGCCGGAGCAGCGCACCGGTCAGCGGCTCGGTCGGCAGCGGGTCCGGCGAGGGGGAACCACTGACCGCCGGGGGCTGCGCGCCGCTCTCCAGCCGGGGCAGGACCGCCCAGGAGCCGACGGCCAGCGCGGCCGCGGCCACCACGGCCACCGCGCCGACCCGGCGCCGGGCACGGCGGCGCTCCCCACGCCTGCGGACGTCCGCGGGGCCGGCGAGGAGGATCAGCGGCTCGGTGTCGCGAGCCAGGTCCCGGAGACGGTCGTCGAGCGGGTCAGCCATGGAGGGGCACCTCCTCTTCCTCGGTCAGCCGGTCGCCCAGCGCCCTGCGTGCGCGGCTGAGCCGGGTTCGTACCGCCGCGTTGGACACTCCGGTCTCCCGGGCGACCTCCTCGACCGGCAGGTCCATCAAATGGTGCAGCACGACGGCCGTGCGCTGTTCCTCGCCGAGCTCACGCAAAGCGGCGATCAGAGCCACCCGGTCGGGTGCCAGCGCGGGCGCGTCCGCCGGCACCCCGTACCTGAAGTGTGCCCGTACCCGGTTGCGTGTCTTGCGCCACGTGCTCACCGCCAGCCGCAGAGCCACCGTGCGCACCCACGGCGTCGGGTCCCCCTCGGCCGTGAGCTTCGCCCACCGCTGCCACGCACGGGCATACGCCTCCTGCACGGCGTCCTCGGCCTCGCCGAGATCGCCGGTCACCGCGTACACCGCGGCGACCAGGCGTTTCGCGGTGACGGCGTAGAACTCGTCGAAGTCGTCCTGCGGCGTCGCGCCCGGGCTCACACCCACCCCGGAGGCGCGTGTGTCGTACGGATGTTCAATGTCCCTCCCGCTACCTACACGCACGGCGGGCCCGAAAGGTGACAACGAAATCAGGAAAACTTTCAGCGGCCGGGCAGCCGCCGCAGGACCGGGGCTGCCAGCGACTGCACCTCGGTCAGCCGCAACGGGCCCGCCAGGACCAGAACGGAGCAGCCGAGGGCGGCGCCGCCGAGCAGCAGCCCGGCGCAGTCCCCGGCGAAGCCGGTGCCGAGCAGCCGCCCGCTGCTCTGCGCGATCCCGTACGCGGCGGCCGCGCCCGGCAGGCACGCGACGGCCAGCCGGACGTGCATGCCCAGGACCGCGGGCCGCCAGTTCAGCCGCCGGCGCAGCACCCAGGTGGTGCACGCCAGCCCGGCGCAGCAGGCAATGGCGTAACCGCCCGCCATGCCGGCCACGGCCCAGCGGGCCGGCAGCAGCGTGTACGAGGCGACGGCGAGCCCGGCGTTGACGGCGGCGATGACGACGTTGAGGAAGAAGGGCGTACGGGTGTCGCCGAGCGCGTAGAAGCCGCGGGCCAGCAGGTACTGGCCGGCGAAGGCCGGCAGGCCGAGGGCGAACGCCATCAGGATCCAGGCGATGGCCTGGGCGTCCGCGTCGGTGGTGCGGCCGTGCTGGAAGACGACCCCGGTGATCTGCGGGCCGAGCGCCAGGAAGGCCAGCACCGCCGGCACGATCGCGGCGGCCGAGCCGCGCAGCCCGTACGACAGGTCGGCGCCGATCCGCGCGTGGTCGCCCTCGGTGGCGGCCCGGCTCATCCGCGGCAGCAGGGCGGTGACGAGGGAGACGGTGATGATCCCCTGGGGCACGACCCACAGCAGGTAGGCGTTGCTGTAGGCGGCGAAGCCGACACCCACGGGGCTGCCGCCGGCCAGCGCGTGGGCACCGGCCGAGGTGGCGAGCCGGGTGACGACCCAGTACGCGATCTGGTTGACGAAGACCAGCAGCAGCGTCCAGCCGGCGGCCCGCATGGGCTGCATGAGCCCGGAGCCGCGCCAGTCGAAACGGGGCCGCCAGCGGAATCCGGCGCCGCGCAGGGCCGGGATCAGCGCCAGGGCCTGCACGGCGATGCCCGCGGTGGAGCCGAGCCCGAGGAGCAGCGCGTTGGCGTCGCTCATGGTGCCGGCGGCGGTCGTGTCGTGCGCGACCGCGAGGTACAGACCGAACACCGCGATGACGACGACGTTGTTGAGGACCGGCGACCACATCATGGCGCCGAACCGGTCGCGGGCGGTGAGGATCTGGCCGAGCAGGGTGAACACGCCGTAGAAGAGGATCTGCGGCAGGCAGTACCGGGCGAGCGCGATCGTCAGGTCGCGCTGGGCACTGGTGAAGTCCGGCCCGTACGCGCTGACCAGCCAGGGGGCGGCGAGCGCGGCGCCGGCCGTGATCACCAGCAGCGCGGCCAGGCAGACGGTGAGCAGCCGGTCGGTGTAGGCGGCGCCGCCGTCGGCGTGCTCCTTGGCGGCACGCACCAGCTGAGGGACGAACACCGAGTTCAGCGCCCCGCCGATGAGCATGATGTACAGGATGTTCGGGACGGTGTTCGCGACGCTGAACGCGTCACCGAGCAGGGTGGTGCCGAGCGCGGCGGTGATGATGCCGCTGCGCACGAACCCGGTGGCGCGCGAGGCGAGCGAGCCCAGGGCCATGACGCTGCCGCTGCGTTTCAGCGAGGCCGCGGTGTCGGTCGTGGTGGAGGAGGCGGCGGCCGGCTCCATGGGAGCGGGAGGGGCTGCGGCTTCCGGCGGGCAGGGGCCGCCGAAGGGGGCGCTGCGCACCGCGTCCTGACCGCCGGGATCGCCGGTCCCCGCGTCACTGCCCACTGCTGATGTCACCCGTTGTGCTCCCCGGCCGGTCGCGGCCGTCGGCCGCGCAGACGCCGAAGTCTGCCCGTCCCGGGGCCGCTTGGGAAACCGGTGCGCACTGTCGCGAACATCTCTGTCACATAGCGGTCCTGTGGGGCGTGAGTAGAGGTGAGCGGGCCACCAGGCCCACCGCACCGCGGAGGACGACCTTGACGATGACCACCCACCAGGACGCCGCCCGCAACGCCCTCCCCGGCCCGGCACCACGGCTGCGACTGCGTCCCGTCCCGGAGGACGAACACCTGGCGTTCGTGCGGCGGCGCGGCCCGCGCTCGGTCAGTTTCCTGCAGAGCCCCTCCTGGGCCCGGGTCAAACCGGGCTGGTCGGCCGAGAGTCTGGGCTGGTTCGACGACACCGGGGCGATGGTCGGCTCGGCACTGGTGCTGTACCGGCAGCTGCCCGGCACCCGGAGATCGTTCGCGTACCTCCCGGAGGGCCCGGTGCTGGACTGGTCCGACCCGAACCTGGACCGCCTGCTGGAGCCGCTGCTGGACCATCTGCGCGGCACCGGCGCCTTCGCCGTACGGATGGGGCCGCCGCTGCCGTACCGGCGGTGGTCGGCGCGCACCCTCAAGGAGGCGGTGGCGCCCGGCCGCCGGATGGGCGACGTCCTGCCGGACCTGGTGGACCCGCTGGGCGCCGCGGTCGCCGACCGGCTGCGCGAGGCGGGCTGGCGGCGCGGCGGCGAGGACGGCGCCAACGGGGACGCCCAGCCCCGGCTGATCTTCGAGATACCGCTGGCCGGCCGCGGCCTCGACGACCTGTGGACCGGGCTGAACCAGGAATGGCGGCGGAACGTCAAGAAGGCCGCCAAAGCGGGGGTGGAGACCGCCGTCGGAGGCCTGGAGGAGATGGCGGCCTTCCATGAGCTGCTGGGCGTCACGGAGCGGCGCGACGGCTTCCGGCTGGGGCGCGACCTGGCCTACTACCGGCGCCAGTACGAGGTGCTGAACGCGGAACGGCCGGGCGCCATGCGGCTCTACACCGCCCGCCACGGCGGCGAGATCCTCGCCGCGCACACCCTGCTCGTCTCACCGGACGGGTCCCGCGTCTGGTACCAGACGGGTGCCTCCGCCGATCACCGCCGCGAGGTGCGGCCGAGCAACGCGCTGCAGTGGCGGATGCTCTGCGACGCGCACGTGCTGGGCGCGTCCGTGTACGACATGCGGGGCGTACCGGACAGCCTGGACCCGGACGCGCGCTCGTTCGGACTGTTGCGCTGGAAGCTCGGTACCGGCGGCGAGGCGGTGGAGACGCTCGGCGAGTGGGAGCTGCCGCTCCAGGGCGCGGTCAACAAGACCCTGCACCGGGCGATGAACGCGTACCTGGCGCGGCGCTGAACCGTACGGCGCCGGCCGGCCGGAACCGGCCGGTGCCCGGGAGGTGTTACGCGCGTCGACCAGCGGCAAAGGAATCTCCTGCCTCAGACCGCCTCCACCACACCGCGGCCGGTCGCCGCCACGGAGCGCAGCACCAGCAGCGTGCTCACCAGACCGAGACTCCCGGCGCCGGCGATCACGGCGTACGGCGGGGCGACCTCGGCGATCGCGCCGCCGATCGTCATGCCGAGGCCCTGGAGCGTCATCATGCCCGCGCCCAGCAACGACATCGCCTGGCCGCGCATCTCCTCCGGCACCGCCTCGACGAACCACTTGTCCATCCCGAGCGCGTAGGCGGAACACAGCCCCACCACCAGCATGATGCCGATGGCCACCGGCAGCGGCGGGTGGAAGGCGAACAGCACCATCGGCACCAGGGCCAGGCCGGCGAGCGGCATCGCGATCCAGGTGCGCGCGGCCGGTGACAGCAGCGTGCCGGCCGCCAGCTCGCTGATCACCGTTCCGGCCGGCATCGCCGCCAGCAGCAGACCGACCCCGGCGGAACCGGCGCCGGCCGCGGCGGCGAACGGTGTCGCCAGCCCCTCGGCCACCGCGAAGAACATCGGCGGCACCCACCACCACAGCAGCAGCGCCCGGATCCTGCGGTGGCTCAGCAACTCGCGGGCGCCGAGCAGCGACTGCCGCATCATCGAGCCGCTGCCGGTGACCCGCGCCGGCCGGTCCAGGGTGCCGAAGCGCAGCAGCGCGGCCGAGCAGAGGAAGGTCCCCACGGCCACGGTGAGCGCGGCGCGCGGCGACAGCACCACCAGCACCAGGCCGCCGATCCCGAACCCGATGATCTGCGCGCTCTGCGAGACGATCCTCAGCAGCGAACGGCCCAGGACGTACACATCGCCCTCCAGGATGTCCGCGAGGCTCGCGGCCCGCGTCCCCTGGAAGAGCGGCGTGATCATCGCAAGGACCGCCCGCAGCAGGAACAGCAGCGCCAGCGGCGTGAACGGCAGCGCGAGGACGCCGACGCAGGCCGCGCAGAGCAGGTCGCACGTCACGAGCACCCGGCGGGCCGGGTACCGGTCGGAGACCCCCGAGAGCAGCACCCCGCTGAGCGCGTACGGCAGCATGCCGAGCGCGAAGATCAGAGACGTCAGCAACGGGGACCCGGTGCGTTGGAACACCAGTACCGCCAGTGCGACCTCGGCGAAGAAGCTGCCGAACATGGACAGTACGTGGGCGGCGAAGATCGGCCGGAACTCACGGACCGCGAACACCGTGCGATATCCGACGGGCTGCGGCTCGACGGGATCGGCCGTCGTCCCCGCTGTCCCGTCGCACGTCGGCTCGTCACTTTTCTGAAGTCCCGAGTCTGAGTTTTCCGTTGTCATGGACGCAGCCTGGCGGACATCGGGACATGGCTTCTACTGTTTCGGCTGAAAACGAAACTTGGGAGACGTCATGCCGTTCCACATGCACTTCACGGCCGACGATCTGCTGTCCTCCCGGTTCGCGATCTCACCGCTCTGGGAGACCCAGGAGGCGATCCGTACCCTCCGGACACCCGCGCGCCAGGGGTACCACCTGCCGTGGCTGCGACAGGTCCGGTCGGTGGCCCGCGGGCTCGATCTCAGCCCGTTCGAGCTGGTGATGCCGCGGCGCGGCCACAACCCGGATTTCCTGTGCCCGCCGCCCGACGGGGTCTTCGCCACGATCGACGAGGAGCTGGCCCGGGTCCGCGGCACCGACCCGGCCGTGGCCCACGCGGACCTGGCCAGGGCGCTGGCGGTGATCCCGGGTGCCGCCGCCGACGAACGGGCCCGGGCGCTGCTCGACGACCCGGCGCGGACGGTGGACGAGCTCGCGGAGCTGATGGCCCGGGTCTGGGACACGCTCCTCGCCCCGTTCTGGCCCCGGATGCGCGCCGTGCTGGAGGCCGATGTGGCCTTCCACTCGCGCCGGCTGGCCGACGGCGGCCCGGAGCGGCTCTTCGCCGATCTGCACCCGAAGGTGAGCTGGTCGGACCGCACGCTCATGGTGGACCAGCGGACCGACCACGTCAGGACGCTGGGCGGCGAGGGGCTACTGCTGGTGCCGAGCGTCTTCGTCCGGCCGGACGTGGTGAGCGGCTTCGACCCGCCCTGGCAGGCCACGATGGTCTATCCGGCGCGCGGCACCGCCACCCTGTGGACCGTGCCGGGCCCCGCGCCCGCCGAGCCGCTGATCCGGCTGCTGGGTCCCAACCGGGCGGCGATCCTCACCAACCTGGACGCGCCCGCGACCACCAGCGTGCTCGCCCGCCGTCACGACCTCGCGCTGTCGTCGGTCTCCGCGCATCTGTCCGTACTGCGCGACGCGGGCCTGCTCACCTCGCACCGCGACGGCCACCGGGTGCTGTACGAAAGGACCCCGCTCGGCCTCACCCTCGCCACCGGCGGGGGGTAGCGGCGTCCGTCAGCTCCCGGCGGCGGGATCCGCGTCGGAATCCGCGGCGGGGGCGAGGAACCGCTCGACGGTCTCGACCTTCGACGTCATCCCGTCCGTCACGCCGGGCCGGATGTCGGCCTTCAGCACGAGGGAGACGCGCGGCGCACGGGCCTCAACGGCGGCGACGGCGCGCTTGACGACGTCCATCACCTCGTCCCACTCACCCTCGATGGAGGTGAACATCGCATCGGTGCGGTTCGGGAGACCGGACTCCCGCACGACGCGGACGGCGTCGGCGACGTACTCGCCCACGTCCTCGCCGACGCCCAGCGGGGAGACCGAGAAGGCGACGATCACGCGACGACGCCTTCCTGGCGGGCACGGGCGGCGATGATCTCCGACTCGGCCTCGCGGCGCAGCATGCGCTCGGCGAAGAAACCGCCGGTGGGGAGCACGGACAGCACCGCGTAGAGCGCGCCGCGGCCCAGCGTCCACTTGGCCCGGTACCAGGCCAGGGCCCAGAGGACCACGTAGAGGACGAACAGCACCCCGTGCACCATGCCCATGACCGGGACGGCGTTGAAGTCGGTGGTGCGCTTCAGGATCGAGCAGAGCAGCAGCAGGAGGAAGGAGACCGCCTCGGGGGCGGAGACCAGGCGGAGCCGGCGCAGGGCGGAGGCGGTCTTGATGTCCACGGATTCCTCATCATCGACGGGGGTGGTTCTTGTGAACGTGATCACAAGGCCCGTCCATTATCGCCGCCACCTCCCCCGGTCCCGCCCCGGGGGTCGAGAACCGCACGGAGGGCGATAGCGTCCCCCTCCACGTAGAACACGTGAATGACACCGACGGACGACAACAAACGGGGGAACGGGACCCATGAAGTTCGACTGGGACCGGCGCCACTGCTCGCGCCGGGGCCACATCACCTACGCGCCGGACGAGCGCCATCTGCGCGAGCGGCTGCACGCCACCACGTCCGTCGGCGAGGTCTGGCGCTGTCTGCGCTGCGGTGACTTCGCACTGGGCGAGCCGCACGGCTCGGGGCCGGCCGACCAGGCACCCGAGGTACCGCGCGGGCGGGCGCTGCGCGATCTGTTCATCCTGCGCTTCCTGGCGGCCGAGCGGCTGGTGCGCGGCGTCTTCATCGTGCTCGCCGCGTGGGCGGTGTGGCAGTTCAGCAACTCCCAGGACTCCGTCCGCAAGCTCTTCGAGGATCAGCTCTCGGTCTTCGGCCCGGTCGCCAAGCACTTCCACTACGACCTGGAGCACTCCCCGGTCGTCGACACCATCCGCAAGACCTTCGACTACAAGCACTCGACGCTGGTGATCGTCGCCGTCGCGCTGCTCGTGTACGCGCTCATCGAGATCGTCGAGGCGTTCGGGCTCTGGTGGGGCAAGCGCTGGGCGGAGTACCTGACGGTCGTCGCGACCGCCGCGTTCCTGCCGCTGGAGGTCTACGAACTGACCGAGAAGGTCAGCTGGGTCAAGATCGCGACGCTGACCCTCAACGTGCTGGCGGTGCTGTGGATCGCGCTGTCCAAGCGGCTGTTCGGGCTGCGCGGCGGCGTCGAGGCGTTCGAGGCCGAGCGCCGTGGCGCATCACTGCTGGAGGTCGAGGTGGCAGCCGGGGAAGCGCCTGTTCGCCCGATTCCGGTGACGGCTCCCGCACGGACGGATAGCGTCTGACCGTGGCCATGTTCCGATTGCAGGGCAGCAAAGTACTCGCCGTGGAGATGACCGGCGACGCCGTCAAGGCGAAGAACGGCGCGATGGTGGCCTACGACGGCCAGATGGCGTTCAAAAAGATGTCCGGGGGCGGTGAGGGGATCCGCGGCATGGTGACCCGCCGGCTCACCGGCGAATCCATGGAGGTCATGGAGGTGAAGGGGCACGGCACGTGCTACTTCGCCGACCGTGCGAGCGAGATCAACCTGGTGCGGCTGAACGGCGAGAAGCTCTACGTCGAGGCCAGCAACCTGCTGGCGACCGACCCCGGGCTGCGCACCGGCACCACCTTCACCGGGCTGCGCGGCGCGAGCCAGGGCAACGGCCTGTTCACCACGACCGTCGAGGGCGTCGGCCAGGCCGCGATCACCTCGGACGGTCCGGCGATCGTGCTGCGGGTCTCGGCGGGCATGCCGCTGCAGGTCGACCCGGGCGCGTACGTGGCGCACACCGGCAATCTGCAGCAGCACTTCCAGACCGGCATCAGCTGGCGGACGGTGATGGGCGAGGGATCCGGGGAGAGTTTCCAGATCCGTTTCGAGGGCGAGGGGCTGGTCTACGTGCAGCCCAGCGAGCGCAACACGATCGGGGGACAGCTCTAGTGCCGTTCACCAAGATCAATTCCAAGATGGTCGAGGCGCAGATCCTGCCCGGCCAGCGGCTGTTCAGCCAGCGCGGCGCGATGCTCGCCTACCGCGGCGAGGTGTCGTTCACGCCGAACATCCAGGGCGGCCAGGGCGGTATCGCCTCGATGATCGGCCGGCGGGTCGCCAACGAGGCGACGCCGCTGATGACCGTCGAGGGCCAGGGCTCGGTGATGTTCGGGCACGGCGGCCACCACATCCACACCATCGACCTGAGCGGCGAGACGCTCTACGTCGAGGCGGACCGGCTGCTGGCCTTCGACGGCACACTGCAGCAGTCCACGATGTTCATGGGCTCGCAGGGCGGCGTCATGGGCGTGATCCGCGGCCAGGTCACCGGCCAGGGGCTGTTCACCACCACGCTGCAGGGCAAGGGCTCGGTAGCCGTCATGGCGCACGGCGGCGTCATCGAGCTGCCGATCACCCACCAGGGCCCGGTGCACGTCGACCCGCAGGCGTACGTCGCGCACCGCGGCGACGTACGCAACAAGCTGTCCACGGCACTGGGCTGGCGCGACATGGTCGGACGGGGCTCGGGCGAGGCGTTCCAGCTGGAACTGTCGGGCCAGGGCACGGTGTACGTACAGGCGTCGGAGGACAAGCTGTGACCGCGATGGCCGGTGGGCCCGTCATTCATGATCCGCACACGCTGCCGGTGGACGACAACGTCAACCCGTACGCGTTCAGCGTCGAGCTCAAGGGGCAGTGGTTCCTGCAGAAGGGGAAGATGATCGCCTATTACGGGCAGATCGACTTCCACGGCATCGGCCACGGCCGGCTCGACCGGCTGGTCGCCACCAACTTCCACTCGCCGCTGCACGCCGCGGACTGGGTGGTCGCCGAGGGCCAGGGCAAGCTGCTGCTCGCGGACCGCGCGTACGACGTCAACTCGTTCGACCTGGAGAACGGCAACCTGACCATCCGGTCGGGCAACCTGCTGGCCTTCCAGCCGGGCCTGGCGCTCAAGCAGTCGATCATCCCCGGCTTCCTCACCCTGATCGGGACCGGCAAGTTCGTCGCCGCCTCGAACGGGGCCGTGCACTTCGTGGAGCCGCCGATCCGGGTGGACCCGCAGGCGCTGGTCGGCTGGGCGGACTGCCCCTCCCCCTGCCACCACTACGACCACGGCTACATGCGCGGCGTCCTGGGCGGCCTGCGGGCGCTGACCGGGATCGGCGGGACGTCGGGCGAGGAGCACCAGTTCGAGTTCGTCGGGGCCGGTCAGGTGCTGCTGCAGTCCACCGAGGTCCTGATGCCGGAGACGGCGACCGGCGGCGTGCCGGCCTCCGCCGGGCCCGGCGTGCCGGGCGCGGGCGTGCCGGGGGCGCCGGGCGGCCAGCAGGGACAGGTGCCGCGGCTGCCCGGTCAGCTGGGCGATCTGCAGCGGCGCTTCGGGCTGTGACCGGTTGACTACGGGGGCCGTTCGTACGGTTTTCAACTACATGTAGAATCTTCACATGGAGACTGAGAACGGCACCAAGTGGCTCACCGAGGACGAGCAGCGCGCCTGGCGCACACATCTCGACGTCAGCCGACTGCTGATGCACCAGCTGGAGCGTGACCTGCAGCCGTTCGGCCTCACCAACAACGACTACGAGATCCTGGTCAACCTCTCGGAGTCCGACGACCGGCGCATGCGGATGAGCGATCTCGCACGCGTCACTCTCCAGTCCAAGAGCCGGCTCTCCCACCAGGTCACCCGGATGGAGAGCACCGGCCTGGTCCGCCGGGAGAACTGCGAGTCCGACCGGCGCGGGCTGTACGCCGTGCTCACGGAGCTCGGCTGGGACACGATGCGGAAGGTCGCGCCGCATCACGTGGCGTCGGTCCGGGAGAACTTCATCGGACTGCTGCCGGCGGCGGACCTGGCGGCGCTGCACAAGGCGCTGCTGCCGATCGCGGAGCACTTGCGTTCGGCGCGCGGCCGCAGTTGATTTCCTGCCCGAGGCGGGCTGGGTTTGCGGGCGGGGCCGGGCTCTCCGGCGGAGGGTTCCGAAATCGTATGTTTACGGGCCTGGCGGCCCACAAATACACGGCAGCATTTCGGAACCCTCCGCCTGCGATCCCGGCCCCTCGCGTCACTGCCCCGCTGAGGTGGCGGCGGGAGCCTACGCCTGCGTGACGCTCTCGATCAGTTCGTCCGCCGCGGTGTAGGGATCCAGGTGGCCCGTGATGATCCGTTCCGCCAGGGCGTCGAGCCGCTGGTCGCCGTGCAGGTCGCCGATTCGCTCGCGCAGGGCGGTGACGGCGATGTTCTCCACCTCGTTGGCGGCACGGCGCCGGCGGCGGGCGTCCAGGACACCGTGCTCTTCCATCCAGGCGCGGTGCTTCTCCAGGGCCTCGACGACCTCGTCGATGCCCTCGCTGCGGGCCGCGACGGTCTTGACGATCGGCGGCCGCCAGTCCCCCGGGCCGCGTGACTCGCCCAGCCCGAGCATGTGGTTCAGCTCACGCGCGGTGGAGTCGGCGCCGTCCCGGTCGGCCTTGTTGACCACGTAGACGTCGCCGATCTCCAGGATCCCGGCCTTCGCGGCCTGGATCCCGTCGCCCATGCCCGGCGCCAGCAGCACCACGCAGGTGTCCGCCTGGGCGGCGATCTCCACCTCGGACTGCCCGACACCTACCGTCTCGACGAGGATCACCTCGCAGCCGGCCGCGTCGAGCACCCGGATCGCCTGCGGCGCCGACCAGGCGAGGCCCCCGAGGTGGCCCCGGGTCGCCATCGAGCGGATGTAGACGCCGGGGTCGGAGGCGTGCTCCGACATCCGCACCCGGTCACCGAGCAGCGCGCCGCCGGAGAACGGCGAGGACGGGTCCACCGCCAGCACCCCGACCCGCTTGCCGCGCTTGCGGTACGCGGTGACCAGCGCGGATGTCGAGGTGGACTTGCCCACGCCCGGCGAGCCCGTCAGGCCGACCACGTACGCGCCGCCGGACAGCGGCGCGAGCGCGGCCATCACCTCCCGGAGCTGCGGGGACGCCCCCTCCACCAGCGAGATCAGCCGGGCCACGGCCCGCGGCCTGCCCTCCCGCGCCTGCTCGACCAGCGTGGCGACGTCCACCATCAGTGCTCCGTCTCTCGTTACTACTTGCCGGGGACGCGGATGATCAGGGCGTCGCCCTGGCCGCCTCCGCCGCAGAGCGCGGCGGCACCCGTTCCGCCGCCGCGCCGCTTGAGCTCCAGCGCGAGGTGCAGGACGACTCGCGCCCCGGACATCCCGATCGGGTGACCCAGGGCGATCGCACCGCCGTTGACGTTCACCTTTTCAGGTGTCACGCCGAGGTCCTTCATCGACTGCACGGCGACCGCGGCGAACGCCTCGTTGATCTCGATCAGGTCCAGATCCTGCACGGTCAGACCGTCCTTGGCCAGCGCGTGCGCGATGGCGTTGGAGGGCTGGGACTGCAGCGAGTTGTCCGGGCCCGCGACGTTGCCGTGCGCGCCGATCTCGGCGATCCACTCCAGGCCCAGCTCCTCGGCCTTCGCCTTGCTCATGACGACCACCGCGGCGGCGCCGTCGGAGATCTGTGAGGAGGTGCCGGCGGTGATCGTGCCGTCCTTGGCGAAGGCGGGGCGGAGCTTGGCGAGCGATTCCGTGGTGGTCTCGGCGCGGATGCCCTCGTCCTGGCTGAAGATCACCGGCTCGCCCTTGCGCTGCGGGATCTCGACGGGGGTGATCTCGGCCTCGAACAGGCCGTTCTTCTGCGCGGCGGCGGCGCGCTGGTGGGACTTGGCCGCGATCTCGTCCTGGGCCGCACGCCCGATGCCGAGGCGGGTGTTGTGCTTCTCGGTCGACTCCCCCATCGGAATGTTCTCGAAGGCGTCGGTGAGGCCGTCGTACGCCATCGCGTCGAGCATCTCGATCGCGCCGTACTTGTAGCCCTCACGGGACTTCGGCAGCAGGTGCGGGGCGTTGGTCATCGACTCCTGGCCGCCGGCGACGACGATGTCGAACTCGCCGGCGCGGATCAGCTGGTCGGCGAGGGCGATCGCGTCGAGGCCGGACAGGCAGACCTTGTTGATCGTCAGGGCCGGGACGTTCATCGGGATGCCGCCCTTGACGGCGGCCTGGCGGGCCGGGATCTGGCCGGCGCCGGCCTGCAGCACCTGGCCCATGATGACGTACTGCACCTGGTCGCCGCCGATCCCCGCGCGGTCCAGCGCCGCCTTGATCGCGACGCCCCCGAGGTCGGCACCGCTAAAGGATCGCAAGGATCCGAGCAGCCTTCCCATGGGAGTTCTGGCACCTGCGACGATCACGGACGTACGTGGCTGGCTCATGGTGCGGCCCCTTCAGCAGAGGAAGAGAGAAGTTAACGAGGGTTACCGTCAATGTACTGAGCGGTAAGCGCGCGGTCATCGGGCGGAACGTGTGATCGCGCGCACGTTGCGTTACCGGGTCAGGTAGCGGTGCACTGTTCCCATGCTGACTCGCATCGACCACATCGGTATCGCGTGCTTCGATCTCGACGCCACCGTCGAGTTCTACCGCGCCACGTACGGCTTCGAGGTCCACCACTCCGAGGTGAACGAGGAGCAGGGCGTACGGGAGGCCATGCTCAAGATCAACGAGACCTCCGACGGCGGCGCCTCCTACCTCCAGCTCCTGGAACCGACCCGCGAGGACTCCGCGGTCGGCAAATGGCTGGCAAAGAACGGCGAGGGCGTGCACCACATCGCCTTCGGCACCGCGGACGTGGACGGCGACGCCGCGGACATCGCGGGGAAGGGCGTCCGAGTGCTCTACGAAGAGCCGCGAATCGGCTCCATGGGGTCACGGATCACGTTCCTGCACCCCAAGGACTGCCATGGTGTCCTCACCGAGCTGGTCACCGCCGCCAAGGACCACTGACCCCAGCCCCCCTTGGGCCGGTAGAGTGGCCCAGCCGACGGGTGGGCGTGGGGTACCGGCCCGCTCCACGGCGTGGATCAGACACACTTCTCCGTAGGGCTCTGTGCGAACAGGGCTCCGGAGAGTCTCACCCGGTTGGCGGGTGAGAACGCCAGGGGACGGATGGGACCGCGGAGTGCGGGGCAACGACCGCTACGAGGCCGACGATCACCTCTCGCTGTTCGAAGCTGAGATGGAGCGGCTTCGCACCGAGCGGGGTAAGGCCGTCGAGCACGCCGACGACCTGGGCTACCAGGTCGAGGTTCTGCGCGCCAAACTTCACGAGGCACGCCGCAATCTCGCCGCCCGCCCGGCCTACGACAACATCGGCCACCAGGCCGACCAGCTGCTGCGCAACGCCCAGATCCAGGCGGACCAGCTGCGCACCGACGCGGAGCGCGAGCTGCGCGAGGCGCGCGCCGCCACCCAGCGCCTGTTGCAGGAACAGGCCGAGCGGCAGTCCCGCTTCGAGGCCGAATGGCATGCCGAGGCCGTCGCCCGGCGCCGTCAGCTCGACGAGGAGCTGGGCGAGCGCCGGGCCACCGTCGAGACCCACGTCAACGAGAACGTGGCCTGGGCCGAGCAGCTGCGGGCCCGCAGCGAGTCCCAGGCCCGCCGGCTGCTGGACGAGACCCGCGCCGAGTCCGAGGCGGCGCTCGCCGCCGCCCGCGCCGAGGCGACCCGGATCGCCGAGCAGACCCGCGAGCGGCTCACCGCAGAGGCGGAGTCCGCGAAGTCCGAGGCCGAGCAGCTGCTGCGGCGGGCCAGGACCGATGCGGAACGGCTGCTGAACGCGGCCTCCAACCAGGCGCAGGAAGCCAGCAGCCAGGCCGAGCAGCTGCGCACCTCCACCCTCAGCGAGTCCGACGCGGCCCGCCAGGAGGCCACCGAGCTCACCCGGCTCGCCCAGGAGCGGATGCGCGAGGCGGACGATTCGCTGCGCGAGGCCCGCGCCGAGGCCGACCGGCTGCGCGAGGAGGCCAACACGGCCGCCTCGAAGCGGCTGTCCACCGCCGAGGCCGAGAACGAGCAGCGCACCCGTACCGCCCGCGCCGAGATCGCCCGCATGGTGACGGAGGCGACCAAGGAGTCGGAGGCCGCCAAGGCCGAGGCCGAGCAGGTCCGGGCCGACGCGGTCGCCGAGGCCGAGCGGGTCAGGGCCGAGGCCCAGGAGACGGCGCGGTCCGCCGCGTCCGAGGACGCCGCGGCGCAGCTGGCCCAGGCGGCCAGGAGCGCCGAGGAGGTGCTGACGAAGGCGTCCCAGGACGCCCGGTCCACCACCCGGGCGGCCGCCGAGGAGGCCGAGCGCATCCGCGGCGAGGCCGAGGCGGAGGCCGAGCGGCTGCGCGGCCAGGCCGAGGCGTCCGCTCAGGAGCTGCGCGGCGCCGCGCAGGACGACACCGAGGAGTACCGGGCCAAGACCGTCGAGCTGCAGGAGGAGGCGCGCAGGCTGCGCGGCGAGGCCGAGCAGCTGCGGGCCGACGCGGTCGCCGAGGGCGAGCGGATCCGCGGTGAGGCCCGCCGTGAGGCCGTCCAGCAGATCGAGGAGGCCGCCAGGACCGCCGAGGGCCTGCTGGCCAAGGCGAAGGCGGACGGCGACGAGATGCGCCAGGGCGCGTCCGCCGAGTCCGACCGGATGCGGGCCGAGTCCACCGAGCGTGCCTCCGCGCTGAACAAGAAGGCCGAGGAGGCCCTGGAGCGGGCCCGCGCCGAGGCCGACGTGCTGCGCGGCGAGGCCGAGCAGCAGGCCGGCCAGGTCAAGGACGACGCCGAGGCCGACGCGCTGCGGCAGCGCGGCGAGGCCGAGCAGACCGCGCTGCGGCTGCGTGCCGACGCCGAGGCGGACCTGGTGCGGCTGCTCAAGGAGGCCGAGCAGCGCGTCACCACCGCCGAGCAGGCGCTGCGCGACGCCCGCGGCGAGGCCGAACGGCTGCGCCGCGAGGCCGCCGACGAGGCGGAACGGCTGCGGAACGAGACAGCGGAGCGGGTCCGGGTCCTGCAGGAGCAGGCCGAGGCCGAAACGGTACGGCTGCGTGACGAGGCCGCGGCCGACGCCTCGCAGACCCGCGCCGAGGCCGAGACGATCGCGGTGCGGCTGCGTACCGACGCCGCGACCGAGGCCGAACAGCTGCGCACCGAGGCGCAGGAGACCGCGGACCGGCTGCGCGCGGAGGCCGCCGCGGCCGCCGAGCGGACCGGCACCGAGGCCGCCGAGGCACTGGCCGCCGCCCAGGAGGAGGCGGCCCGCCGCCGCCGCGAGGCCGAGGAACTGCTCGCGGCCGCGCGCGGCGAGGCCGATCAGGAGCGGGCCCAGGCCCGCCGCGAGAGCGAGGAGCTGCTCGCGTCGGCCCGAACCCGGGTCCAGGAGGCCGGGGTCGAGGCCGACCGGCTGGTCGCCGAGGCCGAATCGCGTGCCACCGAACTGGTCGCCGCCGCCGAGCAGACCGCTCAGCAGGTCCGTGACGCCGTCGCGCATCTGCACGAGCAGGCCGCCGAGGAGATCGCCGGACTGCGCTCCGCCGCCGAGCACGCCGCCGACCGGCTGCGTACCGAGGCCCAGGGCGAGGCCGACCGGCTGCACGCGGACGCCAACTCCGAACGGGAGCGGGCCGCCGAGGACGCCGCGCGGGTCCGCCGCGACGCCAAGGAGGAGACGGACGCCGCCAAGTCGCTGGCGGAACGCACCGTTTCCGAGGCGATCGACGAGTCCGAGCGGCTGCGCACGGAGTCCCGTGACGACGCCAACCGCCGCCGTACCGAGGCTGCCGGCCAGGCCGACCAGCTGATCACGAAGGCCCGCGAGGAGGCCGAACGTCTCGGCATCCTGGCCAAGGACGCCCTGGACACCGCCGAGCGCGAGTCGGAGGCGACCCGCGCGGAGGCCGACCGGATCCGCGACGAGGCCCGCGAGGACGCCAACCGCCGCCGCAGCGAGGCCGCCGAGCAGGCGGACGAGCTGATCGCCAAGGCGCAGGCCGAGGCGCTTCGGATCGGCGCCGCCGCCGAGGAGCAGTCCGACACGATGGTCGGTGCCGCCCGCACCGAGGCCGAACGGATCTTCGCCGAGGCGACGCTGGAGTGCAACGGACTGGTCGAGCGGGCCCGTACGGACGCGGACACCCTGCTCGGCGAGGCGCGCCGGGACGCCACGTCGATAAGAGAACGCACCGAGGAACTGCGCAACCGCGTCGAGACCGAGGTCGAGGAGCTGCACGAGCGGGCCCGCAAGGAGTCCTCCGAGCAGATGCGGACAGCCGGCGAGCGGGTCGACAAGCTGGTCGCGGCCGCCACCGAGCAGCTCACCGAGGCCGAGGCGAAGGCCGAGGAGCTCAAGTCCATGGCCTCGTCCGAGGCGAGCAAGGTACGGATCGCCGCCGTGAAGAAGGCCGAGGGGCTGCTCAAGGAGGCCGAGCAGAAGAAGGCCGACGCGGAGCGGGATGCCGAGCGGATCAAGGGGGAGGCCCGTGCCGAGGCGGAGCGTACGGTCACCGAGGGGAAGCGCGAGTTGGAGATCCTGGTGCGCCGCCGACAGGACATCAATGCCGAGATCTCCCGTGTCCAGGACGTCCTGGAGGCGTTGGAGTCATTCGAGACCCCTGGAGCCGGGAAGAACGCGGTGACCGCCGGTGCGGGGGCCGGAACCACCCGTTCGGGGGGCAAGCGCAACGACGATGCTCCACTCGATTGAGCGGACATTCTCCATACCTAATAGGCAATGGCTCGGTGACACGCCGTCCGGGCCCCTAGGATTCCCTCTATCACCTCACCCGGTCTGAATTGACAGGAACCCCATGAGTGACACCTCCTCCCCCTTCGGCTTCGAACTCGTTCGGCGCGGATATGACCGCGGTCAGGTGGACGACCGCATCACCAAGCTCGTCGCCGACCGTGATAGCGCACTGACCCGGATCACCGCGCTGGAGAAGCGCATCGAGGAGCTACACCTCGAGACCCAGAACGCGCAGGCGCAGGTCAACGACGCGGAGCCGTCGTACGCCGGCCTCGGCGCCCGCGTCGAGAAGATCCTCCGCCTCGCCGAGGAGGAGGCGAAGGACCTTCGTGAGGAGGCCCGCCGCGCGGCCGAGCAGCACCGCGAGCTCGCGGAGTCCGCCGCCAACCAGGTGCGCAACGACGCCGAGACCTTCGCCGCGGACCGCAAGTCCAAGGCCGAGGACGAGGGCGCCCGGATCGTCGACAAGGCGAAGTCCGACTCCACGCAGCTGCGTGGCGAGGCCCAGAAGGACGCCCAGGCCAAGCGCGAGGAGGCCGACGCCCTCTTCGAGGAGACCCGTGCCAAGGCCGCCCAGGCCGCAGCCGACTTCGAGACGAACCTGGCCAAGCGCCGCGAGCAGTCCGAGCGTGACCTGGCGTCGCGTCAGGCCAAGGCCGAGAAGCGCCTGGCGGAGATCGAGCACCGCGCCGAGCAGCTCCGCCTCGAGGCCGAGAAGCTCCGTACCGACGCCGAGCGCCGCGCCCGCCAGACGGTGGAGACGGCCCAGCGCCAGTCCGAGGACATCGTCGCGGACGCGAACGCGAAGGCCGACCGGATCCGCAGCGAGTCCGAGCGCGAGCTGGCGGCGCTGACCAACCGCCGCGACAGCATCAACGCCCAGCTGACCAACGTCCGCGAGATGCTGGCCACCCTCACCGGTGCGGCGGTGGCCGCGGCCACCGCCCCGGCCGACGAGGAGCCGATCTCCCGCGGCGTCCCGGCACAGCAGAGCAGGTAACACCACAAAGCGGGCACACCCCTCCCGCTGATCCCCCATCACCAGAAGCCCCCTTCCTCCTCGGATGGGGGTTTTTGGCGTGCCGGACGCCTAACCGCATATTTCGGACATTACGTTGGATGAATGATTGAACTGCAGGGGCTCACCAAGCGGTACGGGGACAAGACCGCTGTCGACCACCTCACGTTCACCGTGCGCCCCGGCGTGGTGACCGGCTTCCTCGGGCCGAACGGCGCGGGCAAGTCCACGACCATGCGCATGATGCTGGACCTGGACAACCCGACCGCGGGTGATGTGCGCATCGACGGAAAGCACTACCGGGACCTGAACGAGCCGTTCAAGTACATCGGCGCCCTCCTGGACGCGAAGGCCATCCACGGCGGCCGCACCGCGTACAACCACCTGCTGTGCCTCGCGCAGTCCAACCGCATTCCGGCCACCCGGGTCGCCGAGGTGCTGGAGACCGTGGGCCTGTCCTCGGTCGCCCAGAAGCGGTCCAAGGGCTTCTCCCTGGGGATGGGCCAGCGGCTCGGCATCGCGGGCGCCCTGCTCGGTGACCCCGAGATCCTGATGTTCGACGAGCCGGTCAACGGGCTCGACCCCGAGGGCATCCACTGGATCCGCAATCTGATGAAGGATCTGGCCGCCCAGGGGCGTACGGTCTTCGTCTCCAGCCACCTGATGAGCGAGATGGCGCTGACCGCCGAGCACCTGGTCGTCATCGGCCAGGGCCGGCTGCTCGCGGACACCTCGATGGCCGACTTCATCGCGATGAACTCCCGCTCGTACGTCCGGGTCAGGACCCCTGATCCGGAACGGCTGCGGGACGCGCTGGCCGCCGCGCAGATCACCCCGGTGGTCACCGGCGACGGCTCCTTCGAGATCGAGGGCGGCGATCCCGCGCGGATCGGCGAGCTGGCCGCGAAGCACCAGCTGACCCTGCACGAGCTGAGCCCGCAGCGGGCCTCACTGGAGGAAGCGTTCATGCAGCTCACCGCCGACTCGGTGGAATACCACGCGGGCGGGCACCTCGCCGGCGACCCGGCCGGTGCGGTACCCGTCTCGGACGGCGCCGCCCCGCAGTGGGGCGCCGGCTGGTCCGGCGGCAAGGACAGCACCCCCAGCACCGGAAAGGAGTCCTGACCATGGCGGCTCCCGGCGCGGTCCTGCAGTCGGAATGGACCAAGATCAGGACGGTACGGTCCACGGTGTGGACGCTGGCGCTGGCGTTCCTCGTCACCGTCGCCTTCAGCGCGATCATCTGCGCAGTGGTGAACAGCCAGTTCAAGACCTTCTCCGCAGAGGAGAAACTCACTTTCGACCCCACCGGCACCAGCTTCGCCGGGATTCTGCTCGGCCAGCTCGCACTGGTCGTCTTCGGTGTCCTGGTGATCGCGAGCGAGTACAGCTCGGGCATGATCCGTACCTCGCTCGCGGCGGTCCCGCAGCGTGCCTCGTTCTACTTCTCCAAGGTCGCCGTCGCCGGAGCGCTCGCCCTGGTGGTCGGCATGGCCACCAGTTTCATCTCGTTCTTCCTCGGCCAGTCGCTGCTCGGCAGCCACAAAGCGTCGATCGGCGACCCCGGCGTCCTGCGCGCGGTGATCGGCACCGGCCTCTACATGACGCTCCTCGTGCTGTTCTGCGTGGGCGTCGCCACGATGCTGCGCAGCCCGATGCTCGGGCTGGGCATCCTGATGCCGTTCTTCTTCCTCGTCTCGCCGATCCTGTCGGCGGTGCCGAAGGTGAAGACGGTGGCGAAGTACTTCCCCGACCAGGCAGGCCGCCAGATCACCACCGTGGTGCAGGTGGGCGACAACGCCGCGCCGTACGGCCCCTGGGCCGGATTCGCGATCATGGCGGCATGGGTGGTGGCCGCGCTGCTCGGCGGATATCTGATTCTCAAGAAGCGCGACGCGTGAGCGGTACCGGCAGGGGTACCGGAAGTACACCCCTGCTGGAACCGTTCAGGCCCCTGTAGCCTCCTAAACCTCACGGGGGCACGTGCCCCCGTTGAAGGCGAGGGGCAAGCATGATCGAGGCAACGGGCCTCACCAAGCGCTATGGCGCCAAGACGGCTGTGTACAACCTGTCGTTCCAGGTCCGATCGGGCGCCGTGACCGGCTTCCTCGGACCGAACGGTTCGGGCAAGTCCACCACCATGCGGATGATCCTGGGCCTGGACGACCCGTCGGCCGGCCGTGTCACCATCGGCGGCCAGCCGTACCGGCAGCTGACCAACGCCCCCCGCAGGGTCGGTGCGCTCCTCGACGCCAAGGCCGTGCACGGCGGCCGCAGCGCGCGCCAGCACCTGCTGTGCCTGGCGCAGCTGTCCGGCATCCCGGCCCGCCGGGTGGACGAAGTGCTGGGCGTCGTGGGGCTGCAGGACGTCGCGTCGCGCCGCTCCAAGGGCTTCTCGCTCGGCATGGGCCAGCGGCTCGGCATAGCGGGCGCCCTGCTCGGCGACCCCGAGGTGCTGCTCTTCGACGAACCGGTCAACGGCCTGGACCCCGAGGGCATCCTCTGGGTCCGCAACCTCATGCGGAAGCTCGCCGCCGAGGGCCGCACGGTCTTCGTGTCGAGCCACCTGATGAGCGAGATGGCGCTGACCGCCGACCACCTGATCGTGATCGGCCGCGGGCAGCTGCTCGCCGACATGAGCGTCAAGGACTTCATCGCCCGCAACTCGACCGCGCACGCCACGGTCCGCACCCCTGACGACGCCGGGATGCGCGAGAAGCTGTCGAAGGCACTCAGCGAGGCCGGCGGCCTCGTGCAGCCCGAGCAGGACGGCGCCCTGCGCGTCACCGGCCTGGAGCTGCCGCGGATCAGCGACCTCGCGCACGAGATCGACGTACGCCTCTGGGAACTGTCGCCGCACCAGGCCTCGCTGGAAGAGGCGTACATGCGGATGACCAGCGGCGCGGTGGACTACCGCTCCACGGAGGACCTGCGCCAGGGGCTGCAGCAGCCCGCCCCGCACCCGCAGCAGGGGTACCAGCAGGCCGGTTACCCGCCGCAGGGCCAGTACCCGCAGGGCGGCTACCCGCCGGCCGGTTACCAGCAGCAGGCGCCCGCCGGCTGGGGTCATCCGCCCACGCAGCAGGCCCAGCAGCAGCTCTACACCCAGCCGCCGGCGCAGCCCGCCCAGCCCTACGCGCAGCCGTACGCGGCGACCACCGCCGTGCCCGCGCAGCCGCCGGTCGCGCCTGCCGCCCCGGCCGCGCCGGCTCCCCCGGCCGCTCCCGCCGCTCCCGCCGCGCCCCCCGTGGTTCCGCCCACCGCTCCCAGCCTCAACAAGTCCGACAGCGAGGACGCCCGATGACCGCCCCCGTCCCCGCCCCCGGCGCTCCCTACGCGTACGCCCAGCAGTACACGTCGCCGATCCCGGTGCAGAACACCACGCTCGCGCACGCGCTGAAGTCCGAGTGGACGAAGATCCGCACGGTGCGCTCCACGGTGTGGACGCTCAGCGTGATGCTCGCCGTCGTCATCGGCATCGGCATGCTGGTGACCCTGGCGATGACCCACAGCGACTACGTCGGGGCGCCGCTGCTCAGCGGCGGCCTGTTCGGGCTGATGCTCGGCCAGCTCGCGGTGATCACCCTCGGCGTCCTGGTGGTGACCTCCGAGTACAGCACCGGCATGATCCGTACGACGTTCACCGCCTGCCCGAGCCGGTCCCGGGTGCTCACGGCCAAGGCGATCGTCTTCTTCGGCCTGTCGTTCGTGACGACGACCGCGGCCTGCGGGATCACCGCGCTCATCAACTCCGCGGCCCTGTCGGACCAGAAGGTCCCGTCCTCCGCCTACGAGGACTCGGTGATGCGGGATTCGATCGAGGCCGGCAAGGTCGTCGCCCACGGCGGCCAGTGGCTGGGCGCCACCGTCGGCGCCGGTCTGTTCGTGGCGCTGCTCGGTCTGCTCTCGCTGGCGATCGGCACCCTGCTGCGGCACTCGGCGGGCGCGATCACGGCCATGATGGGCGTGGTGCTGCTGCCGCTGATCCTCGCGCTCTTCATGTTCGCCGAGAGCATGCACTCGCTGCGCGACTTCCTGATCAAGTACTCGGCGCTCAACGGGCTCGCGTCCATGTACCGGATCCCGATGGACGGCGGCACCAGTACCGGCTGGCCCGGCCTCGGGCTGCTGGCGATCATCACGGCGATCGCCCTGGGCGGCGCCTACGCGGTACTGGCCAAGCGGGACGTCTGACAGCGCTTTTTTCAGTAGCGCGGTGCGTTACGGGACCGCTGCACCCTCGTGGTGCGGCGGTCTTTCGCGTTCCAGCACGCCCGGTGCCAGTGCCGGCGGTCGTCGACACCCCCGCCGTACTCCGGCCAGGCCACCAAGTGGCCGACGGCGGGCGGAATCTCCTGGTCGCACCCCGGGCACCGGTAGCTCTTGCCCGCGGCACTTCCGGCGATCGGCCGAACCGACCACTCCTCGCCCTGCCAGGTCTCGGTACGCTCGGGGCCGCGGCCCGAACCCGACTCCCCGGGACGGTCGGCGGGGCTGTCACCACCGCGCGGGTGGTTTCGACGCGGCGACATGGGACACCTCGCGGTTCGGTCGGATCGGGGCAGCTCGTTCCAGAGTACGCGGCGGGTCATGAGGCGGACGTACCTCCGATCCCGCTCCCACCCGGCCCTGTCCGACATCCACTGCCGAAAATCATGAAATCGCTGCGGTAGGCCGTGCCTTTGGCACGTGTCAAGCGTTAGTGCCTGTAGAGGAGGGAGTGACCAATGCGTGTTGGGACTTTTGTTCTCGCGGCGCAGTTCCCCGGCCAGGGCCAGGGTGAGGTGCTGCACCGGGCCGTACGGTCGGCCGAGCTGGCCGAGTCCGCGGGGCTGGACGCCGTATGGCTGGCCGAGCACCATTTCGTTCCGTACGGAGTCTGCCCGTCCGCGGTGACGCTCGCTGCGTTTCTGCTGGGTCGCACCAGCACCATCGGGGTCGGCACGGCGGTCAGCGTGTTGCCGACCGCCCATCCGGTGGCGCTCGGCGAGCAGGCGGCACTGCTGCACATAGCCTCCGGCGGCCGTTTCACCCTCGGTGTCGGGCGCGGCGGCCCCTGGGTGGACCTGGAGGTCTTCGGCGCCGGCATCGAGGCCTTCGAGCACGGCTTCCCGGAATCACTCGACCTGCTGATGCGCTGGCTGCGCGAGCCCCGGGTCGGGGCGGACGGGCCGCGCTACGCGTTCCGCGAGGTGCCCGTCGTCCCGCGCCCCGACGAGCTCGACGAGCCGGGACCCCCGGTGGTGGTCGCCTGCACCTCCCCCAACTCCGTCCGGCTGGCCGCGGAACGCGGTCTGCCGATGCTGCTCGGGATGCACTGCGGCGACGAGGAGAAGGCCGGGATGGTCGAGCTCTGGCAGCTCACGGCGCGGGCCGCGGGGCTCTCCCCCGAGGTCGTCGCGGCGGCCGGCGCCGAACATGTGTCGGCGGGCGTCGTCCAGATCGCCGACAGCCGTGAGGACGCGGTCGAGGCGCTGGTCAAAGCGATGCCCGGCTGGCTGCAACACGGGCTGGCGGCCCATCAGACCGTGGACGGCAGCGCCCGCGCGATGCGGAACCCGCTCAGCTACACGGAGTTGCTCTGCGATCTCCACCCGGTGGGTACGGCCCAGCTCTGCGCCGACCGGCTGGCGGCCACCTCCGAGCGGACCGGGATCACCCGCTTCGCACTGCTGGTGGAGGGTTCGGGAGATCTGGCTGTCACCGAGGAGAATGTCATGCGACTGGGCAGCGACGTGCTCCCGCAATTGGCCTGAACCGGAGGCGGGAGCACGTGAACCGCTGTCACACGAGGATCAGCAGTCCCTGAACTCCGGTGACTGGTTGAGCAGTTGGGAGCGAACGGACGTAAACTTCCCGTAACTCCCGTCAACGGCCGGGTCGAGCGGGAAAACCGCTACCCGGTGGCAGTTCTGGAACGCGAGTCGGACCCCGAAATGGCGCTGCAGGGCACCGCGTATCGCGTCACTCGCCAGCGCGCGCAGCAGTTGACCGCGCGCCTGTTCGTCCGGCGGCGGCACCTGGTTGTCGGCGAAGGAACCACCGTCAACCTTGAGTTGCGCCACCAGTGAACTGATCATCTCCCATGCGTACGGCAGGGAGGTCCGGACGCAGTCGACGAATTCCTTCTCGTCGACCTCGCCTCGCTCGGCCTGTTCGAGGAGGGCCGGTGAGACGTCGAGCGACATGGGTACTCCTCTCGTGACCCCGCGATGTGCGGGGCCAGACGGACATGGACCGGAAACCGGCCGAGCTTCTCCCGCACGACGGCTTCCACATACAACGGTAGGCGGCACGGTCCTGGCGCACCAGGAGGTAGCGCCCACAACCGGCCAATTTTCAACAGTCGCCCGGACCCTCCTCTTGAGGGCGAATCGCGCACGGGGCGGGGCGTCGAGTAGCGTTGCCCACCATGCGCCTCGTCATTGCCCGCTGCTCCGTGGACTACGCGGGCAAGCTCTCCGCCCACCTTCCGTCGGCGACCCGTCTGCTCCTCGTGAAGGCTGACGGTTCGGTCTCCATCCACGCCGATGACCGCGCCTACAAGCCGCTCAACTGGATGTCCCCGCCGTGCACCCTCAAGGTGGGCGACGACGGTGTCTGGACGGTGGTGAACAAGGCCGGTGAGCAGCTGATCATCACCATCGAGGAGGTCCTCCACGACTCCTCGCACGAGCTCGGGATCGACCCCGGCCTCATCAAGGACGGCGTCGAGGCCCACCTCCAGGAGCTGCTCGCGGACCGCATGGAAGTACTGGGTGCGGGCTGGACCCTGATCCGGCGCGAGTACATGACGGCGATCGGCCCGGTCGACATCCTCTGCCGGGACGCCGAAGGCGTCACGGTCGCGGTCGAGCTCAAGCGGCGCGGTGACATCGACGGCGTCGAGCAGCTCACCCGCTACCTCGAACTCCTGAACCGCGACCCGCACCTCGCCCCGGTGAAGGGCGTCTTCGCCGCCCAGGAAATCAAGCCCCAGGCCCGCGTCCTGGCCACCGACCGCGGCATCGGCTGCGTCGTCCTGGACTACGACGCGATGCGCGGCATCGAGGACGACAAACTCCGCCTGTTCTGATCGCAGGCCGTTCCGCTCACGAGCGGATCACGCTAGGCGCGCTGGGCCCCGACCCGGGCGAACGTCCGGGGGCCGGGGCCTTCGCGTTACGTCCTAGCCGCCAGTGCCGGTGGAGGTGCCGCCGGTGGGGTCACCGGTCGTACCCGTGGTGGTCCCGGTCGACGTGCCGCCGGTGGGATCACCCGTCGTACCCGTGGTGGTCCCGGTCGACGTGCCGCCGGTGGGATCACCGGTCGTACCTGTGGTGGTCCCGGTCGACGTTCCGGTCGAGGTGCCGGTGCTCGTTCCCGTGCTGGTCCCGGTCGACGTTCCGGTCGAGGTGCCGGTGCTCGTTCCCGTGCTGGTCCCGGTCGACGTTCCGGTCGAAGTGCCGGACGAGGTGCCGCCGGTCGCACCTGTCGACGTGCCTCCCCCTGCGGCCCCGCCGGCAGCGCCGGAGGTACCGCCCGTCCCGCTGGAGGACGATCCGCTGGTGCCGCCCGACCCCGGGGTGCTCGGCTTGCCCGTACCCGGCTTGCCCGACGTAGCGGGCGCTCCGCCCGGGGTCGTCGGGGCCGTGCCCGTGGTCGGGGTGCCCGGTTTCGTCGACGTGGTGCCGTCGGAGGTCTGCTGGTCGGCGGGGAGGCCCGCGTTCTGGTCGTCCGGTTGGGCGGACTCGACGGGCTTCACGTTGTTCGGCACGTTGCGGTTCTCGCTGCTGCCCGCCGAGGTGCCGAGCGTGACGACCGTGCCGATGATCGCCGCCAGTGCGGCGCCCGCGCCCGCGGCGAGGAGGTTGCGGCGGGAGTTTCCGAAGACGGTCCGTGCGGTCCTGCGGGCCGGCGGGCCGCCCGCGGCGAGCCGCTTGCTGATGACCGTGACGGGCGGTTCGTAGGAATCGCGGCCGGGCGCGGCGGACGCCGCGAGGTGCGAGTCCGGGCCGGCGCCGGGTATCTCCAGGCCGGCGCCCGGCAGCGTGAGCGCCACGGAGCCGCTGGAACGGTCGTTGACGAGCGCGAGGGTCCTGCGGCCCACCAGGGTGCCCTGGCGGTCGGCGAGCGCCCCGCGCAGGGCTATGGAGGCCTCCAGCTCGGCCCGGGCCCGGTCGAGGCTGCCGGTGCAGAGTGCGAGGACGCCCAACTCGTGATGGAAGTACGCCTCTTCGGCCACTTCCCCGGCCAGCCGGGCCGATTCCTGCCCGATCCGCAGTGCCCGCTCCCAGGCGCTCCAGTGCAGCGCGCCGGCGAACGCGGGGGCCGCGGTGCGGGCGAGGAGGACGGCGTTGCTGGGGTGTCCGGCGTCGCGGCAGGCGGCCATCGCGGCGAGGATCGCCTCGGCCTCGGTGGCGGCCCGCTCCGGGGCGACCGAGGGGTGGCCCGCCCACCAGGCGTAGTGCTGGGCCGCGGCGAGGGCGAGGGCGGTGTCCTCCGCCTCCGTGGAGAGTCCTACGGACAGCTGCTGACGCACCCCGGCGGCGAGCCGGTAGTGCGAGGCGACGGGGACGGCGAGGCCGCAGGCGGCTATCTCGCCGAGCGCGGCGTCACCGTGGGTGTCGCCCACGAGCGCGGGCAGGTGCGAAGGGTGCGGGCATTCGCCGTCGAGCGCGACGGCGAAGTCCAGCGCCTGCTGGGCCGCCTCGCTCAGCCGGGACGCGAGCAGTTCGGCGGGCGCGGCGCTCTCGGCGAGCGACGGCAGCGGTATACGACCGGCGGGCTCGGCGTCGAACGGGCCGTCGGCCTCGGGCCCTGAGCCCGAGGTCCAGACCGAGTCGTCCCACTCCTGCTCGGCCTCGATCGGGTTGCGCAGGACGTCGCGCTGCCGCAGCAGCGCACCGGCCTGGAAGAAACGCAGCGGCAGACCCTCGGACTCGAACCACAGGTCTGCCGCCCAGGCGGCCTCCTCCTCGTCGAGCGGGCGCTCCACGACGTGCTCCAGCAGAGCCAGGCACGCGACGCGGGTGAGGCCGGGCAGGAAGACCTCTTCGATCAGCGAGTCGGACGCGGGGGCGGCGACGTCCGGGGTCGCGGTGATCAGGAAGGCGCACTCCGGCACGGCGTTCAGCAGCTCTTCGAGCGCGGCGCCGCCGAATTCCAGGTCGTCCAGGACGACGATCGCGCCGACGTCGCTCAGCAGCTCCAGGAGCCGCGGGCGGTCGGGGCGGTACCCGTCGACCTCGTAGACGAGGGAGAAGAGGTCCTGCAGCAGGTCGGCGGAGGTGCGGCGGTAGCCGGACAGCCGCAGTATCCCGTCGGGCGCGAGGTCGGCGCAGGCGTCGGCGACGACGTCCAGCAGCGAACTGCGGCCGGCGCCGGAGGGGCCGGTGACCCGCACGGAGCGGCCGCGGGCGAGCAACCGGACGAGCCGCTCCCGTTCCTCTTCGCGCTCCAGCAGCGGCAGCTCGGGCGCACGCGGGCCCGGGGGCAGCTGCGGGCGGCGGTCCTTCGCCTGCCGCAGCCGGTCCTGCGGGGTGCGGCGCACGGGAGCGCGCCGCTCCTCCGGCGGGCACTGCGCGACTTCGCTGCCGTCCACCGGGTTGACGGTGAGCAGGAAGTCGCCGGCGACCACCTGGACGACCCGGGCGGGACCGGGGCGACCCGGGTCCCCTTCGGGCCACAGGGTCTCCCCGCCGAAGACGGGGGCAGGCTCGCGCGGCGGGCGCGGTATGCGCGCCAGCGCCATGGTCTCGTCGGCGGCACCCGTCTCGGGCTCTGGTACCGCGAGATCGTCTGGTCGACCGGAGTGTGGGTCCATTGTTTCCGCCCCCCATATGCGTCGCGTACGGGGTCGTGTCGGACCACCGTAGTCCGCTTAGCCGGACCGGTCCGGTTCCCCTCCTCGACCCACCGAGTGGCAGGCCGGAAACCGAACTCTAAAGCCCCGGACAGTATTGCCGAAGGGCAGGGGAGTTGCGCTCCCCTTACATCACCTTTCAGCCTCGATCGCCAGGATTCGGTGCAGTCGTGTGGCTACGAGCAGCCGCTGCATCTGTGGCGGAACGCCCCGCAGTACGAGCCGTCGGTTGACCCGGCCCGCCCTTCGGTGCGCTCCCATGATCACGCCCAGCCCCGCGGCGTCCCACGAATCCAATGCTGTCAGGTCCAGCACAAGATCGCCGCAACCGGAGTCCACGGCGGTGTGCAGGACGGTACGGGCGTCCGCCGCGCTGCGGACGTCGAGACGGCCTCCGACGACCAGCTCGGCATGGTCGCCCTGGATATGCATAAATCGCTCCCGTTGGAGTGATGGTGTGATGGGTTCCGCGATGGCTCACCACAACTGACGGTTCGTCGCATATAAACGTTGCCGTCTGTGAGCGAACCGATACCGAATTCACTCCTGGGAGTGAAAAGGGTTAGTACGTGTAGAAGCCCTGTCCGCTCTTCCGGCCCAGATCGCCGGCGTCGACCATGCGGCGCATGATCTCCGGTGCGGCGAACTTCTCGTCCTGCGACTCGGCGTAGATGTTGCCGGTGGCGTGCAGCAGGATGTCGACGCCGGTCATGTCCGCGGTGGTCAGCGGACCCATCGCGTGGCCGAAGCCGAGCTTGCAGGCGATGTCGATGTCCTCGGCCGACGCGACCCCGGACTCGTAGAGCTTGGCCGCCTCGACGACGAGCGCCGAGATCAGCCGGGTGGTGACGAAGCCCGCCACATCGCGGTTGACGACGATGCAGGTCTTGCCGATCTCCTCGGCGAAGGCCTTGGCGGCGGCCAGCGTCTCGTCACTGGTCTTGTAGCCGCGCACGAGTTCGCACAGCTGCATCAGCGGTACCGGCGAGAAGAAATGGGTGCCGACGACGCGCTCCGGGCGCTCCGTGACCGCCGCGATCTTGGTGATCGGGATGGCGGAGGTGTTGGAGGCGAGGATGGCGTCCTGCCGGGCGATCTTGTCGAGCGCCCGGAAGATCTCCTGCTTGACCTCGATCTTCTCGAACACCGCCTCGACGACGATGTCGGCGTCGGCGACGGCTTCCAGCTCGGTGGTGGCGGTGATCCGGGCGAGCGCCGCCTCGGCGTCCTCGGCGGTCATCTTCCCCTTGGCGACGAACTTCCCGTACGAGGCCTGGATACCGCCCAGACCGCGGGCGAGCGCCTCGTCCGTGACGTCACGCAGCACCACGTCGTAACCGGCTGCCGCCGATACCTGGGCGATGCCGGAGCCCATGAGACCGGCTCCGATGACGGCGAGCTTCTTCGCCACGACACACACCTTTACGTTCGGGGATTCTGGCCGGACCTTAACGCCCGCTCACACCCCGGCGCAGTAGGAAGAGAGGCGGGTCACTCTGTGTCTTTCGTCGCATAGTTGAGGATCTCGTCGCTCAGCAGGGCTTCCATGGCGTCCAGTTTGACCAGAACCGCCCGCGAGACCTCGTTGGGCTCGCCGCCGTCGGCCATCGCGCGGCCGATGCCGCGCATCACCGTGTTCTGCAGCCAGGCGATCTGACCGGCTACCAGTTCGGGCATCAGATCGCCCCGGTCCGCGCCGGTTTCCCGCTCCAGGGTGCGGGTCAGGTCGTCCTGCGCGAGGTTCTGCATCCGCCAGACCTTGGCCATCAGCGTGGGCGAGGAGTGGCAGATCCGCATGAAGCCGGCGTAACCGGGGATCAGGCCGAGCGAGGGCGAGACCATGACCAGCTCGTCGCGCAGCGCGCGGACGACGGCTCCGGCCGCGGACTCGCCGGGCCGCCGGCCGCGCACGATGCCGGAGAGCCGCTCCACGACCGCGTCGTGCCGGTCGAAGAACAGGTCCGCCTTGTCGGGGAAGTAGTTGTAGACGGTGTTGACCGACACATCGGCCGCGTCGGCGATCTCGGCGATCGTCACCTCGTCGAACCCGCGCTTGAGGAAGAGCCCGGTGGCCACGTCGGAGATGTACTGCCGGGTCTGTCGCTTCTTGCGCTCCCGCAGCCCCTCGGCCCGCTGCTCGCCGCCCTGCGCTGTCCCGTCGTCCATGACCGCAGTCTAGCTTTGGTGGTGTCATAGCAATTTTGGAGCCGTTGCAATTTTTCCATCACTCTGATTTTCTGGGGCCATGCCGACCCCGATCATCAGGACCGCCGGGCTCGCCCGGACCTTCCAGACCAAGCGCGGACCCGTCGAGGCCGTCCGCGGCATCGATCTCACCGTCGAACGCGGCGAGATCATCGGCTTCCTCGGGCCCAACGGCGCGGGCAAGACCACCACCCTGCGGATGCTCACCACGCTCCTCGCCCCCACCGGCGGCAGCGCCACGGTCGCCGGCCGCGATCTCGCCCGCGACCCCTCGGGGGTGCGTGAGCGGATCGGCTACGTCGCCCAGGCCGGCGGCGTCGACCCGGCGATCTCGGTCCGCGAGGAGCTCGTCACCCAGGGCCGGATGTACCGGCTGGCCAAGGACGAGGCCACCGCCCGCGCCACGGAGCTCGCCGGCCAACTCGGCCTCGACGGGCTGCTCGACCGCAAGTGCGCCGCCCTGTCCGGCGGTCAGCGCCGCCGGCTGGACATCGCCATGGGACTCACCCACCGGCCGCAGATCCTCTTCCTCGACGAGCCGACCACCGGACTCGACCCGGGCAGCCGGGCCGACCTGTGGGACCTGGTGCGCACCATCCGCGCCGAGCACGGCACGACGGTCTTCCTCACCACCCACTACCTCGACGAGGCGGACGCGCTCGCCGACCGGCTGGTGGTCGTCGACCACGGACGGATCGTCGCCGAGGGCACCCCGCGGGCCCTCAAGGCCGAGTACGCCGGCTCGCCCGGCGCGACGCTGCAGGACGCGTTCCTCGCCATCACCGGGCGCAGCGCGCCCCAGGACACCACGCCCGTCGCCGTCTGATCCGGAGCCCCGCCATGTCGTCCACCACCGTCACCGCCCCCGCCCCCACGACCAGCCCCACCGCCCGGCTCTCCCATCTGCTGTCCGACACCGCGCTGATCTTCAACCGCTATCTCCGGCAGACCGTGCGCTCCCGTCTCGGGCTGGTCTTCGGTCTGCTCATGCCGCTGCTCTATCTGTTCTTCTTCGGGCCCCTGCTGCGGGACCTGCCGCTCGGCGGCAAGGGCGACGCCTGGCAGACCCTCGTACCCGGCCTGATGATCCAACTCGGCCTGTTCAGCGCCGCGTTCTGCGGATTCGCCATCCTGATCGAGAAGCAGAACGGGATCGTCGAGCGGATGCGGGTCACACCGGTCAGCCGGCTCGCGCTGCTGCTGGGGCGCACTCTGAAGGACGTGCTCCTGCTGTTCGTCCAGTCGCTGGTCCTGGTGCTGGCCGCGGTGGCGCTGGGGCTGCGCACCCCGGTCCTGGGCGCGGTCGTCGGCTTCCTGTTCACCGGGCTGCTGACGATCTCGCTGGCCTCGCTGTCGTACGCCTTCGCGATGCGCGTCAACACCCCGCAGGAGTTCGCCCCGGTCATCAACGCCGTCAACATGCCCGCGATGCTGCTCTCCGGCCTGCTGCTCCCGATGTCGCTGGCTCCCCAGTGGCTGAACGTCGTCTCGCACTTCGTGCCGTTCCGCTATCTCGTGGACGCCGTCAGGGCCGCCTTCGTCGGCGACTACTGGACGGGCACGGTCGGCGTGGGCGCGCTGGTCGCCATCGCGTTCGCGGTGGTGTCCGTGACGGTGGGCACACGGGTCTTCACCAGAGCCGGTGCGTGACTACGCTCGGCCGTATGGTCAATCTGACGCGCATCTACACCCGCACCGGGGACACCGGCACGACCGCCCTCGGTGACATGAGCCGCACCGCCAAGACCGATGTACGGATCTCGGCCTACGCGGACACCAACGAGGCGAACGCCGCCATCGGGGTGGCCATCGCGCTGGGCTCACTGCCGGCGGAGGTCTCCACGGTCCTCACCCGAGTGCAGAACGATCTCTTCGATGTCGGTGCGGACCTCGCCACGCCGGTGGCCGAGGACCCGAAGTACCCGCCGCTGCGCGTCGAGCAGTCGTACATCGACAAGCTGGAGGGCGACTGCGACCGCTTCCTGGAGGAGCTGGAGAAGCTCCGCAGCTTCATCCTGCCCGGCGGGACGGCGGGGGCGGCCCTGCTGCACGCCGCCTGCACGGTGGTCCGGCGCGCGGAGCGCTCGACGTGGGTGGCGCTGGAGCAGTACGGCGAGATCATGAACCCGCTCACCGCGACGTACCTCAACCGGCTGTCGGACCTGCTGTTCATCCTGGCGCGGACGGCCAACAAGGAGCACGGCGACGTGCTGTGGGTGCCAGGCGGCGAGCGGTGACCTCCGTGGGAGGCGGCGGCGATGAGGCAGCCCCGACCAAGCTCCTGCAACCTACGGGCACACGGTGCCCAGCGCCGCGGAAGAGCCCCGACTGCGCGACCGCATGACCTCGCGCCACCTCGCCGCCTACGAGAGGGACCACGGTCCGTTCACGGACCGGGAGCGGGAAACGGCGGCCGGCATCCGGTCACGGGCGGAGAGTGCCGAAGGGTGAGAGCTCACCCGCGGATCGCGGCGCGCTCGCGCTTCGGCCAGATCGTGTAGCTGGCGGCGATGACCAGGTTGATGCCGGTGATCATCGCCATCCGCAGCTGCCACTGCGTCAGCGCGGCCGTCCGGTCCGCGTCGCCGACCGCCCGGACGGCCGCCTGCAACAGCACCACGGCGATGACCGCCGCAAGCGCCGTGCGGGCGAGGATCCGCCACTCGTGGACAGCGCGCGCCCTGCCGTACTTGGGCGCCCCGGCCGGCTTCGGTCCGCCGGCGAAGCGGTGGGCGAAGTGGCCGTCGGCCCACGTCACCATGGAGTGGCCGTAGGCGATCGAGAAGCCGATGTAGGCGGCGGCCAGCCCGTGCTTCCAGTCGGCGGTGGCGCCCGCGCGCAGGTCGAGGACGGTGGCGGCGAGCAGCACCACGTCCACCAGCGGCACGCAGGCCAGGACCACCGCACCGGCCTTCGGCCGCCGCAGCGGATAGCGCAGGACGAGCCCGGCCGCCAGCACCAGCCAGAAGCCGATCTCGCACGCGACGATCACGGTGATGATCATTACCTGACACCTTTCCCTCGATTTCCTCCAGCCTCGCGGGCGTCCCGCCCGGTTACGTCGTCGCACCTGACGATCCGCGTCTGCATCCTTCGATGTACCGGCCTACGACCGGCGGACGACGCCCGGACCCCCGCGGCATGCTGTGATGGAGTCATGCCGCTCGCCCTCCCCCGCCCGCATCCGGTCGATGTGCGGATCGCCGCCGCCGGGCTGCTCGGCGGGCTGGTGATGTGGTCGTTCGGCCTCTACACGCATTCGGGCCGGGCGCCGCAGGTCCCGGCCTGGGGGACGCTGCTGCCGCTGGCGCTCATGGCCGGCTGCGAACTGCTGCGCCGGGTCGCCCCGCTGGTGGCGATCATCACCGGCGTCGTCGCCCTGACCGCCGACATGATCATCGGTTCGCTGCTGGTCACGGTGCTGATGTTCACCGACATCGTCTACGCGGCCGTGCTGTACGGCCCGAAGCGCATGACGCGGTCCGTGCCCGCCGTGAGCATCGTCATAACGACGGCGATCACCATCACCCTCGCGCTGACCCAGCGCAACGCGCAGGCGCTCTCCGGCGGCCTGATCTGCGCGCTGATCTCGGTGGCCCCGGCCTGGAGCGGGATCATCGTCCGCCAGCACCGCGACACCGCGGACGCGGCGACGCTGCGGGCCGAGCAGACGACGCTGCTGGCCGAGCTGGACCGGCAGCAGGCGGTGACGGCGGAGCGCGCCCGGATGGCGCGGGAGCTGCACGACATGGTCGCCAACCACCTCTCCGCGATCGCCATCCACTCCACGGCCGCGCTGTCGATCGACAAGCGCGAGGGCCCGGCGCGTGACGCGCTCGGGGTGATCCGGGAGAACAGCGTCCAGGGACTCTCCGAGATGCGCCGGCTGATCGGGCTGCTCCGGGACACCGAGGGGGACGCGGCGCCGGCTGCCGCGCCCACGCTGAAGGCGCTGGACGCGCTGCTGGAGCACGCCCGCGTGGGCGGCGCCGAGAGCGGGCAGACGTTCGCCCTGCGGGACGACCGCCCGCACGACGCTCCCCCGCTGTCGACCCCCGTCGAGCTGGCGGCGTACCGGATCGTGCAGGAGTCGCTGACCAACGCGCTCAAGCACGCGGCGCCCGGCGAGGTCCTGGTCGTGCTGGAGCAGGACGAACGGGCCCTCACCGCCACCGTCAGCAGCCCGTTCGGCGACCGGGACGGTCCGCGCGCGCCCGGTTCCGGTTCGGGTCTGATCGGTATGCGGGAGCGGGCGGAGCTGCTCGGCGGCTCCTTCGAGGCGGGCCTGGAGCAGGCCGCGGACAGTGACGGCAAGGTGTGGCGGGTGCGGGCGGTCCTGCCCTTCGACGGCGGGGGACGAGCAGGATGATCCGTGTGGTGGTCGCCGAGGACCAGAGTGCCGTGCGCGCCGGACTGGTGATGATCCTGCGCTCCGCCCCCGACATCGAGGTGGTCGGCGAGGCCGCCGACGGCGAGGAAGCGGTGCTGCTGGCCCGCGAACTGCGCCCTGACGTGGTGCTGATGGACATCCAGATGCCACGTCTCGACGGCGTCGAGGCCACCCGGCGGGTGGTCGCCGAGCAGCTCGCGGACGTCCTGGTGCTGACCACCTTCGACCTGGACGAGTACGTCTTCGGAGCACTGCGCGCGGGCGCCGCCGGCTTCCTGCTCAAGGACACCGACGCGGAGCGGCTGCTGGAGGGGGTGCGGCTGGTGGCGCGCGGCGACGGGATGATCGCCCCTGCGGTCACCCGGCGGCTCATCGGAGCGTTCGCCGGGCAACCGGCGAAGCGGTCCGCCGACCCCGCCGTTCTGGACGTTCTGACCCCCCGTGAGCGCGAGGTGCTGGCGTGTCTCGGCAGCGGGCAGTCGAACGCCGAGATCGCGGTGCGGCTGGAGATGGCCGAGGCGACGACGAAGACGCACGTCAGCCGGATCCTGGCGAAGCTGGAGATGCGCAGCCGGGTCCAAGCGGCGGTACTGGCACAGGAGTTGGGTATGGTCCAGACCTCTTGACCTATGGTCCAGACCTTTCTACGCTCACCCACACAACAGATGGTGAGCGGACCATGACAATCACGCGATGAAACACCGTCGGAATGACTGTCGGGCGTGCTCTCCGGGCGGCGCAGGTTCCCCCCTTCCCCCCAACCTCGAGGAGCACCCTTGAGAACAGGAACCGCACAGCTCATCCGGCGCAGATCAGCGGCGGTCGCCACCGCGCTGCTGCTCCCGCTGGCCGCGATCGTGGGCCTGGCCACCCAGGCGAGCGCGGCCGCGGCCGCCACCGCGACCTACGCCAAATCGTCCGACTGGGGCACCGGATTCGGTGCCGGCTGGACCATCAAGAACACCGGCACGACGACGATCACCTCCTGGACCGTCGAATGGGACTACCCGACCGGCACCTCGGTCACCTCCTTCTGGGACGCGACCGTCACCCACACCGCCAACCACTGGACCGCCAAGAACGTGGGCTGGAACGGCACCCTCGCCCCCGGCGCCAGCGCGAGCTTCGGCTTCAACGGCGCGGGCTCCGGCAGCCCGAGCGGCTGCAAGGTCAACGGCGGTTCCTGTGACGGCGGTACGGTGCCGGGCGACAACCCGCCCTCCGCCCCTGGCGCCCCCACGGCCAGCGGCATCACCAACACCTCCGCCACCCTGTCCTGGACGGCGGCGACCGACGACAAGGGCGTCAAGAACTACGACGTCATCCGCGACGGCACCACCGTGGCGACCGTCACCGGCCTCACCTACACCAACACCGGTCTGACCGCGGGCACCGACTACGTCTACACCGTCAAGGCCCGCGACACCATCGACCAGACCGGCCCGGCCGGCAACGCGACCATCGTGCACACCACCGGCGGAGGCGGCGGCGACCCCGGCGGCACGTACGCCAAGGTCGGCTACTTCGTGCAGTGGGGCATCTACGGCCGCGGCTACACCGTGAAGTCCCTGGTCAGCACGGGCGCGGCGGCGAAGCTCACGCACATCAACTACGCCTTCTCCAACATCGACCCGACCAACCTGACCTGCATGAACGGCGTCACCAAGGCCACCACCAGCAACCCGGAGGACCCCAACCAGGGGGACGGCGCCGGTGACTCCTGGGCGGACTACGAGAAGGGTTTCAGCGCCGGCGAGTCCGTCAACGGCAGCACCGACACCTGGGACCAGCCGCTGGCCGGCAACTTCAACCAGATCAAGCAGCTCAAGGCCAAGTACCCGAACCTCAAGGTCAACATCTCGATCGGCGGCTGGACCTACAGCAAGTACTTCTCGGACGCCGCCAGGACCGCGGCCTCGCGGCAGAAGTTCGTGCAGTCCTGCATCGACATGTACCTCAAGGGCAATCTGCCCGTCAGCAACGGACGCGGCGGCCCCGGCTCCGCGGCCGGTGTCTTCGACGGCGTGGACATCGACTGGGAGTGGCCGGGCTCGCCCGACGGGCACCCCGGCAACCACTACTCCACCGCGGACAAGGCCAACCTCACCGCTCTGCTGGCCGAGTTCCGCACCCAGATGAACGCGCTCACCACGACCACCGGGAAGAAGTACCTGCTCACCGCGTTCACCCCGGCCGACCCGGCCAAGGTCGACCTCGGCTGGGACATCAGCGCCAACGGCATCTTCAAGTCGATGGACTTCGCCAACGTCCAGGGGTACGACTTCCACGGCTCCGGCAGCGACAACAGCTGGGAACCGCTCCGCACCGGCCACCAGGCCAACCTCTATCCCGACACCCAGGACCCGTACACCACGCACTTCAGCGTCGAGGGCGCCGTCAACAAGTACCTCGGCGCCGGCGTCAGCCCGCGCCAGCTCACCATCGGCCTCGCCTTCTACGGGCGCGGCTGGCAGCAGGTCACCGACGGTGGCGTGCACGGTGAATGGCAGGCGGCCAACGGGGCCGCGCCCGGCCAGTTCCCCGAGGAGTCCGGCACCCGCGGCTACAGCAACCTGATCGCCTCGGTCGGCGGCCTCACCGTCTACCACGACGAACAGTCCGTGGCGACGTACGGCTACACCGGCGCCAACGGCCAGTGGTGGAGTTTCGACGACACCTGGTCGATCGGCAAGAAGAGCGCCTGGATCAAGTCCAAGAACCTGCTCGGCGCGATGATCTGGGAGATGTCCGGTGACACCGGAACCCTCATGACGTCCGTGGACAGCGGGCTCAAGTAGAAGCCCCCCGGCCGGGGCCCGACACGCCGCCCGTCGTCCCCGGCCGGGGACACACAGAAAACCCTCAAGCGCCGGGCGGGCTGAATGATCAGCCCGCCCGGCGCTTGAGGGCAAAGCACTAAGCCACATTGACTCTCCCCCAGACTCCGTCCGGGGGTGCCCCCATACAGCGAGGCCTCTCTATTTAAGCCACATTGACTCGCTGGCCGGGAGGCGCGGCCTCCAGCCAGGCCAGGAAGCCCGTCAGGGCGTCCTCGCTCATCGCCAGCTGCAGCCGGGTGCCGCGGTGCGCGCACAGCAGCACGGTGGCGTCGGAGAGCAGTGCCAGCTCCTCCTGCCCCTGCGGGGGCCGGCGGCTGAGCACCTCGATCGCGGGACGGTCCAGCACGCGCCGCGGCCGCGGCGAGTACGAGAAGACCCGGAACCACTCGATCCGGTCACCGCTGTACCGGGCCACACCGTAGACCCAGCCCTTGCCGGTGGACTCGACCTCTTCCCCGTCGGCCGGGGCCGGTCGCAGACTGCAGTCGAAGGTGCCGCCGGGGCGCTGGATCAGCCGCCGGCGGAGCCCGAAGACGAACAGTCCCAGCAGCGCCGCTGCCACAATCCCGCCACACACCTGAAAAGCGAGGATCACGCCCACCGACCTCCTCGCCTAGGAATGGCTACTGCCCTTACTGTGCCGGAGCCGCGGACCGCCCCATGGGCTGTCCGCGGCATCCAGGTATATCCGCTCAGTGACCGCTCGAAACGGCGGCCAGCCGGACCTCGGCGCGCCTTTCGGCGGCTGCGTCGGTGTCGGCCTTGGAACGCTCCAGAGCCCGCTCGGCACGCGCGACATCGATCTCGTCGGCGAGCTCCGCGATCTCGGCGAGCACCGAGAGCTTGTTGTCGGCGAAGGAGAGGAATCCACCGTGTACGGCGGCGACCACGGTGCCACCGTCGCTCGTACGGATCGTCACGGGACCGGACAGCAGCACACCCAGCAGCGGCTGGTGTCCCGGCATGACGCCGATGTCACCGGACGGCGTGCGCGCGATGACCATGGTGGCTTCGCCGGACCAGACACTGCGGTCCGCTGCGACCAGCTCGACGTGCAGCTCAGCCAAGACGGCTCCTCGGTTCGGCACCCACCGCTTCCGGCGGGTGTTGGGTCAAAGAATAGTGGAGGTTTCCCCGGCGTTACCGCCAAGGACCCGCTCCCGCGGGTGCGCAGGGGGTGAAAGGTGCTGTCGTGCGCACCGTCCACCCCCCGCGCGTCGTGCCGCCGGACTCAGCTGACGCCGAGCTCCTTGGCGTTGCGCACCAGGTCCTCGATACCGCCGCACATGAAGAACGCCTGCTCGGGGAAGTGGTCGTAATCACCATCGGCGATGGCGTTGAACGCCGTGATCGACTCCTCGAGCGACACGTCGGAGCCGTCCACACCGGTGAACTGCTTCGCCACGTGGGTGTTCTGCGACAGGAAGCGCTCGATCCGACGGGCGCGGAAGACGGTGAGCTTGTCTTCTTCACCCAGCTCGTCGATGCCGAGGATCGCGATGATGTCCTGGAGGTCCTTGTACTTCTGCAGGATGCCCTTGACGCGCATGGCGCAGTCGTAGTGGTCCTGCGCGATGTAGCGCGGGTCCAGGATCCGGGACGTCGAGTCCAGCGGGTCGACCGCCGGGTAGATGCCCTTCTCCGAGATCGGACGCGACAGAACGGTCGTCGCGTCCAGGTGGGCGAAGGTCGTCGCCGGGGCCGGGTCGGTCAGGTCGTCCGCGGGGACGTAGATCGCCTGCATCGAGGTGATCGAGTGACCGCGGGTCGACGTGATGCGCTCCTGCAGGATGCCCATCTCGTCGGCCAGGTTCGGCTGGTAACCCACCGCGGACGGCATACGGCCGAGCAGGGTGGACACCTCCGAGCCCGCCTGGGTGTACCGGAAGATGTTGTCGATGAAGAAGAGCACGTCCTGGCCCTGAACATCGCGGAAGTACTCCGCCATGGTCAGACCGGCAAGCGCCACGCGAAGACGGGTGCCCGGGGGCTCGTCCATCTGGCCGAAGACCAGCGCGGTCTTGTCGATGACGCCGGACTCGGTCATCTCCTCGATGAGGTCGTTGCCCTCACGGGTACGCTCACCGACACCCGCGAACACCGACACACCGTCGTGGTTGTTGGCGACGCGGTAGATCATTTCCTGGATCAGCACGGTCTTGCCGACACCGGCACCACCGAACAGACCGATCTTGCCGCCCTTGACGTACGGGGTCAGCAGGTCGATGACCTTGACGCCGGTCTCGAACATCTCGGTCTTGGACTCGAGCTGGTCGAAGGCCGGGGCCTTGCGGTGGATCGGCCAGCGCTCCGTGATCTCGACCGTGGACGGGTCCACGTTCAGGATCTCACCGAGGGTGTTGAACACCTTGCCCTTGGTGACGTCGCCGACGGGGACGGTGATGCCCGAGCCCGTGTTGGTCACCGGGGACTGGCGGACCAGACCGTCGGTGGGCTGCATCGAGATGGTGCGGACCAGGCCGTCACCCAGGTGCTGGGCGACTTCCAGGGTCAGCGTCTTCAGCTTGCCGTCCTCGGCCGGGTCAGCGACCGTGACGTGCAGAGCGTTGTAGATCTCCGGCATCGCGTCGACGGGGAATTCCACGTCGACGACCGGGCCGATGACCCGAGCGACGCGGCCAGTAGCCGTGGCCGTTTCAACAGTGGTGGTCATAGTGGTTAGTCACTCCCCGCGCTAGCGTCGGCGAGGGCGCTCGCGCCACCGACGATCTCGCTGATTTCCTGGGTGATTTCGGCCTGGCGGGCCGCGTTGGCAAGCCGGGAGAGCTTCTTGACGAGGTCTCCGGCGTTGTCGGTCGCCGACTTCATCGCGCGACGGCGGGCAGCGTGCTCGGAAGCGGCGGCCTGCAGCAGTGCGTTGTAGATACGGCTCTCGACGTACCGCGGCAGCAGGGCGTCGAGGACGCCCTCAGCCGACGGCTCGAAGTCGTACAGCGGCAGGATCTCTCCCTTGCCGTGCGACTCCTCCTGCGCCTCCAGCGCCTCCGCGTCGAGGCTGAGCGGCAGCAGCCGGTTGTCCACCGGCGACTGCAGCATCATCGAGACGAACTCGGTGAACACGATGTGGAGCTCGTCCACACCGCCCTCGGCCGTGTCCTGCTGCACCGCCGCGATCAGCGGTGCGGCGATCGCCTTGGCGTCCCCGTAGGACGGCTGGTCGGTGAAGCCCGTCCAGGACTCCACGACCTTCCGCTCACGGAAGTTGTAGTACGCGACGGCCTTACGGCCGACGAGGTACGAGTCGACCTCCTTGCCCTCCGAGCGAAGCCGCTCGGTGAGCCGGTCCGCAGCCTTGATCGCGTTGGACGAGTACCCGCCGGCCAGGCCGCGGTCGCTCGTGATGAGCAGAACCGCGACCCGGGTGGGCGACTCGACCTCGGTGGTCAGGGCGTGCTTGGTGTTGGAGCCCGTGGCGACCGCGGTCACCGCGCGGGTGAGCTCGGTCGCGTACGGACCCGATGCCGCCACCTGACGCTGCGCCTTGACGATGCGCGAGGCGGCGATCATCTCCATCGCCTTGGTGATCTTCTTGGTCGCGGTTACCGACTTGATGCGACGCTTGTAGACCCTGAGCTGGGCTCCCATGCTCAGCCCTCACCCAGGAGCTTGCCGTCCGACGTCTCAAACTGCTGCTTGAAGGTGGCAACGGACTCGGCAAGCGCCTGCAGCGTGTCGTCGGACATCTTCGCGCCCTCGACGATGCTGTTCATCAGGCCCTTGTGCTCGCGGCCCATGTAGTCGAGGAGCTCCCGCTCGAAGCGGCGGATGTCCTCGACCGGGACGTCGTCCATCTTGCCGGTGGTGCCGGCCCAGATGGAGACGACCTGGTCCTCGACCGAGTACGGCGCGTACTGGCCCTGCTTCAGCAGCTCGACCATCCGCTTGCCGCGCTCCAGCTGCGCCTTCGAGGCCGCGTCCAGGTCGGAACCGAAGGCGGCGAACGCCTCCAGCTCGCGGTACTGGGCGAGGTCGACACGCAGTCGGCCGGACACCTGGCGCATGGCCTTGTGCTGCGCGCTGCCGCCGACTCGCGAGACCGAGATACCGACGTTCAGCGCCGGGCGCTGGCCCGCGTTGAACAGGTCGGACTCCAGGAAGCACTGGCCGTCGGTGATGGAGATGACGTTGGTCGGAATGAACGCCGACACGTCGTTCGCCTTGGTCTCGACGATCGGCAGACCGGTCATCGAACCCGCGCCCATGGCGTCCGAGAGCTTCGCGCAACGCTCGAGGAGACGGGAGTGCAGGTAGAAGACGTCACCCGGGTACGCCTCGCGGCCCGGCGGGCGGCGGAGCAGCAGGGAGACGGCGCGGTAGGCGTCGGCCTGCTTCGACAGGTCGTCGAAGACGATCAGGACGTGCTTGCCCTGGTACATCCAGTGCTGGCCGATGGCCGAGCCGGTGTACGGGGCGAGGTACTTGAAGCCGGCCGGGTCGGACGCCGGAGCCGCGACGATCGTCGTGTACTCGAGAGCGCCCGCCTCCTCCAGCGCACCGCGCACGGACGCGATGGTGGAGCCCTTCTGGCCGATGGCGACGTAGATGCAGCGGACCTGCTTCTTCGGGTCGCCGGAACGCCAGTTGTCACGCTGGTTGATGATCGTGTCGACAGCCAGGGCGGTCTTGCCCGTCTGGCGGTCGCCGATGATCAGCTGACGCTGACCGCGGCCGATCGGCACCATCGCGTCGACGGCCTTGAGGCCGGTCTGCATCGGCTCGTGCACCGACTTACGCACCATGACGCCGGGAGCCTGCAGCTCCAGGGCGCGACGGGCGTCCGTCTCGATCTCGCCGAGGCCGTCGATCGGGTTGCCGAGCGGGTCGACGACCCGGCCCAGGTAACCCTCGCCGACTGCGACGGACAGGACCTCTCCGGTGCGTCGCACCGGCTGGCCCTCCTCGATACCGCTGAACTCGCCGAGGACGATAGCGCCGATCTCGCGCTCTTCGAGGTTCAGCGCGAGACCGAGGGTCCCGTCCTCGAACTTCAGCAGTTCGTTCGCCATGGCCGAGGGAAGACCCTCGACCTTCGCGATGCCGTCACCGGCCTCGCTGACCGTGCCGACCTCCTCGCGCGAGGCGGCGTCCGGCTGGTACGACTGGACAAAGGTCTCCAGCGCGTCCCGGATCTCCTCCGGCCGGATCGTGAGCTCCGCCATCTGGGTTCCCTGCTCTCCTTGTTGGGCCCGAAGTTTCCTGCGGGTGCCTGGGGGTCGTCCCCGGCAGGCACCTCGCTACGGCCCAACTCGGGCCGCGGTCATGCTCTTGAGTTGGTGGCTGGTCTCAGCCGGCCATCCGCCGGGCCGCCTCTTCGAGGCGGTCGGCGATGGTGCCGTTGATGACCTCTTCGCCTACGTGCACCGTGATCCCGCCGAGGACCGTCGGGTCCACGTCGAGGTTCAGGTGCACCTGCCGGCCGTACAGCTTGGCCAGCGCGGCGCCGAGGCGCTGCTTTTGCTGGTCGGTCAGCGGTACGGCCGAGACCACCACCGCGACCATCCGATTACGGCGGGCGGCTGCCAGCTTGGACAGGGCTTCGAGCCCTGCTTCCAGGCTACGTCCCCGCGGGTGGGTGACAAGCCGGGCGACCAGTCGCTCGGTGACCGGGCTGACCCGGCCGTCGAGCAGTGAGCGCAGCAGCTCGGCCTTGGCCGAGGTCACGGCGACCTTGTCGGTCAGCGCGGCCCGCAGCTCGCTGCTGCCGGAGACGATCCGGCCGAAGCGGAACAGCTCGTCCTCGACGTCGTCGAGAGCGCCCGCGCGCTGGGCGGCGACCAGGTCGGCGGCGTAGGAAAGCTCCTCCACCGCGTCCGTCAGGTCACGCGACCGGGACCAGCGGGAGCGGACCAGGCCCGACACGAGGTCGAGGGTCTCTCCGCCGATCTGGCCGCCGAGCAGCTGCTCGGCCAGTCCTGCCTTGGCCTCGCCGGTCTTCGCCGGGTCGGTCAGGGCACGCCGCAGCGATCCCTCACGGTCGAGCAGCCCCGTGACGGAGGCCAGCTCTTCCCCGAGCTTCGCCGCGTCGACGGACGTGTTGTCCGTCAGCGCGTCGAGCTGCTCGCGTCCGGCGGCCAGTGCCTCGCGGCTCGCGCCGTTCATCGCGTGGCCTCGGCCTTCTCCTCGAGCTCGTCGAGGAAACGGTCGATGGTGCGGCTCTGCCGGGCGCTGTCCTCGAGGGACTCGCCGACGAGCTTGCCGGCCAGGTCGGTGGCGAGCTTGCCCACGTCCTGGCGCAGCGCCTGCGCGGCTGCCTTGCGGTCGGCCGCGATCTGCGCGTGGCCGGCCGTGACGATGTCCTCGCGCTGCCGTTGGCCTTCCGCGCGCATCTCGGCGATGAGCGCGGCGCCCTGCTCCTGCGCCTCCTGGCGCAGTCGCGCGGCTTCGTGCCGGGCCTCGGAGAGCTGCTCGCGGTACTGCTCGAGCGTCTGCTGCGCCTCGGCCTGGGTGGCCTCGGCCTTCTCCATGCCGCCTTCGATGGCCTCGCGGCGCTCGTCCAGAACCTTGTTGATGTTCGGGAGGAGCTTCTTGGCAAGGAAAATGAAGACGATGGCGAAGGCGATCAGCCCGATGATGAGCTCGGGGATCGGCGGGATGAGGGGGTTTTCCGCCTCCTCCGCAGCGAGCTGAACCAGGGGGTTCACATCAGTGCCTTTCGTCGAAGATGCGTCGGCTGATTACTTGCCGAACACGAACGGCATGACGATGCCGATCAGCGCGAGTGCCTCACAGAACGCGAAGCCGAGGATCTGGTTCTGACGGATCAGGCCGGCGGCCTCGGGCTGGCGGGCCAGGGCCTGCGTGCCGTTACCGAAGATGATGCCGATACCGATGCCGGGGCCGATGGCCGCGAGGCCGTAGCCGATCGAGCCGAGGGAGCCGGAGACGGCAGCGAGGTTCTCCACAGCGGACATGCTGTTTCTTCCTTCTCTTTCACAAGCCGGTGGGGGTTGGCCACCGGACGTCTGGGTGGGATGGGCTCAGTGGTGCTCGGCGAGCGCGCCCTGGATGTAGTTGGCGGCCAGGACGACGAAGACGTACGCCTGGACTGCCTGGATGAAGAGCTCGAAGGCGGTCAGCACGATCACCATCACGAACGAGACACCGGCGTAGGCGATACCGACATCGTTGAGCAGGTACCAGCTGGCGATGGTGAACATCAGCAGCAGCAGGTGGCCGGCGAACATGTTCGCGAAGAGCCGGACCGTGTGCGTGAAAGGACGCACAAGGACGTTCGAGAAGAACTCGATGCCGACGGCCATGGGGAGCACCGCGCCGAGCGACTTGTCGTAGCCGGTGATGTTCTTCAGTCCGCCGACGAACCCGTGCGTCTTGAAGGTCAGCGTCATCCAGGTGATGTAGACGATCAGTGCCATCCCCGCGGGGAAGGCGATGATCGACGTCACCGGGAACTGGGCGACCGGAACGATCGACCAGAGGTTCATGATCCAGATCATGAAGAACAGCGAGACCAGCAGCGGAACGTACTTCTCGCCCTGCTTCTTGCCGAGCGACTCGTAGACGATCCCGCGACGCACGAAGTCGTATCCGGCCTCGCCGATCATCTGCAGCTTGCCCGGGACCAGCTTCGGCTTGTTGAAGGCCGCCCAGAAGAATCCGACGACGATGACCGTGCTCAGCAGAGCGAGCAGCATCGGCTTGTTGAAGTCGAAGCTGCCGATACTGAAGATCGGGTCGAAGACGAAGGAGTGCAGACCCGGGGAGGGGAAGCCGCAGTGGCTCGAGTCGAAGATGTGGCAGTCGGTCTCGAAGGCGAGAACCTGGTCAGCACTCACCGCGAGCTCCTTCAGCGTGGCACATGGGTAGGGCAACCTCGATGTGTCGGCGCGGCGTGCAGCCACGGAACGGCACTGGACTGGTCTTGCAGATGTGGGGGCGGCGCATCGGCTTCGAACCGAGAGGCTGGGCAGGCAATCTCGCCGCCCGCGCCAGCTCTGCCGCAGTTGAGACCGGACGATAGCAAATGAGCGGCGACGCCTTTACCGCGCCCCTACCATTCACGACGTGGACCCTGCGGAATCCGGGTCCACGTAGAAGATCTTGGCCTTCATATGAGCGCGAGCCTGGGCAAGGATCCAGACCAGGGACGCAGCGAGCACCGAGAAGGCGAAAGTCGGCAGGTCGAACAGCGTGGTGTGCTTGAACAGCGCAAGGATGATCGCGAGCACCAACAGCTGAGTCGTGTAGAGCATCAGGCCCATGGCCTGGAACAGATGTGGCAGGGACCTCGCGGTCCGCTGCAGCGCGAACAAGCCAATACCCATGAAGATCATGACGATCACAGCACCGAGGGCGCCGCCGATCGCTCCTTTGCCACCGGTGACCATGCCACCGACAGCGACAGCGATGACGCCGGCCGCAACGGTGGGGACAGCGCAGTGAAGGAACGTTCGGACGTCGTTGGACTGCATGGTGGCAGCTCCTCCGGCGGGAGTTGGGGGAAAGCGGCTGGTCGTCGGAGACGAGCGTAGACCCGGACCGAGGACGTGCCTCACGCCGGAAGACCGTCGCACTAGGGTCTTTCGGCTTGTTTCCCGGGTTTCGTGAACGGTATCACAAAGTATTTGATGCGGTCTTTACCTTGTAAGTGTGCTGCCTGTCACACGGAAGGAGTAGTCGGCGTGTCGTCCGGCTGACGTCCAACTCGACGTCTGGTAGAGGCGAACAGCCGATTACCTGCGGCTGTCGACCGGGCGTCGGTCGGGCAGCCGGGAGCGGTCGCCGATGGCCGTCGAACCGTGCACGCCGGCCGCTCCGCCGGCGCGGATCAGCTGCTCGGCGGCGAGCTGCGCGGCCTGCGTCGTCCGGCGCTTGCGGCGGTAGCGCGGCGGCACGAACGCCTCGGCCCAGCGCGGTGCGCGCGGCCGGAACCGCGGCAGCAGCAGCACGACCAGGCCGACGGCGCTGAGGACCATGATCACCAGCACGATCCACAGGCTGGAGGAGTTGAGCGAGAAGGCGACCGCGCCGAACGCGATCAGCGCCGACCAGAAGTACATGATCAGCACGGCCCGGCTGTGCGAGTGGCCGATCTCCAGCAGCCGGTGGTGCAGATGTCCGCGGTCGGCGGCGAACGGCGACTGCCCGTTCCAGGTGCGGCGCACGATGGCCAGCACCAGGTCCGCGGCCGGGATCGCGATCAGGGTGAGCGGCAGCAGCAGCGGCATGTAGACCGGCACCATGAAGTGCACGGTCTCCCGGGTGGACCCCGTCATGTCGGTGATGGCGTCCGGGTCCACCTGGCCGGTGATGGAGATCGCGGACGAGGCGAGGACCAGGCCGATCAGCATCGAGCCGGAGTCGCCCATGAAGATCCGGGCCGGGTGCAGGTTGTGCGGCAGGAAGCCCAGGCACATCCCGATGAGGATCGCGCTGAACAGCGTCGCGGGGGCGGCCGCCTCGACGCCGTAGCCGTACCACATGCGGTAGGCGTACATGAAGAACGCGATGGCGGCGATGGCGACCATGCCGGACGCCAGGCCGTCGAGGCCGTCGACGAAGTTGACGGCGTTGATGGTGATCACGACCAGCGCGACGGTGAGCAGCGTGGACTGGATCGGCGACAGTGAGACGGTGCCCACACCGGGGACCGGCAGCCACAGGATCGTCAGACCCTGCAGCACCATGACGCCCGCGGCGATCATCTGGGCGCCGAGCTTGATCAGCGCGTCCACGCCCCACTTGTCGTCCAGCACGCCCAGCAGCCAGATCAGGCCCGCTCCGGAGAGCAGCGCCCGCGGCTCGTTGGACAGCTCGAAGACGCTGCTGAGGTTCCACAAGTGGGAGGAGACCAGCAGACCCGCGCACAGCCCGCCGAACATCGCGATCCCGCCGAGCCTGGGTGTCGGCTCCCGGTGCACGTCCCGCTCACGGATCTCCGGCATGGCGCCGGCCGCGATCGCGAACTTCCGCACCGGGCCCGTCAGCAGATACGTGACGGCGGCGGTCACACAAAGCGTCAGCAGATACTCGCGCACAGGGCTGCCTCCGGCAGGGTCGGCCGGACGAAGCGGTGCTTCAGGGGCGTCGGGCAGGTCCTCACAGCGTCACACCTTAGTGGCGTCGTACTCCCAGCTGCGAACATCTGCGAAGACTCACAGATACCGGCCCGCGGTTCCAGTGTCGCGGGACGGCCGGTCACGCCGGGTACGGCGGGAAGCCTCCGACGAACTGCGCGACCTCGGCGGCGAGCCCCTGCTCCTCGCGCAGCGCCCGGGCGATCAGGGGTGCGACCTGCGACATCTCCGGTTCCGCCATGCCCTGGGTGGTCACCGCGGCGGTACCGATCCGGATGCCGGACGCGATGTCGGACGGCTGCGGATCGTACGGCAGCGCGTACTTGTCGAGGACGATTCCGGCGGCGGCGCAGCGTCCTCGCGCCTGTACTCCGGTGACACCCAGCGGAGTGACATCGGCGGTGATCAGATGGGTGTCGGTACCGCCGGTGGTGATCGTCATCCCCTCGGCGGCGAGCGCGTCGGCCAGCAGCCGCGCGTTGGCGACGACCTGGTGGGCGTACGCGGCGAACGCCGGGGTCGCGGCCTCGGCGAAGGCCGCCGCCTTCGCGGCGATGGAGTGCAGATGCGGGCCGCCCTGCGAGAACGGGAAGACCGCCCGGTCGATGCGCTGGGCGAGATCGGCGCCGCACAGGATCAGCCCGCCGCGCGGTCCGCGCAGCACCTTGTGGGTGGTGGCGCACACCACGTCCGCGTACGGCACGGGGCTGGGCGCGGCACCGCCGGCGACCAGGCCCAGGGTGTGCGCGGCGTCCACGATCAGATACGCGTCGACCTCGTCGGCGATCTCCCGGAACGTCCGGTAGTCGATGTGCCGGGGGTACGCGATGGCGCCGCACACGATCGCCTTGGGACGGTGCTCCCGGGCCAGCGCGCGTACCTGGTCGTAGTCGATCCGTCCGCCGCCGTCCGGGGCACCGGGCGGCGTCACCCCGTAGCCGACGAAGCGGAACCAGCGGCCGGAGAAGTTCGCCTGCGAGCCGTGCGTGAGGTGGCCGCCGTGCGGCAGCGCCATCGCGAGCACCTTGTCACCGGGGACCAGCAGCGCCGCGTACGCGGCCAGGACGGCCGAGGACCCGGAGTACGGCTGCACGTTGGCGTGCGCGGCGCCGAACAGGCCGGTGGCACGCTCCACCGCCAGCCGCTCCGCCACGTCGACCAGTTCGCACCCGGAATGGTGACGGCGGGAGGGATAACCCTCGGCGTACTTGTTGGCGAGCGGCGAGCCGAGCGCGGCGAGGACGGCGGACGAGGTGAAGTTCTCCCCCGCGATCAACTGCAGCGTGGTGCTCTGCCGTTCCAGCTCGGCGAGCAGCACACCCGCCAGCTCCGGGTCCTGCCGACGCAGCGCGTCGAAGTCCGGTTGCCACGTCTGGGCGGCGGGCCGCAGCGGGGTGGGTGAAGTCGTTTCGGCGACCGGCATGGCTGGACTCCCGCAGGAGGGTCGGGTTACTGCACCCAACTGTAGGGGCGCCGCCGCCGCGGCGCCCGGCGAGCGGAGCATCACGTGCCGGATCCGGCCGCGCCCGGCCTGCCGGGGGGCTCGGGGCCCTACCGGGGGGTCGGGGTACGGATTCCGGTCAGCGCGGTGACGACCGGGTCGAGGGAGCTGTGGATCTCCTCGCCGATGCTGCGGAAGAACCCGATCGGGGCGCCGTAGGGGTCGTAGACCTCGTCGGCCTCGGCGCTCGGGGCCAGCAGCCAGCCGCGCAGCGCGGCGGCGGCACGGACCAGCGCGCGGGCACGGTCGGACACACTGCCCTCGGGGAGGGTCGCGGGATCTATCGCCCGCACCAGCCGGGTGAACTCCTTCAGCGTGAAGGTGCGCAGCCCCGCCGCGTGCCCCATCGAGATGACCTGCGCGCGGTGGTCGCGGGTCGCGGTCAGCACCAGGTCGGCGTCGATGACGTGGTCGTCGAGCAGCTCACGGCCGATGAACCCGGACGCGTCGGCGCCGTACTCGGTGAGGACGGCGGCGGCGTGCGCCTCCATGGGCGCGCCTTCGTGCCCCCAGGTGCCGGCGGACTCGACGAGGATCCCGTCGGCACCGTCACCGAGGCGCAGCGTCAGCTCATGACGGGTCAGCCGCTCGGCGATCGGCGAGCGGCAGACATTGCCGGTGCAGACGTGGAGGATGCGGAAGCGGTCATCGCGCTGACCCGGTATGCCACGCCTTTCGGGCGCGGTCAATTGCGCTCCTCCAGGTCGGGTACGACCTCTCGGAGCTGGTCGGCGCTGATCGCGCCGGCCCGCAGCAGCACCGGGATCTTGCCGGTCACGTCGACGATGGACGACGGGACGGTGGCGGGCGTCGGCCCGGCGTCCAGGTACACCGCGACGGAGTCCCCGAGCATCTCCTGGGCGGCGTCGCAGTCCTCGGGGGAACGGTGGCCGGTCAGATTGGCGCTGGACACCGCGAGCGGGCCGGTGGCGGTCAGCAGTTCGATCGCGACGGGGTGCAGCGGCATCCGGACCGCGACGGTGCCGCGGGTGTCGCCGAGGTCCCAGTTCAGGGACGGCTGGTGCTTGGCGACGAGGGTGAGCGCGCCGGGCCAGAAGGCGTCGACGAGCTCCCAGGCCTGCTCGGAGAAGTCCGTGACCAGGCCGTGCAGCGTGTTCGGGGAGCCGACCAGCACCGGGGAGGGCATGTTGCGGCCCCGGCCCTTGGCCTCCAGCAGATCGCCGACGGCCTGTGCGTCGAACGCGTCCGCGCCGATGCCGTACAGGGTGTCGGTGGGCAGCACGACGAGCTCACCACGCTTGATGGCGGACGTCGCTTCGCGCAGTCCGGCGGCGCGGTCGGTCGCGTCCGAGCAGTCGTAACGCCGTGCCATTAGCTGACCTCCAGGCTGTGCGCCGCTGCGGCGCCGTGCGTGCAGTTGACCCGCGTCATCATGGCGTCGCCTTGCGGGCCGTGGTGAAGCGGGGCCGGTTGTTCAGGTCGGGGTGGTCGGCGGCGTCGGCCCAGCCGGCGTCCTCCTTGAAGATCCACGGAACCTGACCGCCCTGGGAGTCCGCGTGCTCGATCACGACGACGCCGCCCGGCCGCAGCAGCCGGTGCGCCGTGCGCTCGATGCCGCGGATGGTGTCGAGGCCGTCCTCACCCGAGAAGAGGGCAAGTTCGGGGTCGTGGTCACGCGCTTCGGGCTGTACGTACTCCCACTCGGTGAGCGGGATGTACGGCGGATTGCTGATGACGAGGTCCACCTGGCCGTTGAGCTCGGGGAACGCGCTGAGCGCGTCGCCGTGCTCCAGCTGGACCTTGCTTCCTTCGATGTTCTTGCGGGCCCATTCCAGGGCCTTCTCCGACAGCTCCACGGCGTGCACGCGCGACCGCGGCACCTCCTGGGCCAGTGCCAGCGCGATGGCGCCGGAGCCGGTGCACAGGTCGACGATCAGCGGCTCGGCCACGTCCATGGCCCGTACGGCGTCTATCGCCCAGCCGACGACCGACTCCGTCTCGGGGCGGGGGACGAAGACGCCCGGCCCGACCTGGAGCTCCAGATACCGGAAGAAGGCGCGCCCGGTGATGTGCTGGAGCGGTTCGCGGGCCTCGCGGCGGGCGACCGCCTCCCAGTAACGGGCGTCGAATTCGGAGTCGGCGACCGAGTGCAGCTCGCCGCGCTTGACGCCGTGCACGTACGCGGCCAGTTCCTCCGCGTCGAAACGCGGGGACGGCACGCCGGCGTCGGCCAGCCGCTGGGCGGCCTGCGCCACCTCGGCGAGCAGCACGTTCACTGATTGCCCTCCTGTTAGCTCGCGCTGTGGCTGGTCAGCCGGCGCTTCGGCTGGTGTCAGCCGGCGTCGCCGGCCGCGGCCAGCTTGGCGGCGGAGTCGGCATCGACACACGCCTGGATCATCGCGTCGAGGTCCCCGTCGAGGACCTGGTCCAAGTTGTACGCCTTGAAGCCGACGCGGTGGTCCGAGATGCGGTTCTCGGGGTAGTTGTACGTCCGGATCCGCTCGGAGCGGTCCACCGTGCGGACCTGGCTGCGGCGCGCGTCGGAGGCCTCCTGGTCGGCTTCCTCCTGCGCGGCGGCGAGCAGCCTGGAACGCAGGATACGCATCGCCGACTCCTTGTTCTGGAGCTGGCTCTTCTCGTTCTGGCAGGAGACGACCAGACCGGACGGCAGGTGCGTGATGCGCACCGCGGAGTCGGTGGTGTTGACGGACTGGCCGCCGGGGCCCGACGAGCGGTACACGTCGATGCGCAGATCGTTCGGGCCGATCTCGACCTCGACCTCCTCGGCCTCGGGCGTGACGAGCACGCCGGCCGCGGAGGTGTGGATCCGGCCCTGCGACTCGGTGGCGGGCACCCGCTGCACGCGGTGCACCCCGCCCTCGTACTTCAGCCGCGCCCAGACGCCCTGGCCGGGCTCGGTGGCACCGTTGCCGCCCTTGGTCTTCACCGCGACCTGGACGTCCTTGTAGCCGCCGAGGTCGGACTCGTTCGCCTCGATGATCTCGGTCTTCCAGCCGACGCGCTCGGCGTACCGCAGATACATCCGCAGCAGGTCGCCGGCGAACAGCGCGGACTCCTCGCCGCCCTCTCCGGCCTTGACCTCGAGGATGACGTCCTTCTCGTCGTGCGGGTCGCGCGGTACGAGCAGCAGCCGCAGTTTCTCGGTCAGCTCGACGCGCTGCTTGTCCAGCAGCTTGAGCTCGGCCGCGAAGTCCGGATCGTCCTGGGCGAACTCACGGGCGGTCTCGATGTCCTCGCCGGTCAGCTTCCAGGAGCGGTAGGTGCCGATGATCGGCGTCAGTTCGGCGTAGCGCTTGTTGAGCTTGCGGGCATTGGCCTGATCCGCGTGCACCGCGGGATCGGCGAGCCGCTTCTCGAGGTCGGCGTGCTCGCCGATCAGTTCCTCGACTGCCTCGAACATTGCTGTGCCTCTCCTGAACAACCCTGGACTGCTATCGGTACCGGACGACAAAGCGCCGGTCCGGTCCCCCGAGGTGTCGGGAGACCGAGAACCGGCGCTTTCGGGTCGCTACTTCTGGGCGGACCCGGCGGCCTTCTTGCCGAAGCGGGCCTCGAAGCGGGCCACGCGGCCACCGGTGTCGAGGATCTTCTGCTTGCCCGTGTAGAACGGGTGGCACGCGGAGCAGACGTCGGCGCGAATCACGCCGCTCTTCTCGGTGCTGCGGGTCGTGAACGACGCGCCACAGGTGCAGGTGACCTGGGTCTCGACGTACTCGGGGTGGATTTCGCGCTTCAAGGGATGCTCCTAGGTTCGGGAGGGCGCCGGGTCGTGGAGCGGGTTTGCGTCACGTGAACCGGGGCCAGCGGTCCAGTCTGCCAGCACCGGCCGCATCTCCCAAAACGAGAGGCGGCCGGATTTCATTCCCGACGGCCCCGCACGGTCCGGAAAAGGCCCGGAACCGGTGCGGGAACCCGTTCGGGGGGTTCGGGAACGGCTTCAGGAACCGGTTCCGACGACGCCCTTGGCATCGGTCTCGTCGGCGGCGGAGCCCTTGGTGGCGGCGGCCGGTATCGGCAGGTCCGCCTTGAGCGCCTGCCAGACCAGGGCGGCCTGCGAGTCCATGGGCTCGACGCGGTTCGCGTCGCTCTTGGCGTACTGGACCGGCAGCGTCACCATGTTGATGTTCTCGGACTTCAGGCCCTTGAGGCTCCCCGCCAGGCTCTTCAGACCGCTGATGGAGGCCAGGTCCGAGTCCGTGGTGATGGCCTTCGTGGCCTTGTCCGCGACCTTGTAGAGCTGCGTGGGGCTCGACAGCAGGCCCAGGCCGTTCACCCGGTCCATGAGCGCCTTCATGAACGCCTGCTGCAGCTGTATGCGGCCCAGGTCGCTGCCGTCGGCCACCGCGTGCCGGGTGCGGACCAGGCCGAGCGACTGCTCGCCGTTGAGCGTGTGGGTGCCGGCCGCGAGGTCCAGGTGGCTGGACGTGTCGTGGATCGCCTTGCTCGTGGTGACGGGGACCCCGCCCAGGGCGTCGATCAGGCCCTTGAAGCCGGTGAAGTCGACCTCGATGTAGTGGTCCATGCGGATACCGGTCATGGACTCGACGGTCTTGACCGCGCACGCGGGGCCACCGACCGAGTACGACTCGTTGAACATCACCTTGTTCACCTTGGGCGAGGTGCCGCCGCCGGTCCTGGCGCACTCCGGGCGGGTGATCAGGGTGTCGCGCGGGATGCTCACCACGCTGGCCGTCTTGTGGCCCTCGTAGAGGTGCACGATCATCGCGGTGTCGGAGCGGGCGCTGCCCTCGTCCGTGCCGTACTTGTCGTTCGCGCCGGCGCGGGAGTCGGAACCGAGGACGAGTATGTCCTCCGAGCCGTTGTCGACCTGCTCCGGCCGGTCGTCACCGAGCGCCTGGTTGATGTTGACGCCCTTGATGTTGCCGTTGAGCTTGAAGTACAGGTAACCGGCGCCCGCACCGCCCACCACGACCAGTCCCGCCACGGCCCAGACGGCTATTCGCAGCAGGCGGCGGCGCGGGGCCGTCCGCCGGCGGCGGCCGGAGGCGTGCTGGGAGCCGCCGTTCGTCCCCCGCGTATCGCTCGTGTCGTCCGCCATGGCCTCAGTCCTCGTCCGTCGTCGGTGTGCTGCTACCCCCAGCTGTGTCGCTCAGGCGTGGCTTGTCTTGTATGTCAGACGGCGAACCGCCCGACGTGGTTCCTGGCGAGTGTGCACGCCGCACATAAGAACGGGCTCCCAGGGACCCCTTCCGGGGAGCCTGAGAGCCCGTTCCGAGCCTCCTGAGGCCCTTCTGTGACATACGTCTCGGAAGGGTCCCGAGCCCGGGTCAGTCGTTGCTGTTGCCCGGGGTCGTCTTGGCGATCTGCATCAGGAACTCGGCGTTCGACTTCGTCTGCTTCATCTTGTCCAGCAGCAGCTCGATCGCCTGCTGCGAGTCGAGCGCGTGCAGCACCCGGCGGAGCTTCCAGACGATCGCGAGCTCGTCGCGGTCGAGCAGGATCTCTTCCTTACGGGTACCGGACGGGTCGACGTCCACCGCGGGGAAGATGCGCTTGTCGGCGAGCTTGCGGTCGAGCTTGAGCTCCATGTTGCCGGTGCCCTTGAACTCCTCGAAGATCACCTCGTCCATGCGCGAGCCGGTCTCGACCAGCGCGGTGGCCAGGATGGTCAGCGAGCCGCCGTCCTCGATGTTGCGCGCCGCACCGAAGAAGCGCTTCGGCGGGTAGAGCGCGGTCGAGTCGACACCACCGGACAGGATGCGGCCGGAGGCCGGCGCCGCGAGGTTGTACGCGCGGCCCAGACGGGTGATCGAGTCCAGCAGGACGACCACGTCGTGACCCAGCTCGACGAGACGCTTGGCGCGCTCGATGGCCAGCTCGGCGACGGTGGTGTGGTCCTCGGCGGGACGGTCGAAGGTCGAGGAGATGACCTCGCCCTTCACCGACCGCTGCATGTCGGTGACCTCTTCCGGACGCTCGTCGACCAGGACGACCATCAGGTGGCACTCGGGGTTGTTCACGGTGATCGCGTTGGCGATCGCCTGCATGATCATGGTCTTACCGGTCTTCGGCGGGGCCACGATCAGACCACGCTGGCCCTTGCCGATCGGCGCGACCAGGTCGATGATCCGGGTCGTCAGCACACCCGGGTCGGTCTCCAGGCGGAGCCGGTCCTGCGGGTACAGCGGGGTCAGCTTCTGGAACTCCGGACGGCCGCGGCCGGAGTCCGCCGCCATGCCGTTCGCCGAGTCCAGCCGGACCAGCGCGTTGAACTTCTCGCGGCGCTCACCGTCCTTGGGCTGGCGGACGGCGCCGGTGACGTGGTCGCCCTTGCGCAGACCGTTCTTGCGGACCTGGGCGAGCGAGACGTACACGTCGTTCGGACCCGGGAGGTAGCCGGACGTCCTGATGAACGCGTAGTTGTCGAGAATGTCCAGGATGCCCGCGACGGGGATCAGGACGTCGTCGTCGTTGACCGTCGGCTCGTTGCCGAACTGCTGCTGCTCATCGCGGCGGTTGCTGCCCCGCCCGCGGCGGTCGCGGTAACGGCCCCGACGGCGGCCGCGGCCGTCACCGAACTCGTCGTCGTCCTGCGCGTTCTGACCCTGGCTCTGGTCACGGCCCTGACCCTGACCGCCCTGGCCCTGGTTCTGGTCGCGGCCCTGGCCCTGGTTCTGGCCGCCCTGGCTCTGGCCCTGCGGGCTCTGGCCCTGGCCGCCGCCCTGGTTGCCGCGGTTCTGGCGGTTGCCGCCCTCCGCGCCGCCGCCCGCGGCGGCCGCGCCGTTCTCGTCGCCACGGTTGTTGCGGCGCTCGCGCTGCCGCTCCTGCCGCTCGCGGCGGTCGTTCTGCCGGTCGCCGCGCTGGCCGCGCTGGCGGTCCTGGCGCTCCTCGCCGGCCGCGGTCCTGCCGTCGGCGGCGGGCTTGCCCTCGGCACCGTCAACAGCGGCCTCGGCGCGCTCGCCGGCCCGCTCGTTCCTGGCAGCCTTGGGCTGCTCACCGGCGGGCTGGCCGGGAATTTCGATCTGCTTCGCCTCGGACGGCGCGGTGGCGGCCGGAGCCGCGACAGCGGGCTCGGAGCTCTCCACCGTGCGGGCCCGGGAGGTCGCCCGGCGCTTCGGCTTCTCGGCAACGGGCTCGGCGGTCGCCGTCCCGGCTACCGCGGCGGCCTTGGGAGCGCTGGTGGCCGCACCCTTGCCGGCCTGCGTCTCCTTGATCGTCTCGATCAGCTGGCTCTTGCGCATCCGCGCGGTGCCCTTGATACCGAGACCGGAGGCAAGCTGCTGCAGCTCTGCCAGGACCATGCCGTCGAGGCCGGTCCCCGACCGGCGGCGCTTGGGGGCAGCACCGGTGGCAGGCGCGGCAGCGGCGTCCGGAGCGGGCGCGGCGTCTGCACGCACGCCCATCAGATCGGTGGTGTCGCTCACGAAGGGTCCTTCCCTGGAGCGGACGTCGGCCTGTCTGGCTCGGCGACCGGTTGTGCTGTCCGGATCTGGGCGTTTCCGCTGCTCAGAGCCGGGGCGATGGTCCGCCTGATGGCGGAAGAAATACCTACATGGTTCCGGCGCGAAGGTTAAAGGAGATAATTCGCGCCGACTCCGGAGCGTGCTCGACACTGCTTAGGCAGGATGCTCAGGCAGTGTGGGAGGCTCCCGGAAGAGTGGCGGTCCCCAGAAGGGACACAGATCACTTCTGCGTGCACTTCGGCACCATTCGTATGCATGGGCCGTCGAGTGCAGGCTTGACATTAACACTACCGGATCCAACAAACATTCCCCCTCTCTCCAACCGGCAATCGTGTCACTGCCCCACTGCCAGGGGCAGTACACAGGCCCCTGCCGCGTCGAGGGCCAGACGGTTCGCCGCCCACCCCTCGCCCGCGAGCCGGGAGACTTTGTCCGCGGCGCCTTCCTCGGTGAGCGCGAGGACCGTGGGCCCCGCTCCCGAGATGACTGAAGGGACGCCGTCGGCACGCAGCCGGTTCACCAGAGCCACACTTTCGGGCATGGCGGGAGCACGGTAGTCCTGGTGCAGCCGGTCCTCGGTGGCGGGCAGCAGCAGCTCGGGACGGCGGGTGAGCGCCTCCACCAGCAGCGCCGCGCGGCCCGCGTTCACCGCGGCGTCCACATGCGGGACGGTGCGCGGCAGGAGGCCGCGGGCGACCTCGGTCAGTACCGGCTTGGACGGTACGAACACCACCGGGACGACGGAGGCCGCCGGATCCATCCGGATCGCGCGGGCGGCACCGGACTCGGTCCAGGCGAGGGTGAAGCCGCCGAGCAGACAGGCGGCGACGTTGTCGGGGTGGCCCTCGATCTCGGTGGCCAGTTCCAGCAGCGCGGCGTCGTCGAGACGCTCGGGGCCGCCTATCGTCACGGCGCGGGCGGCCATGATCCCGGCGCAGATCGCGGCGGACGAGGAGCCCAGGCCGCGGCCGTGCGGGATGCGGTTGGCGCAGACCACCTCGAGGCCGCGCGGCTGTCCGCCGAGCAGATCGAAGGCGGTCCGCATCGAGCGCACGACCAGGTGCTTCTCGTCGCGGGCCAGATTCTCGGCGCCCTCGCCGGCGATGTCGACATGCAGCCCGGAGTCGGCGACCCGGACCACGACATCGTCGTACAGGCCCAGCGCCAGGCCGAAGGCGTCAAAGCCGGGCCCGAGGTTGGCGCTGGTCGCGGGGACGCGCACTCGGACCGCGGCGGCGCGGAACGCGGGACCGGCCATCGTTCGACGATTCTCCTTGTGCTGGTGCTTGTTCTGGTGCAGGTGGTGCTCGTTGCGCTGGTGCCTGTTGTGCAGGTGCTTGTTCTGGTGCTTGTTCCGGTGCGAAGGGCGGTTCTGCCCCGGAATGCCAGCCATCGGCGGTGTGCGGCGGGGCTGCGGTGTGCGGCAGGAGCGGCAATGCCTGTGGCATGAGCCGGATCGGCGCACTGCGGCGCCGCTGGGGTCAGCCTATCGAAGGAAGGTTCTGCTGCGACATAGGGCGCACGAACAGCGCGTGATGCGTGTCGCGAGCTTCTTCGTGCGCCCCTTCGCCACGGCGCCGCGTCAGACCAGCCCGAGCTTCTCGGCCGCGGCGTCGGCGTCGACCGCCACGGTGACCGGCTGGGGCGCTCCGGCGACCGCCCAGTCCGGGTCCTTGAGGCCGTTGCCGGTCACGGTGCAGACGATCCGCTGACCCGGGTCGACCTTGCCCTCTTCGAGCGCCTTGAGCAGACCCGCGACGGAAGCGGCCGAGGCGGGCTCCACGAAGACGCCCTCCTTGGCGGCCAACAGTCGGTAGGCGGAGAGGATCTGACGGTCGGTCACCGCTTCGATCAGACCGCCGGACTCGTCCCGCGCCTCCTCGGCGAACTGCCAGGAGGCGGGGTTGCCGATCCGGATCGCGGTCGCGATGGTCTGCGGGCTGCGCACCGGAGCGCCGTTGACGATCGGAGCGGAACCGGACGCCTGGAAGCCCCACATGCGCGGCTTGCGGGTGGAGATGCCGTCGGCCGCGTACTCGCGGTAGCCGCGCCAGTACGCCGTGATGTTGCCCGCGTTGCCCACCGGAAGCAGGTGAATGTCGGGCGCGTCGCCGAGCGCGTCGACGATCTCGAACGCCGCGGTCTTCTGGCCCTCGATACGTACCGGGTTGACCGAATTGACCAGCGCCACCGGGTACTTCTCCGACAGTCCGCGGGCCAGGTCCAGGCAGTCGTCGAAGTTGCCGTCGACCTGCAGGATCTTCGCGCCGTGGATCAGCGCCTGGCCCATCTTGCCGAGTGCGATCTTGCCCTGCGGCACCAGAACCGCGCAGACCATTCCGGCGCGCACCGCGTAGGCTGCCGCCGAGGCGGAGGTGTTGCCGGTGGAGGCGCAGATGACGGCCTTGGCACCCTCCTCCTTGGCCCGGGTGATCGCCATGGTCATCCCGCGGTCCTTGAAGGAGCCGGTGGGGTTGGCGCCCTCGACCTTGAGGAACACGTCGCAGCCGGTCAGCTCGGAGAGCAGCTGGGCGGGAACGAGCGGAGTGCCACCCTCCAGGAGCGTGACGACCGGGGAGTCCGCCGAGACCGGCAGCCGGCTGCGGTACTCCTCGATGATGCCGCGCCACTGGTGGGTGCCGGACATTCGGGGGTGGTCGGTGACAGCGTTCATAGTGGGTTACTCCCCTTCCACGCGCATGATGCTGGCGACACCGCGCACGGTGTCGAGCTTCCGCAGTGCTCCGACGGTCGCCGACAGGGCGGCGTCGGGCGCACGGTGAGTGACGACGACGAGGGACGCTTCGCCGTCCTTGCCCTGCTGGCGGACCGTGTCGATCGACACGTCGTGTTCCGCGAAAACGGTGGCGACCTGGGCGAGAACGCCCGGTTTGTCCGCCACGTCAAGGCTGATGTGGTAGCGGGTGACCACATCGCCCATCGGGCTCACCGGCAGTTGCGTGTACGCGGACTCGCCGGCGCCTGTGGTGCCTGCCAGTTTGTTGCGGCAGGCGGCCACGAGGTCGCCGAGTACGGCGGAGGCGGTGGGTGCGCCGCCCGCGCCGGGACCGTAGAACATGAGCTGACCCGCGGCCTCCGCCTCGACGAAGACCGCGTTGTACGCCTCACGGACGCTCGCCAGCGGGTGGCTGAGCGGGATCATCGCCGGGTGGACCCGGGCGGTGACGGACCTGCCGTCGACGCTGCGCTCGCAGATGGCCAGCAGCTTGACCGTGCAGCCCATCCGCTTGGCGGACGCGATATCGGCGGCGGTGACCTCGGTGAGGCCCTCGCGATACACATCGTCCATGGTCACACGGGTGTGGAAGGCGATCCCGGCCAGGATCGCGGCCTTGGCGGCGGCGTCGAAGCCCTCCACGTCGGCGGTCGGGTCGGCCTCGGCGTAGCCGAGCGCGGTGGCCTCGTCGAGCGCCTCGGAGTAGCCGGCGCCGCTGGAGTCCATCTTGTCGAGGATGAAGTTCGTCGTGCCGTTGACGATGCCCATCACCCGGTTGATCTTGTCGCCGGCCAGCGACTCGCGCAGCGGGCGGATCAGCGGGATGGCACCGGCCACGGCGGCCTCGTAGTAGAGGTCGACCTTGTGCGCGGCGGCGGCGGCGTGCAGCGTCGCGCCGTCCGCGGCGAGCAGCGCCTTGTTGGCGCTGACCACGGACGCGCCGTGCTCGAAGGCGGTGGTGATGAGGGTGCGGACCGGTTCGATGCCGCCGATCACCTCGATGACGACGTCGATGTCGCCCCGTTTGACCAGGGCGGTGGCGTCGGTGGTGAGCAGCTCGGCGGGCACTCCGGCGCGCACCCGGTTGGGGCGCCGCACCGCGATGCCGGCCAGCTCGACCGGGGCTCCGATCCGCGCGGCGAGATCGGCGCCCTGCGTCGTCATGATGCGCGTCACCTCTGAGCCGACCACACCACAGCCCAGCAGCGCCACCTTCAGCGGACGCGTACGCATCATCCGACCTCGTTTCTCACAGCTCTCGGGGTGGGACCAGTCTCACGCACCGGACGCGAGAATCCATCCCGTGTCCGGTGTGTGAGATCAGCCCCGCTATTTTTGAGATTTCACGTCAGCCGACGTCAAGACGCAGGAGATCGTCCTCCGTCTCCCGTCGCACGATCACCCGCGCCCCGCCATCATTCACGGCCACCACGGGCGGCCGCAGAGCATGGTTGTAATTGCTCGCCATGGAACGGCAGTACGCCCCGGTCGCCGGAACCGCGAGCAGATCGCCGGGCGCGAGGTCGGCGGGCAGGAACGCGTCCTTGACGACGATGTCGCCGGACTCGCAGTGCTTGCCGACGACCCGCGCGAGCATCGGCTCGGCCGTGGACGTCCTGGACACCAGGGAGACGCTGTACTCGGCGTCGTACAGCGCGGTGCGGATGTTGTCGGACATCCCGCCGTCCACGCTCACATACGTCCGCAGACCCTCCAGCGGCTTCACGGTGCCCACCTCGTACAGCGTGAACGCCGTCGGGCCGACGATCGCCCGGCCCGGCTCCACGGACAGCCGCGGCACGCCCAGCCGGTTCGCCTCGCACTCACGGGTGACGATCTCCCGCAGCGCCCTGGCGATGTCGTGCGGCTCGGCCGGGTCGTCCTCCGAGGTGTAGGCGATGCCGAGGCCGCCGCCCAGGTCGATCTCGGGCAGCTCCACACCGTGCTCGTCACGGACCTCGGCGAGCAGCGACACCACGCGGCGCGCGGCGACCTCGAAGCCGGCCATGTCGAAGATCTGCGATCCGATGTGCGAGTGGATGCCGACCAGGTCCAGCGCGTCGAGCTTCAGGACCCGGCGCACCGCCTCGGCCGCCTGCCCGCCGGCGAGCGCCAGCCCGAACTTCTGGTCCTCGTGCGCCGTCGCGATGAACTCGTGCGTGTGCGCCTCGACACCGACGGTCACCCGGATCTGCACCCGCTGGCGCTTTCCGAGCCGCTCGGCGACGTGCGCGACCCGGACGATCTCCTGGAACGAGTCCAGGACGATCCGCCCGACACCCACCTCGATGGCGCGCTCGATCTCCTCCAGCGACTTGTTGTTGCCGTGCAGCGCGATGCGGTCGGCCGGCATCCCCGCCGACAGCGCCACCGCCAGCTCGCCGCCGGAACACACGTCGAGGTTGAGCCCCTCCTCGAACAGCCACTTCACGACCGCCCGCGACAGGAACGCCTTCCCCGCGTAGAACACGTCCGCGCCCTCGCCGAACGCGTCGCGCCAGGCGTGGCAGCGGGCCCGGAAGTCCTCCTCGTCGAGGAAGTAGGCGGGCGTGCCGAACTCCTCGGCGAGATCGCGCACGTCCAGGCCGCCGACCTCGGCCGCACCGTCCGTGTTGCGGGTGACCGTACGGGCCCACACGCGCGGATCGAGGACGTTCAGGTCGGCGGGGGGCGCGGTGTAATGCCCCTCGGGCATGACGTCGGCGTAGCGGGGCCCGGCGGGGTGGGCGGATCTACTCACGGGGCTCTGTCTCCTCAGAGGTGTTCTGGCGCGCTGATGCCGAGCAGGTCCAGGCCGCCTGCCAGCACCGTGCCGGTCGCTTCGGCGAGCGACAGCCGGACACGGTGGGCGGCCAAGGGTTTCTCGTCGCCGCGCGGCAGCGGCGGGCACTCGTCGTGGAAGCGGAGGAAAGCGTCGGCGAGCCGTTCCAGATGGCGGGCGACCCGATCGGGGGCGCGGTGCCGGGCAGCGGTCTCTACGACACGGGGGTAGTCGGCGATCAGGCCGAGGAGGTCCGTCTCCGCGGGATGGTGAAACGTACCGTCCGAAGCGTCTGAGGAGGGTTCGATGCCCAGATCGTGGGCGTTGCGGAGCAGTGCCCGGCTGCGGGCGTGCGCGTAACGGACCCGGAAGAGCGGATTGCCGGAGCGCTGAGAGAGCAGGACGGCGGGATCCAGGGACGGTGCGTCGTCGGCCGGGGGGCGCAGTAGCGCCCAGCGGGCGGCGTCGGGGCCGAGGAGCTCGCAGAGCTGGGCGGCGGTGGCGCCGGCGGGACGGACGGAGACGGGTTCGGGGGGTGCGGGTTCGGCGGGGCCTTCAGCCCCGGTATTGGCACCGCAGGAACGCAGCAGCCGCTCCAGCGCCTCGGCGGTGACCGCCGCGCGGGGCTCGCCGTCATGGACGGGTGTCACGTTCGTGCCGGCGAGGGAGTCGCCGTGGCCGTAGGCCGCGCCCCGCTCCAGCACCTTGCGCACCACGTCCCCGTAGGCCGCCGTGTCGAGCGTGATGTTCAAGAAGCCGGGGCCCGCGATCACCACCTGAGCGATACCGGGTTCCGTCGCCAGCCGCTTGCGCAGCACCTCCGCGACCTCCCGCGGCGGGCACCCCGCGGCGCCCGCGAGCTGCAGCGCGACATTCGTCGCGTAGTCGCCGCACCCGGGCCGGGGCGGACGCTGCACGCTGATCCGGTCCGGCACCGTCACCCGCAGCTCATCGGCCGCGACGGCGCGGCGAACCGTGCTCAGAACAGCACGGGAGAGCTCAGCGGGGGTCACACGGAAAGGGTAGGCGAGGAGGGGGGTGCCCATGCGACCGGGTTTCGCCGCCCTCCACTCTTTCGCGAGCGGTGAAGGCGCCGGACGGGGCGGGCGTCACCCCACCGACAACCTCAGCCGCAACCGGTACCGGGGGCCGCGGCCGCCTGGCCCTCGGTGGGCGCGCCGGCGGACGATTCACCACCGGGAGCGCCGGGGGCGCCCGGTGCGCCATGGGCCAGCCGCCGCACCATGTTCACCAGATCGGAGGGCTCGAACGGCTTCCCCAGGAACGCGTCCACCCCGGCCGCCACGCCGCGCTCGACCTCGAGCTGGGTGCACGCGCTGACGATCGCGATCCGTATGTCCCGCGTCCGCGCGTCGGACCGCAGCCGGGCCGCCGTACGCAGTCCGTCCAGCCGCGGCATCACCACATCGAGCGTGATCACATCGGGCTGCACCCGGTGGACGATGTCCAGGCATTCGGCACCATCAGCCGCGGTCACGACCTCGAAGCCCTCCAGCTCGAGATTGACCCTGATCAGCTGCCGGATGACCTTGTTGTCGTCGACCACAAGGACCCGGCCGGACACGCCCGGCACATCTCGAAGAGTAGGCGGGGCCATCGCGATCCGTCCGCGTTTTGCCCACTTCTTCCCCGTGAGAGGGAGCTTTCCGAACCCGCCCCCGCCCACCGCACCCCATGCGCTAAAGCCCTCCCCCACGACCCCCACCCCCTTCGGGCCAACACCCCAAAACCCTGTACCCAGGCACCATGCACAAGCTGGTAGGGTTTCACCCGTCACCGCTACTGCGGACGACACGCCCCCGTAGCTCAGGGGATAGAGCATCGGCCTCCGGAGCCGGGTGCGCAGGTTCGAATCCTGCCGGGGGCACCTTGTAAAAGGTGTCCGAGGACCCCGTAACCAGCGGAAACGCTGGGGACGGGGTCTTCGCGTATCTCCAGCCATATCCAGCCGCACGCCCTTCTGGGCAGACCTGTGTCGTCAGCGGGCGAGCTGTCGTTGCGTCATGCGGGCGGCGCCAGGAGGCGGATAGCGGTCGGCATTCCGGATGTCCGGCGGGAGCCGTCGGGGCCGGGGTGTTCATGGTCAGGGCGTCGGGGTGAGGCGGGGGCCGCAGGGGTGGGTGGGGGTGGTGGCGCGGAGGTGGGTGGAGCGGGGGATGGCGGGGAGGGTGGTGTGTTGGAGGGCCGTGAGGCGGGTGGGGTCGGGGACGGCGGCGCGGCGGATCCAGTCGCCGGTGTCCGTCCGGGTGGAGAGCGGCACGTAGCCGTGGGCGGTGAGGGCTGCGGGGGTGAGGCCGGAGATGGTCGGCCAGGGGTGGTGGACGTGGATGAACGTGGGGCGCACGGTGTCGAAGACGTAGCTGCGCAGGCGGCTCGTGTCGTTCGCCGCGTAGGCGTCCGCGATGGCCGGGTCGGTGAGGCCCGCGAGGTCGGTGATGCGGAGCCGGCTGGTCAGGAGGGTGCCGCCGAGGTCGGGGAGCAGGAGGCCGGCGTCGGGTGGCAGGGCGAGCCGGTCGGCGTAGGTGTTGAACAACCGTCCGTAGCGGTCGGCGACGTAGCACATCGACAGCGTCGGGTCGGCCTGGAACTCCGCCGCGCGGGGCCGCTGTCCGGCCAGTGACAGGACGGATCCGACGAGGAGCGCCGACGCCAGGACCGCGCGTCCGCGCGGCCGTTCGCGGTCCCATACGGTGACGGCGGCCAGCGCGCCGGCGAAGGCCGCGAGCGTCCATACCGGGGTCGCGAAGCGGTAGAGGGCCATCCAGTCGCGCTGCAGCGTCCCGTAGGCGGTCAGGGCAAGGGCGAGCGGGACGAGCACGGCGAGCAGCACCCGGCGGCCCGGACCCGGGCGGGCGAGTACGGCGGCCGTGCAGCCCAGCGCGGCGAGGACCAGGGTCCAGCCCGCGAAGGAGAGCAGCTCGGTGGTGCGGGCGAGGCCGGCCAGGTCCGGTGCCCGCTGGGCCTTCGCGACCGCGGTGTTGGGGACCCAGCGGCCGAACTCCGCATGCCTCCAGAGCAGATGAGTCGCGTAAGGGAGAGCGATGGTCGCTGTCGACAAAGCGATCGCACGAGCCATGCGCCGCCGGCGCGCGAGCAGCAGCGTCGTCAGGGGGTACGCGGCCGCGTAGATGATGCCGTCCGGGCGGGTGAGCGCGGCGAGCAGCGCGAGGAGGCCGGCCACGACGGCGGTGCCCGGCCGCAGCAGGGCGTCGCGGGCGACGGACCGGGCCAGCAGGGCCGCGAGGGTGGTGACGGCCAGGCCGTACAGCGGGTTCTCCAGTCCGGAGAACAGCCAGACCACCAGCGAGAAGTTCCCGGCCATCGCCGCACCGGCGAGCAGCGTCACGGCCCACGCCCGCCCCGGCAGCACCGCCCGCGCCGCGAACGAAACCGCGGCCAGCATGCCGATCACGCACAGCAGCGCCAGCGCTTTGGGGAACCACACGAGGTCCGAGACCCCGAACAGCGCCCCGTGGTCGAACAGCCGCAGCCGCCGCCCGGCCACCAGCAGCGCCAGCCACGCCGGGTTGGAGTACCCCTCCACCGGCGGGGCACCGGCCTGCTGGGCCGGGCCGTACCCCTCGTCGATGCTGCGCGCGTAGGCGTACGTGATGGCCGCGTCGTCGACGATCCACTGCCCGAGCCGCAGCGCCTGCACCCCGACGAGGACGGCGCCCGCCAGGACCGCGGCCGGATCGGCGAGCGACCTCACGAGAGGGACGAGGAGGTTGAAGCGCGGCAGCCATGACTGCGAGGTTCCGTTCACATGGAGATGAACCCCGCAGCGCCCGTCACGTCACGCCCTCCACCCACCGGTACCGGGTGGATCAGTGGCGATATCAGGAGTGGTGTCAGTAGCGGTAGTGGTCCGCCTTGTACGGGCCTTCGACCGGGACGCCGAGGTAGGCGGCCTGCTCCGGGCGCAGGGCGGTGAGCTTCACCCCGAGGGCGTCGAGGTGGAGGCGGGCGACCTTCTCGTCCAGGTGCTTGGGGAGCACATAGACACCGATGGGGTAATCGGCGGTCTTGGTGAAGAGTTCGATCTGGGCGATCGTCTGGTTGGCGAAGGAGTTCGACATCACGAAGGACGGGTGGCCGGTCGCGTTGCCGAGGTTCATCAGGCGGCCCTCGGACAGCACGATGATGGTGTGCCCGTCGGGGAACTTCCAGGTGTGGACCTGAGGCTTGACCTCGTCCTTGACGATGCCGGGGACCTTGGTAAGGCCCGCCATGTCGATCTCGTTGTCGAAGTGGCCGATGTTGCTGACGATGGCCTGGTGCTTCATCTTCGCCATGTCGGCGGCCATGATGATGTCCTTGTTGCCGGTCGTCGTCACGAAGATGTCACCCTCGGAGACGACCTCCTCCAGGGTCGTGACCTGGTAACCGTCCATCGCCGCCTGCAGTGCGCAGATCGGGTCGATCTCGGTGACGATCACCCGGGCGCCCTGGCCGCGCAGCGACTCCGCACAGCCCTTGCCGACGTCGCCGTAGCCGAGGACGACGGCGACCTTGCCGCCGATCAGCACGTCCGTGGCACGGTTGAGGCCGTCGATGAGCGAGTGGCGGCAGCCGTACTTGTTGTCGAACTTCGACTTGGTGACGGAGTCGTTGACGTTGATCGCGGGGAAGAGCAGGCCGCCGTCGCGCTGCATTTCGTAGAGCCGGTGGACGCCGGTCGTGGTCTCCTCGGTGACGCCCTTGATGAGGGCCGCCGTGGTGGTCCACTTGCCGGGGCTCTCCGCCTGGGTGCGGCGCAGCAGGTCGAGGATGTAGCCGTACTCCTCGGAGTCGCCCTCGGCGGAGTCCGGGACCGCGCCGGCCTTCTCGAACTCGACGCCCTTGTGGATCAGCAGCGTGACGTCGCCGCCGTCGTCCAGGATCATGTTCAGGCCGCCGTCGGGCCAGGTGACGGCCTGCTCGGCACACCACCAGTACTCCTCCATCGTCTCGCCCTTCCAGGCGAAGACGGGGGTGCCCTGCGGGTCCTCGGGCGTGCCGGTCGGGCCGACCGCGACCGCCGCCGCCGCGTGGTCCTGGGTGGAGAAGATGTTGCACGACGCCCAGCGGACCTCCGCACCCAGCGCGACCAGGGTCTCGATGAGGACGGCGGTCTGGATCGTCATGTGCAGCGAGCCGGTGATCCGCGCGCCGGCCAGCGGCTTGGACGCCGCGTACTCGGCGCGGATCGACATCAGACCGGGCATCTCGTGCTCGGCCATGATGATCTCCTTGCGGCCGTAAGCGGCGAGGGAGAGGTCCGCGACCTTGAAATCAGCGGCGGTGAGGGACGGCATCTGCGCTCCTTGTGTTCTGGTGGATCTCAAGCGTCGCGGTGGACCGGTTGAGGGTGATGTAGTGCAGGCCGGGGGCACCGGCGTCGAGCAGGCGCTGGGCCAGCCGCGTCGCGTGGTCCACCCCGATCCGGTGGGCGGTCGCCGGGGCGTCCTGCGCCGCCGCCAGCTGCTCGGCCAGCGCCGGCGGGAAGGTCGCGTCGCTCAGCTCCGCGAAGCGCCGGATCTGCCGGACGTCGGTGGCGGGCATGATCTCCGGGATGATCGGGGTGTCGCATCCCGCGGCGGCCACCCGGTCGCGCAGCCGCAGGTAGTCGTCCGCGTCGAAGAACATCTGGGTGATGGCGTAGTCGGCGCCCGCCCGGCACTTGTCGACGAAGTGCCGGATGTCGTCGTCCCAGTTCAGGGAGCGGGGGTGGCGTTCGGGGAAGGCCGCCACGCCGATGCTGAAGTCGCCGATGGAACGGACGAGTTCGACGAGGTCCGCCGCGTGGTCCAGGCCTCCGGGATGCCGCTGCCACGGGCCGCGCGGGTCGCCCGGCGGGTCGCCGCGCAGGACGAGGACGTCGCGGATCCCGGCGTCCGCGTACCGGCCGACGATCTGCCGCAGCTCCGCCACCGTGTGGCCGACCGCGGTCAGATGGGCGACCGGGCGCAGCGTCGTCTCGGTGGCGATCCGCCGGGTGACGTCCACGGTCCGGTCGCGCGAGGAGCCGCCGGCGCCGTAGGTGACGGACACGAAGGTGGGACCGACGGCCTCGATACGGCGGACCGCGTCCCACAGGACGCGCTCGCCCGCGTCCGTCTTCGGAGGGAAGAACTCGAACGAGAACGTGCGCTGCCCGGCGGCGAGGACATCGCGCAGGTTGTTGCTGGTCGTCGGCGCATTCACAACGGGGGCCATAGCGGTGGTCAATGCGGTGGTCAATGCGGTGGTCATAGCGGGAACGGTCCTCCTCACGCCTTGTAGTAGCTGGCTTCCGGGTGGTGGATGACGATCGCGTCGGTGGACTGCTCCGGGTGCAGCTGGAACTCCTCGGACAGGACGACGCCGATACGTTCCGGCTTGAGAAGGTCCATGATCTTGGCGCGGTCCTCCAGGTCCGGGCAGGCCGGGTAGCCGAGCGAGTAGCGGCAGCCCTGGTACTCGGTGCGGAACATCGCGTCCAGGTTGTCCGGGTCGGCGCCCGCGATCCCCAGTTCGGTGCGGATCCGGGCGTGCCAGTACTCGGCCAGCGCCTCGGTCAACTGGACGGAGAGACCGTGCAGTTCGAGATAGTCGCGGTAGGCGTTGGCGGCGAACAGCTCGTTCGCCACCTCGGAGACCCTGTTCCCCATGGTCACGACGGTGAGCGCGATGACATCGGGCTCACCGCTGCCCTCGGGGCGGAAGAAGTCCGACAGGCAGAGGTGCCGGTCGCGGTGCTGGCGGGGGAACGTGAAGCGGTGGCTCTCGCCGCCGGTCTTCTCGTCCAGGATGATCAGGTCGTCGCCCTTGGACACGCAGGGGAAGTAGCCGTAGACCACGGCCGCCTCCAGCATGTTCTCGGTGTGCAGCCGGTCCAGCCACATCCGCAGCCGCGGCCGGCCCTCCGTCTCGACCAGTTCCTCGTACGAAGGCCCGCCGCCACGGCCGGACTTCAGGCCCCACTGGCCCATGAACGTGGCCCGCTCGTCCAGCCAGGAGGAGTACTCCGCGAGCGGAATGCCCTTCACGATCCGTGTCCCCAGGAACGGCGCCTTCGGGACGGGGTTGTCGGCGGCCACGTCGGAGCGGGCGGGCAGCGGTTCCGGGGCCACCGGGCCGCGTGCGGGACGGTCCACGGCGGCGACGCGGCGCTGCTTGAGCGGCGGGAGGGTGGCGCCGGGGACGCCGCGCTTGACGGCGATCAGCGCGTCCATCAGCCGCAGGCCTTCGAACGCGTCCCGCGCGTAGCGGACCTCGCCCTCGTAGATCTCGTGCAGGTCCTGCTCCACATACGCGCGGGTCAGGGCGGCGCCGCCCAGGATGACGGGGTAGTCGGCGGCCATCTTGCGCTGGTTGAGCTCCTGCAGGTTCTCCTTCATGATCACGGTGGATTTCACCAGGAGACCCGACATGCCGATCACGTCGGCCTTGTGCTCAGTTGCCGCGTCCAGGATCGCCGCCACCGGCTGCTTGATCCCCAAATTCACGACGTTGTAGCCGTTGTTGGACAGGATGATGTCGACCAGGTTCTTACCGATGTCATGAACGTCGCCACGGACCGTGGCCAGCACGATGGTGCCCTTGCCCTCCGCGTCGGACTTCTCCATGTGCGGTTCGAGGTAGGCGACCGCGGTCTTCATGACCTCCGCGGACTGCAGCACGAACGGCAACTGCATCTGACCCGAACCGAACAGCTCACCGACGACCTTCATGCCTTCCAGCAGGGTGTCGTTGACAATCGCCAGCGCGGGACGGGTCGTGAGCGCCTCATCGAGATCCTGCTCCAGACCGTTCTTCTCCCCGTCGATGATCCGCCGCTGCAACCGCTCGTCCAGCGGCAGCGCAGCCAGTTCCTCCGCACGGCCGGCCTTGACGGACTTCATGTCGACGCCCTCGAACGCCGCCAGGAAGGCCTGCAACGGGTCATAACCCTCACGACGCCGGTCATGGACCAGATCCAGCGCGATCTCCCGCTGCTCCTCAGGAATGCGGGCGATCGGCACGATCTTGCTGGCGTGCACGATCGCGGAGTCCAGGCCGGCGTCCACACACTCGTTCAGGAAGACCGAGTTCAGCACGACACGGGCGGCCGGGTTGAGGCCGAAAGAGATGTTCGACAGACCCAGCGTCGTCTGCACCAGCGGATGGCGGCGCTTCAGCTCACGGATCGCCTCGATCGTCGAGATCCCGTCCTTGCGGGACTCCTCCTGACCGGTGGCGATCGTGAAGGTCAGACAGTCGACGAGGATGTCCGATTCAAGGATGCCCCAGTTGGTGGTCAGGTCCTCGATGAGCCGCTCCGCGATGGCGACCTTGTGCTCCGGGGTGCGGGCCTGGCCCTCCTCGTCGATCGTCAACGCGATCAGCGCGGCACCGTGCTCGGCCGCCAGCGCCGTGATCTGCGCGAACCGGGACTCGGGACCGTCACCGTCCTCGTAGTTCACGGAGTTGATGACGGCCCGGCCACCCAGCTTCTCCAACCCCGCCCGCAGCACCGGGACCTCGGTGGAGTCCAGCACGATCGGCAGCGTCGACGCCGTCGCGAAGCGGCCCGCGACCTCGGCCATGTCCGTGACCCCGTCACGCCCGACGTAGTCGACACACAGGTCGAGCAGGTGCGCGCCCTCGCGGATCTGGTCGCGGGCCATCTCGACGCAGTCGTCCCAGCGCCCTTCCAGCATCGCCTCACGGAACTTCTTCGAGCCGTTGGCGTTCGTCCGCTCACCGATCGCGAGATACGACGCGTCCTGCTTGAACGGCACCGTCTGATAGAGCGACGCCGCACCCGGCTCCGGGCGCGGGCTGCGCTGCACGACATCCAGGCCCCGCACCCGCTCCACGACCTGCCGCAGATGCTCAGGGGTGGTGCCGCAGCAGCCGCCGACCAGCGACAACCCGTACTCGCCCACGAACGTCTCGTGCGCGTCCGCGAGCTCCACCGGCGACAGCGGGTAGTGCGCGCCGTCCTTGCCCAGCACCGGCAGACCGGCGTTCGGCATGCAGGAGACCTGGGTCCGCGCGTGCCGGGCCAGGTAGCGCAGGTGCTCGCTCATCTCCGCCGGGCCGGTGGCGCAGTTCAGCCCGATCATGTCGATGCCGAGCGGCTCCAGCGCCGTCAGCGCCGCACCGATCTCGGAGCCGAGCAGCATGGTGCCCGTCGTCTCCACCGTGACCTGGCAGATCAGCGGCAGGTGGATGCCCGCGGAGCTCATCGCCCGCCGGGCTCCGACGATGGCGGCCTTGGTCTGGAGCAGGTCCTGGGTGGTCTCCACCAGGATGGCGTCCGCGCCGCCCTCGATGAGGCCGGCGACGTTCTCCTCGTAGCCGTCCCGCAGCAGTGCATAGGGGGCGTGGCCGAGGGTCGGGAGCTTGGTGCCGGGCCCGACGGAGCCGAGCACCCAGCGCGGCCGGTCGGGCGTGGCGAAGCCGTCCGCCACCTCGCGGGCCAACCGGGCACCGGAGACCGAGAGTTCATGAATGCGGCCGGGGATGTCGTACTCCCCCAGTGCCGCCAGGTTCGCCCCGAAGGTGTTGGTCTCGACGCAGTCGACACCCGCCGCGAAGTACTCCTCGTGCACCGACCGGACGATGTCCGGCCGGGTGACGTTCAGAACCTCGTTGCACCCCTCCAGGTTCTCGAAGTCGTCCATCGACGGGTCCTGCGCCTGGAGCATCGTGCCCATGGCGCCGTCGCCCACCACCACCCGCGACGCGAACGCGTCCCGCAGCAGCCGCACCCTCTCCTGGCTCACGCTCACAGGGACCTCGCCAGGTAGGACAGCCGCGGTTCGAGCTCGGTGGCGGACTCGGTGCCGTAGCCGGTCCGCAGCCGGGTGAGGAGGTCGGTGCGGTCCAGGTGGTACTCCTGGGTGCCGACCGATTCGAGGACGACGGTGGCCAGGGCGCAGCCCAGTTCGGCCGAGCGCCGGAGGGTGAGATCCCAGGTGACGCCGGCCAGGAACCCGGCGCGGAAGGCGTCGCCGACCCCGGTGGGTTCGGTGGCGCCGGTGGTCGGGGCGGCCGGTACGAGGAGCGGTGCCTCGCCCGCGCGCTCGATGCGGACACCCTTGGCACCGAGCGTGGTGATCCAGGTGCCGACGTGCTGGAGCACCTGGTCGGCGCTCCAGCCGGTGCGTTCCTGGAGGAGCGCCGCCTCGTACTCGTTGCTGAAGAGGAAGCGTGGGCCGTCGAGGAGCAGCCGTACCGACTCCCCGTCCAGCCGGGCGAGTTGCTGCGACGGATCGGCCGCGAAGGGAATGCCCAGCTCACGGCATTCTGCGGTGTGCCGGAGCATCGCCTCGGGGTCGTTGGGCGCGACGACGACCAGGTCGAGGGCGCCGGCGCGTTCCGTGACGGGGGCGAGGGCGATCCGGCGGGCCTCGGCCATCGCGCCCGCGTAGAACGTGGCGATCTGGTTCTGCACCGAGTCGGTGGTGCAGACGAAGCGGGCCGTCTGGTGCTCGTGGGAGATCTGGACGGAGTCGGTGTCGACGCCGTGCTGCTTGAGCCAGACCTGGTAGTCGGCGAAGTCCGGGCCGACCGCGCCGACCAGCACCGGGGCGAGGCCGAGCTGCCCCATGCCGAAGGCGATGTTGGCCGCCACCCCTCCCCGCCGGACCTCCAGGGTGTCGGCGAGGAAGGACAGGGACACGTTCTGGAGCTGGTCGGCGACCAGGTGGTCGGTGAACCGACCGGGGAAGACCATCAGATGGTCGGTTGCGATGGATCCTGTGATGGCGGTGCGCATCTCAGTCACTCACTCCTCCGGTGCTCTTCCTCGGCCGGCTGTCAGAGACCGGCGGCCTGGCGGAGTTTGGCCGCCCGGTCGGTGGACTCCCAGGTGAAGTCGGCGTCCGTCCGGCCGAAGTGGCCGTAGGCGGCGGTCTGCGCGTAGATGGGCCGCAGCAGGTCGAGGTCACGCACGATGGCGGCCGGGCGCAGGTCGAAGACCTGGCTGACGGCGTCCTGGATGCGGGCCACGGGGATGGTCTCGGTGCCGAACGTCTCGACGAACAGCCCGACGGGGGCGGCCTTGCCGATGGCGTAGGCGACCTGCACCTCGCAGCGCGTCGCCAGATCGGCGGCGACGACGTTCTTGGCGACCCAGCGCATCGCGTAGGCGGCGGAACGGTCCACCTTGGACGGGTCCTTGCCGGAGAACGCGCCGCCACCGTGCCGGGCCATCCCGCCGTACGTGTCGACGATGATCTTCCGGCCGGTCAGCCCGGCGTCACCCATCGGACCGCCGACCTCGAACCGTCCGGTCGGGTTGACGAGGAGCCGGTAGCCCTCCGTCGACAGCGTGAGGCCGAGGGCTTCCAGCTCGGGCTCGACGACGAACTCCCGGATGTCCGGGGCGAGCAGGGAGTCCAGGCTGATGTCGGGCGCGTGCTGGCTGGAGATCACGACGGTGTCGAGGCGGACGGCCTTGCTGCCGTCGTACTCGATGGTGACCTGGGTCTTGCCGTCCGGGCGCAGATACGCCAGCCGGCCGCTCTTGCGAACCGCGGAGAGCCGGCGGGAGAGGCGGTGGGCGAGGGCGATGGGCAGCGGCATCAGCTCGGGGGTGTCGTCGCACGCGTAGCCGAACATCAGGCCCTGGTCACCGGCGCCCTGGCGGTCGAGGTCGTCCTCGCCGCCCTCCACCCGCGACTCGTACGCGGTGTCGACGCCCTGCGCGATGTCCGGGGACTGTGCACCGATCGAGACGGACACACCGCACGAAGCCCCGTCGAACCCCTTCGCGGAGGAGTCGTACCCGATATCCAGCACCGTCTGCCGCACGATCGCCGGGATATCGGCATACGCGGACGTGGTGACCTCACCGGCAATATGCACCTGACCGGTCGTGATCAGGGTTTCGACGGCGACCCGGGCGGTGCGGTCCTGCCCGAGGAGTGCGTCGAGGACGGAGTCACTGATCTGGTCGGCGATTTTGTCGGGGTGTCCCTCGGTAACTGATTCCGACGTGAAAAGGCGGCGGGCCATGGATTCCTCCAGATGCGTATCCAACGCTCCGGTGGACCGTGGAGCGATATCCACGAGAGCGTGCGATCGGCTCCTTGCGGACGGCTAAAGCGAAACCTGTGCACGGCCCGCCCGACGGGGGTAGCCTTTTTTGATGCCCTTGCGGGCTGTGGATCGCTTTAGGGGCGCTTTAGTCCCGCCTGTCGCAATGGATGCGAGAAAGGAGCTATCCATGACCCGCTACCTCATCAGCTTCCTCCCGTGGATCGCCTATGCCTTCGTCGCCACAAGCGATGACTGGCGCAAGGGTGCACTGGTCGGGCTCGGGATCGCCACAGTGGTGATCTGGCGCGATCGCAAGTCCGGCAAGAACTGGGACGAGATGGTGATCGAGACCAGCGCGTTCGTGTTCTTCGCGGGGATCGCCTGGCTGTCCTACGCGCAACCGGACTCGGATCTGGTCCGTTACGGGCCGGCTCTTGTCGACGCATGGCTCGCCCTGACCGCCTGGGGCTCGCTGCTCATCCGTCGGCCGTTCACCCTCGGCATCGCACGCAAACTCGTACCGGAGAAGGTCGCCCGCACGGAGGCGTTCTACCGGACCAACGCCGTCATCACGCAGGTGTGGGGGCTCGCCTTCGCGGCCGCCGCCGTCGTGCTGGCCTTCATCATCCGCGCCGACGCGCACGCGACGACGCCCATGATCGTCGTCAAGGTCGCCAGCTTCGTGATTCCCGTGCTCTTCACGATCCGCTACCCCAAAGCCGTCGCCGCGCGCCGAGCGCACCAGACGGCCTGACCCCAACCCGCGCCAACGCTCCCCCCACCGTCCCACCGCCTCAGTGAGTGAGGCGGTGGGTTCAGTGTTGCCCGCCCTTGCCCGCCCGTTGCCCGGCCCAGCAGTTCAGCGCTGCGGATCGCACGCTGCGGACCCATACGGTGGACATACGGCTGTGCCCCGGATCCGCAGCGGATCCGGGGCACAGGCGGAGAGTTCGTGGCTGTCAGCCGTAGGCCCAGGCGCCCGGCGGGCTGTAGCTGTCGGGGGTCCAGCGCGGCGGCCGGCTGCTCTGGCCGCCGCGCCCGCCCTGGTCGTCGTCGGCCACGGCCTTCTGCCGGAGGACCGCGAGCAGGGCGACCGTCGCGGCGGCCACCTGTTCGTCGTCCGGCTCGCCGCGGACGAACTGGATGAGCAGTTCGTCCGCGGCCACGTCTGCTGCCGGCTCCTCTGCGGCCGGTGCGCCCGGTGTCGTCATCGCCGTCACACCGGCGGGTTTCCGTGCTTGCGGGACGGGAGCGTGGCGTGCTTCGTGCGGAGCATCGCCAGCGAGCGGATCAGCACGGAACGGGTCTCCGCCGGGTCGATGACGTCGTCGACGAGGCCGCGCTCCGCCGCGTAGTAGGGGTGCATCAGTTCCTCCTGGTACTGCTTGATGCGCTCGGCGCGGACCGCGTCCGGGTCGTCGGCCGCGGCGATCTCGCGCCGGAAGACGACGTTGGCGGCGCCCTCGGCACCCATGACCGCGATCTCGTTGGTCGGCCAGGCGAAGGACAGGTCGGTGCCGATGGACCGTGAGTCCATGACGATGTACGAACCGCCGTAGGCCTTGCGGAGGATGACCTGGATGCGCGGCACGGTGGCGTTGCAGTACGCGTACAGCAGCTTCGCGCCGTGCCGGATGATGCCGCCGTGCTCCTGCGCGCTGCCGGGCAGGAAGCCCGGCACGTCGACGAGGGTGACCAGCGGAATGCTGAACGAGTCGCACATCTGGACGAAGCGTGCGGCCTTTTCCGACGCGTTGATGTCCAGGACGCCCGCCAGTGAAGCCGGCTGGTTGGCCACGATGCCGACCACCTGGCCGTCCAGCCGCGCCAGCGCACAGACGATGTTGGTGGCCCAGGCGGCGTGCACCTCGAAGAAGTCGCCGTCGTCGACGATCTCCTCGATCACCGGCCGGATGTCGTAGGCGCGGTTGGCGTCGGCCGGCACCAGTTCCAGCAGCGACTCGTTGCGGCGGTCGGCCGGGTCGGCCGTCGCGACGGCCGGCGGCAGTTCCCGGTTGTTCGAGGGCAGCAGCGAGAGCAGATAGCGGACTTCGGCGAGGCACTCGGCCTCGTCCTCGTAGACGAACTGCGCCGCGCCGGAGATCGACGCGTGCACGTCGGCGCCGCCGAGCTGGTCGTGGGAGATCTTCTCGCCGGTGACGGCCTGCACCACGTCGGGCCCGGTGATGTACATCTGCGAGGTGCCGCGCACCATGAAGACGAAGTCGGTGAGCGCCGGCGAGTAGGTGGCGCCGCCCGCGCACGGGCCGAGCATCACGCTGATCTGCGGGATGACCCCCGACGAGCGGACGTTGCGGCGGAAGATGCCGCCGTATCCGGCGAGCGCGGTGACGCCTTCCTGGATCCGGGCCCCCGCGCCGTCGCTGAGGCTGACCAGGGGGGCGCCGGCCGATTCGGCCAGGTCCATCACCTTGTGGATCTTCTCGGCGTGGGCCTCGCCCAGCGAGCCGCCGAAGATCCGGAAGTCATGGGCGTAGACGAAGACCGTGCGGCCCATGACCTCGCCCCAGCCGGTCACCACACCGTCGGTGTAAGGGCGCTTGTTCTCCAGGCCGAAGCCGGTGGCACGGTGCCGGCGCAGCGGTTCGATCTCGGTGAACGTGCCCTCGTCGAAGAGCAGTTCCAGCCGCTCGTGGACGGTCAGCTTGCCCTTGGCCCACTGCTGCTCCGTGGCACGCGGGCCCGGTCCGTCCCTGACCGTCTGTTTGACCAGGTTGAGCAGCGCGACCCGGGACCGCGGGTCCTGGCGGGGTGGCGGGAGCTGTCCCGTCACCGGGGCCAGCGTCTGCGGCCGGGTCGAGGTGATGTCCTCGGCAATGGTCATGGTTCGGTTCACCCATCCACTCGGTCAGGTCCACTCGGTCAGGCGATCGAAGCGATTTCGGAAACAGCCTGAACCTCATTGAAGCCGTGGCTTCGAAGCAGGTGCCACAGCGTCGACCCCCTACCCTCTGCCCGCCCACCCCTATTCCCAGTCCGGTATGGGTGTTGCTAAGGGGCGCGGGCGGGGAGACATAGGGGTTACTCCCCCTTGCGACAGCCCGTAGAAAAGACCGGACGAGGCCAGTTCGCGACAAGGCGGGTTTCAGCGATGACTACGGCAATGGTGTTTCCAGGAATGGGTCCCACCCGTTTCTCCGACCTGGGCAGGTTTCTGCTTCTGAATACCTTTGCCCGCGATCTGCTGCCGATCGCCGACGAGGCCCTGGGCTACTCGGTGTTCGACCGGTTCCGCGAGTCAGGCGAGGATTATTCGGAGGCGGCGCAGGTCGCCTTCATGGTTGCCTCCACGGCGCTCGCCCAGTGGGCTCGCGCCGAACTGGGCGCCGAGGCCGAGATCTGCGCGGGACCCAGCTTCGGCGAGAAGCCGCTGATGGCGTTCTGCGGTGCGCTGGACTTCCCCGACGCGGTGGTGATGACGGCCCGGCTGGCCCGTTGCACCGCCGACTACTTCGCCACCGAGCACCGGGACGTGGTCACCCAGTCCTTCGTCCGGGCCCCCGTCGACGGGCTGCGTGAGCTGCTCGCCGGGATGGACGAGCGGGGCGAGTGGTACGACCTGTCCTGCCGCCTGGACAAGGGCTTCGAGATGATCTCGCTGCGCGAGGAGCATCTGGAGGCGTTCACCGGACGGTTGCGGAAGATCGGTTCGCTGCCGCTGTACGCGATGCGCCCGCCGATGCACTCCTCGCTCTTCACCGGGCTGCGCGACCGGGCCGCCGTCGAGGTCATCGACGCCCTGCCGCTGCGCGACCCCGATCTGCCGGTGCTCGCCGACCAGGACGGCCGGCTCATCGACACCGCCGAGGGGCTCAGGACGATGCTCCGGGACCACTTCGTGAAGCCGGTCGACTGGCCGGCGGTCCTCGCCGAGCTGGGCCGGCGCGGGGTGACGCGGCTCGTGGTGGCCGGCCCCGACGCCCTGTTCAGCCGGGTCGAGTGCGCGGTGCGCAACTTCGACGTCGTCCTGGCCGATCCGAAGCACGCGATGCGTCCCAAGGCAGGTGTCTGACATGAGCGTCATCACGGAGACGGGATCGACGACCGCAGCGGCGGAATCCACCGGACCGACGGCGGCCGCCCTCGACCACACCCTGCACGGCCGGTTCCTGCGCGGCCTCGCGATCGCCCCCGACCGCCCGGCCTTCCGGGTCGGCGGCGTGGACGTCAGCTACACCGAGGCCCACGAGCGCGCCCTCGCCTGGGCGGGTGCCCTCCGGAACGCGGCTCCCGCTGGATCCGGAGGACCGCGCGTCGTCGCCATCCTGGCCACCAAGACCCCTGAGGCCTATATCGGACTGCTGGCCGCCCTCTACCTGGGCGCCGTGGCCGTCCCGGTCAACCCGGACTTCCCCGCCGCCCGCAACCGTTCGATCCTCACGGCGGCCGGCGTCGACGCGGTGATCACCGACCGGCGCGGACTGGCCGCCCTCGACGTCCTGACGGCGGACCAGGACGACCGCGACGCCGCGGACGGCCCGCTGCTCGTGCTCGTCCCGGGCGCGGAACCGCGCCCGGACGTCATCACGGCCACCCCGCGGGAGACCGCCCTCGCGGCGCCGCTGCCGGCCGACGCCGAGGACACCGCGTACATCCTGTTCACGTCCGGCTCGACCGGCCGCCCGAAGGGCGTGCCCACCAGCCACCGCGCGGCCGACAGCTACTTCCGCACGCTGGACGCGCGGTACGGCTTCGGACCCGACGACGTGTTCTCGCAGACCTTCGACCTGACCTTCGACTGCGCCATGTTCGACCTGTTCTGCGCCTGGGGCGCGGGCGGCTGTGTCGTCCCGATCCCGATGCAGGCGTACCGGGACCTGCCGGAGTTCCTGGCCGAGCAGCGGATGACGGTGTGGTTCTCGACCCCCGGCGGCATCGCGCTGGCCCGCCGCACCGGCGCCCTGTCGCCGGGCGCGCTGCCCGGGCTGCGCTGGAGCCTGTTCGCGGGCGAGCCGCTGCACCGGCAGGACGCGGAGGACTGGCTGCGGGCCGCACCGCAGTCCGTGGTCGAGAACCTGTACGGGCCGACGGAGCTGACGATCACCGTCACCGCGCACCGGCTGTCGCCCGGGACCCCGGACGAGCGGTACGTCAACGGCGTCGTCCCGATCGGCCCGGTGCACGACTCGCTCGGCCGGCTGCTGCTCGCCCCGGACGGATCGGTGGACGCCGGAACCGACGGTGGCGGGAGCGAGGCCGGTGAGGGCGAACTGTGCATCACCGGGCCGCAGATGTTCTCCGGCTACCTCGACCCTGCCGAGGACAAGGGCCGCTTCCTGGAGCACGACGGACGGCGCTGGTACCGGACCGGGGACCGCGTACGCCGGTACCCGGACGGCGAGATCGCCTACGTGGGGCGGGCCGACGACCAGGTGCAGGTGCAGGGCTGGCGGGTGGAGCTCTCCGAGGTCAGCCACAGCGTGCGCCGGCTGCCGGGGGTCGAGGACGCCGTCACGGTGGCCGCGGCCGTCGGCGGCAGCCATGAGCTCGTCACCTTCTACACCGGTGAGCCCGCCGCATCGGCCGACCTGGCCCGCCGGTTGACCGCGGACCTGCCGAAGGCGATGGTCCCCCGGCTCTTCCAGCACCTGGAGGAGTTCCCGATGAACCCCAACCGGAAGATCGACCGGTCCACTCTCAGGTCCCGCGCCGAGGCGCTGCTGGACCGCGGCCGGATTCGCAGCTGACAAGGAGATGACCGTGACCACCGTGGACACCGTGAGCGACCACACCGACCGCGCCGCCGACACCCGGCGGCTGCTGCACGAACTGCTGGACACGACGGCGGCCCTGCGGCCCCGGAACATCGCCGTACGCGACTCCAGGGACGCCTGGACCTGGGAGAACCTGGTCCAGCAGAGCCACACCGTGGCCGGCTGGCTGCGCGAGCAGGGGGTGGGCCCGGGCGACCGTATCGTCGTCCGGCTGCCGAACGTCCGCGAGATGGTGGCACTGCTCTACGCCGCCTCCCGCGTCGGGGCGGCCCTCGTGCCGATCAGCGCGGAGATGAAGGAGTTCCACCTCAAGGCCGTCATCGCCAACTGCGAGCCCCGCGTGGTCGTGGTCGTGGACGGCCTGGCCGAGGGTGTCCAGGCGCTGACGGAGGTGCCCGTGCACGAAGTGGGCGCCCTCTGGGCCGCCGCCACCGACACGGAGGTGCGCGTCACGTCCGAGGCGACGTCGGTCGACTCCCCCGCCGTCCTCATCTACACCTCGGGCAGCACCGCCACCCCGAAGGGCATCGTCTGCCCGCACGCGCAGATGTCCTTCGCCGCCGACGCCATCAACCAGGTGCTCGGCTACCGCGGGGACGACGTCGTCTTCTGCCGCGTCCCGCTCTCCTTCGACTACGGCCTGTTCCAGGTGCTGCTGACCTGCCTGTCCGGCGCCGAACTCGTCCTCGCCGACGGGGAGGCCGACCCCAAGCTGCACATCCTGATCCGCGAGACCGGCGCGACCATCCTGCCGCTCGTCCCCTCGCTCGGCGGCCCGCTGATCCGGCTCGCCGAGCGCGACCCGCGCCCGACCAAGCTGCGGATGTTCACCAGCACCGGCGCCGCGCTGGAGCAGCGGATCATCGACGGGCTGTGGCGCTGCTTCCCCGACGCCCGCGTCGTCCGGATGTACGGCATCTCCGAGTGCAAGCGGATCACCGTCATGCCGCCCGACGAGGACCGTACGCGGCCCGGCTCGTCCGGCCGCCCGCTCCCGGGCACCCAGGTGACCATCCTCGACGAGGAGGGAAACGAGGTCCCGGCCGGCGGCAGCGGCGAGATCACCGTCACCGGACCGAACGTCATGGCCGGCTACTGGCGGCTGCCCGAGATCACCGCCCGCACCTTCCGCACCGACCCGGAGACGGGCGTCACCCGCCTGCACACCGGTGACTACGGCTCGCTGGACGCGGACGGCTATCTGTACTTCGAGGGCCGCCGCGACGACATGTTCAAGCGCAAGGGCATGCGGGTCAGCACGATCGAGATCGAAGCCGCCGCCATGGACATCCCGGGGGTGCGGAACGCCGCGGCCCTCAAGCCGACCGCCGACCGCGACCTGCTGCTGTTCGTCGCCGCCGACCTGCCGCCGCAGACCGTGCTGCGCGAGCTGGCGCAGCGGCTCGAGGCCGTCAAGGTCCCGTCGCTGTGCAAGGTCATCGACGACTTCCCGCTGACCGCCAACGGCAAGAACGCCAAGCAGCAGCTCGAGGCGCTGCTCGTGGCGGAAGAGCTGGCCGCCGGATGACCATCACCGAGGCCACGGCGGTTGTGACGGACGAGGTGCTGGTCGCGCGCTACGGATCACCGCTCTACGTCTACGACCTGGACCGGGTCATCGCCGCCCGCGACGATCTGCGGGCCGCCCTGCCGGAGCAGTTCACCCTCTTCTACTCCCTGAAGGCCAACCCGCACCCCGGGCTGGTCCGTGCCCTCGGCGAGGGCGACGGGGCGTGCCGCGCCGAGGTGTGCTCGACCGGCGAGCTGGCGTCCGCGCTCGAAGCCGGTCACCGCGCCGACCGGATCCTCTACTCCGGTCCCGGCAAGACGGCGGAGGAGATCTCCGTCGCGCTGACCGCGGGCGTCCGCACCTTCTCCGTCGAGTCGCTCGGCGACCTGCAACGACTGGGCGCGCAGGCGGTACTCCACGGCACCACCGCCGACGCCCTGATCCGCGTCAACAGCGCGGCGGCCGCGGCCACCACCAGCATCCGGATGACCGGTACGCCCTCCCAGTTCGGCTTCGACGCGGAAGGTCTCTCCGACCTGCTGCCGGAGATCCGCGCGGTGGAGGGGATCCGTGTCGCGGGCGCGCACTTCTTCCCCCTCAGCAACTCCAAGGACGAGGCGAGTCTCATCGCCGAGTTCCAGGAGACCATCCGCGGAGCGGCCCGCCTGGAGGCCGAACTCGGCACGCCACTGAGCCTGTTGGACATCGGCGGGGGCTTCGCCGCCCCGTACTCGGTGCCCGGGAGCCGGCCCGTCTACGGGAATCTGCGCGCCGCACTGGAGGAGACCCTCGACGAGCACTTCCCGCGGTGGCGGCAGGGCGTTCCGGAGATCGCCTGCGAGTCGGGGCGCTATCTGGTCGGCGACAGCGGCCGGCTGCTGACCACGGTCACCAACGTCAAGCAGAGCCGCGGCCGGACCTTCGCGGTGCTGGACGCGGGCATCAACACCCTCGGCGGCATGGCCGGTCTGGGGCGGCTGCTGCCGCTCTCGGTCGAGCCCAAGGCCGGCCGGCGGGACGGCGGCGGCGAAGCGGCGGAGGAGACCGTCGTGACCCTCGCCGGGCCGCTGTGCACCCCCGGTGACCTGCTCTCCCGGTCCGCCCGCATGCCCCTCCCCCGGCCCGGCGACGTGATCGCCGTACCCAACGTGGGCGCGTACGGGCCCACCGCGAGCCTGCTGCTGTTCCTCGGCCGTCCCGCGCCGGCCGAAATCCTGCTCAGAGCCGGTGAAGTGACGTCGGCATCGCGCCTGATCTCTTCCCGCGCAGAAATCGACACTGGAGTTCAGTGATGAGCGAGTCCGCATCCCACGAGTCCATCGCAGACGGCTCCGCCGTCGATCCGGCCGACCGGGCCGAGCTGGTCGATCTGGCCGCACTGGCCGGCCTGGCCGAGGCGGAGCAGTACCGACGCCTTCTCGCGGTGGTCCGAAGGGAGGCGGAAGCGGCGCTGCGCAAGGCCGGTCGGGAGGGGCAGTTCCCTCTCGACCTGTCGCAGCCGTTCCTGCAGCTCGGCTTCGACTCGCTGGCCGTCGTCGATCTGCACCGCCGGCTCAGCGACGCGACGGGTCTCGACCTGCCGATCACCATCGCCTTCGACCACCCGACGCCGACCGCGCTGGCCAGGCAGCTGATGTGGGAGATCTTCGGCGTCCGGTTCGACGGCCGTACGGCGGGCGAGGTCGCTTCGCGTCAGGCCGACCCTGCTGTGGGCTCGGCTTCCGGCTCCGGTTTCGACGAGCCGATCGCGATCGTCGGGATGGCGTGCCGCTACCCGGGCGGCATCAGCTCGCCCGAACAGCTGTGGGACCTGGTGGTGTCGGGCCGGGACGCCATCGGCACACTGCCCACCGACCGCGGCTGGGACGTGGAGGGCCTCTACGACCCGGATCCGGACGCGCCTGGCAAGACGTACACGCGGGAAGGCGGTTTCCTTTACGGAGCGGCCGAGTTCGACGCCGACTTCTTCGGCATCAGCCCGCGCGAGGCCGCCTCCATGGACCCGCAGCAGCGCCTCACCCTGGAGACCTCCTGGGAGGCGTTCGAGCGGGCCGGCATCGACCCGGCCGGGCTGCGGGGATCGGCGACCGGCGTCTTCGTCGGGGCCGAACCGCAGGAGTACGGGCCCCGGCTGCACCAGGCGCCCGAGGGCTACGAGGGCTATCTGCTCACCGGCAGCGCCACCAGCGTCATCTCGGGGCGCGTCGCTTACACCCTGGGCCTGGAAGGCCCGACGCTGACGGTCGACACCGCCTGCTCCGCGTCGCTCGTCGCCCTGCACCTCGCGGTCCAGTCGCTGCGCGCCGGCGAGTGCTCGCTCGCGCTCGCGAGCGGCGTCGCCGTGATGTCCAGCCCCGGCGCCTTCACCGCGTTCAGCCGGCAGCGCGGACTCGCGCCGGACGGACACTGCAAGCCGTTCTCCGAGGCCGCCGACGGAACGTGCTGGGGCGAGGGCGTCGGCGTCCTCGTCGTCGAACGGCTCTCCGACGCGCGCCGCAACGGCCACCGGGTGCTGGCGGTCGTGCGCAGCAGCGCGATCAACCAGGACGGCGCGAGCAACGGTCTCACCGCCCCCAACGGCCCGTCCCAGCAGCGCCTCATCCAGCAGGCCCTGGTGAGCGGCGGGCTCACCGCCGCCGACGTGGACGCCGTCGAGGCGCACGGCACCGGAACGAAGCTCGGCGACCCCATCGAGGCCCAGGCCCTGATCGCCACGTACGGGCAGGGCCACGACGCCGACCACCCGCTGTGGCTGGGCTCGGTGAAGTCCAACATCGGCCACACGGCCGCCGCCGCGGGCGTCGCGGGGATCATCAAGATGGTGCAGGCGATGCGGCACGAGACGCTGCCGCCCACCCTCAATGTCGATACACCGACACCGCATGTGGACTGGTCGGCGGGGTCTGTCGAGCTGTTGACGGAGGCGCGGCCGTGGCCGGTGCGGGAGCGTCCGCGTCGTGCGGGTGTGTCGTCGTTCGGGATCAGTGGGACGAACGCGCATGTGATCGTGGAGGAGGCTCCGGCCGAGGTCGTGACGGATGCGGTTGCTTCGGTTGAGCTGCCGGTGGTGCCGTGGGTGCTGTCGGGCAAGACGCCGGAGGCGTTGAAGGCTCAGGCGGCCCGGTTGCGGGAGTTCGTGCTGGCCGATGCGAGTCTGGATCCGGCGGTGATCGGTTCGGCGCTGGCGACCACGCGTGCGGGCTTCGCGCATCGTGCGGGTGTGGTGGCGGCGGACCGTGAAGGCTTGCTGACCGCTCTGGACGCGGTCGTTGACGGCGAGGCCAAGACGACTGTGGCCGGCACCGGCGATCTGGCGTTCCTCTTCACGGGGCAGGGCAGCCAGCGGGCGGGGATGGGGCGTGAGCTCTACGCCGCGTTCCCGGTGTTCGCGGAGGCGCTGGACGCCGTCGCGGAAGCGTTCGACGAGCACCTGGACCGTCCGCTGCTGGATGTCCTTTTTGCGGACGACAGCCGGCTGAACGAGACGGGCTGCACCCAGCCCGCGCTCTTCGCGCTGGAAGTCGCACTGTTCCGGCTGCTCACGTCGTGGGGCATCCGTCCGCAGGTGCTGGCGGGCCACTCCATCGGGGAGTTGGCTGCAGCGCACGTGGCGGGTGTCTGGTCGCTGGAGGATGCGGCGCTGCTCGTCGCGGCTCGTGGCCGTCTGATGCAGCAACTTCCCGCCGGTGGTGCGATGGCGGCGATCCAGGCCACCGAGGCCGAGGTCCTGCCGCAGCTCACCGAGAAGGTGGGCATCGCGGCCGTCAACGGCCCGACATCCGTCGTCGTCTCCGGCGACGAAGACGCCGTGGCCGCCGTGATCGCGCACTTCGACGGCATCGGACGGAAGACCAAGCGGCTGACCGTCAGCCACGCCTTCCACTCCGTCCACATGGAGGCGATGCTCGACGAGTTCCGGCGCTTCGCCTACATCCTGGAGTATTCGGCACCGTCCATCCCGATCGTGTCGACGCTGACCGGGCAGGCCGCGACCACCGATGAGCTGACCGACCCCGAGTACTGGGTCCGGCACGTGCGCGAGGCCGTGCGCTTCGCCGACGCCGTCACCACCCTTGAGGGCCAGGGCGTCACCACATTCCTGGAACTCGGCCCGGACGCGGTGCTCACCGCCATGGGTGCAGAGAGCGCCACCGACGCCGTCCTCATCGCCACGCAGCGCCGCGGCCAGGACGAGGCGCTGGCCCTCGTGTCGTCCGTCGTCGACCTGCACACGCAGGGCACGGAGGTCGACTGGCGGGCCTTCTTCGGCACGGGTGCCACCACCCCGCTGCTGGATCTGCCCACCTACGCCTTCCAGCGGGAGCGCTACTGGCTGGACGACGTGTCGGGCTCCGCCGACCCCTCGGCCCTCGGGATCGAGGCCACCCCGCATCCGCTGCTCGGCGCTGTCGTCGCGGTGGCGGGCTCCGACCGGCTGGTGCTCACCGGCCGGCTGTCGCTGCAGACGCACCCCTGGCTCGCGGACCACGCGGTGGGCGACACCGCGCTGCTCCCCGGCACCGGCTTCGTCGAACTGGCCGTCCAGGCCGGCGACCGCGTCGGCTGCCCCGTACTGGAGGAGCTGACGCTCCAGGCGCCGCTGCTGCTCGACGGTTCCGGCGCGGTCGAATTCCAGCTGGTCGTGGAGGAACCCGGTCAGGACGGCAAGCGGCCGCTGGGCATTTTCTCCCGTCCCTCCGGCGCCGACGACTCGCTCTGGACGCGGCATGCCGAAGGCCTGCTGCGGTCCGAGGACACGGCTGCCGTCATCCCGGCGGCCGACAGCGCATGGCCGCCCGCCGGAGCCAAGACCATCGAGGTCGAGGGCGCCTACGACCGGATGCGCGACCAGGGATACGGCTACGGCCCGTCCTTCCAGGGCCTGCGCGCCGCCTGGCGGCTGGGCGAGGAGGTCTTCGCGGAGGTCGTCCTGCCCGAAGGTGTCGACGCCACCGGCTACGCCCTGCACCCCGCCCTGCTCGACGCCGCCCTGCACGCCATCGGCATCGACCGCCCCAGCGAGAACGCCGAGCTCCCGTTCGCCTGGACCGACGTCGTCCTGCACGCCTCCGGCGCGACCGCCCTCCGGGTCCGCGTCACCCCGGCCGGCTCCGGCTACTCGCTCCACCTGTCCGACGTTCAGGGCGGTCCGGTCGCCGATGTCGGCGCGCTGGTGCTGCGGTCGGTCGTGGCCGCCGAGTTGAAGGTCTCCCAGTCCACGGGCGGGCGGGACCTCTACCACGTGGAGTGGTCCGCACCCCGGGCCGGCGGAACGGAATCCACCGGCGAGACGGTGCTGGTGCGCGTGCCCGCGCGGGTCGAGCCGATCGAGGCACTGACGGCCGTACTCACCGAACTGCAAACGCTGTTGGCCCTCGACGACGACCGCCGTTTGGTGGTGGTGACGCGGGGTGCGGTGGCTGTTCTGCCGGGTGAGGATGTTGCGGAGCTGGGTCAGGCGGCGGTGTGGGGTCTGATCCGTTCCGCGCAGTCCGAGCACCCTGACCGCATTGTCCTGTTGGACTCCGACACTGACGAGATCCCGGAGGGTGTGCTGGTCTCGGGTGAGCCTGAGCTGGCGCTTCGTGGCGGGGAGATCCTCGTCCCGCGCCTGGCCCGCATTGCTCCGGCCGCTGGGGTCGCCCCGGTGGTGTGGCGTTCGGATGGCACGGTGCTGATCACCGGTGGTACCGGTGGCCTGGGCGCCCTGCTGGCCCGCCACCTGGTCACCGCGTACGGGATCCGTGACCTGCTGCTGACCAGCCGCCGCGGCCCCGACGCCCCCGGCGCCACCGAACTCACCGCAGAACTGACCGCGTTGGGTGCGACGGTGAAGATCGCCGCGTGCGACGTGTCGGACCGGGACGCGCTCGCAGCGCTTCTGGACGGGGTCACCCTGACCGCCGTGATCCACACCGCCGGTGTGCTGCGTGACGCGACGTTCGCCGCGCTCACCCCGCAGCACCTGACGGAGGTCCTGGCACCCAAGGCGGATGCCGCCCGTCACCTGCACGAACTGACCGCGCACCTGACTCTCGACGCGTTCGTGCTGTTCTCCTCCGCTGCCGCCACGTTCGACGGCACCGGACAGGGCAACTACGCCGCAGCCAACGCCTACCTCGACGCCCTCGCCACCCACCGCCGCACCCAAGGACTCCCCGCCACCTCCCTCGGCTGGGGCCTATGGGCACCCGAAACCGGCGGAATGGGCGCAGGACTCTCGGCCAAGGACGTGGAGCGGGCCGCACGTGCCGGGACCCCGGCGCACAGTGCCGCCTCAGGTCTGGCGATGTTCGACGCGGCCTGGGGCGGGGAGTACGCCCACGTCCTGGCGCTGCGGCTGGAGTCCGGCGCGCTCGGGCGCCGGGCGGCTGCCGACGGTGTACCCGCGCTGCTGCGCGGTCTGGTCCGTACCCCGGCCCGGCTCGCCGCCGCCTCGGGGTCCGCGGGCGGCGACTCATTGGAGGAGCAGCTCGGCCGGCTGCCGGCGGCGGAGCAGGAGCGCTTCCTGCTCTCCCTCGTCCGTACGCAGGTAGCGGCCGCTCTCGGTCACTCCGGCCCGGACGCGGTCGATCCGGCGCGCGGTTTCGGCACCCTGGGCTTCGACTCCCTCGCGGCCGTCGAACTCCGCAACCGGCTCGGCACCGCCACTGGCCTGCGGCTGCCCGCGACCCTCACCTTCGACTACCCGAACGCGACCACGCTCGCCCGCTACCTGCGGGAGAAGCTCGTCGGCGACGGGACGGCCGGAGCCACGTCCTCCGCTGCCGCCGCCGTTGTCGCGGCCCGGCAGTCCACGGACGACGACCCGATCGCGATCGTCGGCATGTCCTGCCGCTTCCCGGGCGGGGTGCGCAGTCCCGAAGGGCTGTGGGACCTGCTCGCCGCGGGCCGGGACGCCGTCGCGGACTTCCCCGAGGACCGCGGCCCGAGCTGGTACGACGCCTATGACCCCGACCCGAACGCCATCGGCAAGACGTACTCCAAGGAAGGCGCGTTCCTCGACGACGCGGGCCGGTTCGACGCGGACTTCTTCGGCATCAGCCCGCGCGAGGCCCTGGCCACCGACCCCCAGCAGCGCCTGCTGCTGGAGGCGTCGTGGGAGGCGTTCGAGCGGGCCGGTATCGACCCGGAGAGCCTGCAGGGCACGGCAACAGGGGTGTTCGCGGGCGTCATGTACCACGATTTCGCGCCCCGCCTCCGTGACGTACCCGAGGAGCTCGCGGGCTACCTCGGCAACGGCGGCCTCGGCAGCGTCGTCTCCGGCCGGGTCTCGTACGCCCTGGGCCTGGAAGGCCCCGCGCTGACAGTCGACACCGCCTGCTCGTCCTCCCTCGTCGCCGTCCACCTGGCCGGCCAGGCGCTGCGCGCCGGCGAGTGCTCGCTCGCGCTGGCCGGCGGCGTCACCGTGATGACCACCCCGGACACCTTTGTCGACTTCAGCCGCCAGCGCGGCCTCGCCGCCGACGGCCGCTGCAAGCCGTTCGCGGAGGCGGCGGACGGTACCGGCTGGGGCGAAGGGGTCGGCGTCCTCGTCCTGGAGAAGCTCAGCGACGCGCGGCGCAACGGCCATCGCGTCCTGGCCGTCGTCCGCGGCAGCGCGATCAACCAGGACGGCGCCAGCAGCCAGCTGACCGCCCCCAACGGCCCCGCCCAGCAGCGCGTCATCCGGCAGGCCCTCGCCGCCGGTTCGCTCACCACGGATGACGTCGACGTGGTCGAGGGCCACGGCACGGGCACCCGCCTGGGCGACCCGATCGAGGCGCAGGCGCTGCTGGCGACGTACGGGCAGGAGCGGGCGGACGGTCAGCCGCTGTGGCTGGGTTCGGTGAAGTCGAACCTCGGGCACACGCAGGCTGCCGCCGGTGTCGCGGGCATCATCAAGATGGTGCTGGCGATGCGGCACGAGGAGCTGCCGCGCACACTGGGCGTCGATGCTCCAAGTTCGCACGTGGACTGGTCGGCGGGTTCCGTCGAGCTGTTGACGGAGGCGCAGCCGTGGCCGGTGCGGGAGCGTCCGCGCCGTGCGGGTGTCTCGTCCTTCGGCATCAGCGGAACGAACGCCCACGTCATCGTGGAAGAAGCCCCCGCAGAGGCCCTCGCGGCCGAAGGTGCCGCTGTCGACCTGCCGGTGGTGCCGTGGGTGCTGTCCGGCAAGACGCCCGACGCCGTCCAGGCCCAGGCCGCCCGGCTCCGTGACTTCGTCCTCGCCGATCCGGAACTGGATCCGGCGGCGATCGGATCCGCCTTGGCCACCACGCGCGCGGCCTTCACCCACCGCGCGGGCGTCGTCGCCGCCGACCGCGACGGCCTGCTGGCCGGACTGACCACCCTCGCCGAAGGCGGCACCGCGGCTGGAACGGTGTCCGGAACTGCCGGTTCCGGACAGGTGGGATTCCTCTTCACCGGGCAGGGCAGCCAGCGCGCGGGGATGGGACGCGAGCTCTACGCCGCCTTCCCCGTCTTCGCCTCAGCGCTGGACGACGTGGTGGCCGCGTTCGGCGACCGACTGGAACTGCCGCTGCTGGATGTGCTGTTCGGGGACGACGGCCGGTTGAACGAGACGGGCTTTACGCAGCCGGCTCTGTTCGCGCTGGAGGTCGCGCTCTTCCGGCTGCTGGAGTCCTTCGGGGTCCGGCCGCAGGTTCTCGCGGGTCACTCCATCGGCGAGCTCGCGGCAGCCCATGTGGCAGGGGTCTGGTCGCTGGAGGACGCGGCGCTGCTGGTTGCGGCTCGTGGCCGGCTGATGCAGCAACTGCCCGCCGGTGGTGCGATGGCGGCGATCCAGGCCACCGAGGCCGAAGTCCTGCCGCAGCTCACCGACAGGGTGGGGATCGCGGCCGTCAACGGGCCCACCTCCATCGTCGTCTCCGGTGATGAAGACGCCGTGGCAGCCGTCATCGCGCACTTCGACGCGACGGGTCGCAAGACCAAGCGCCTCACCGTCAGCCACGCCTTCCACTCCCTCCACATGGAGCCGATGCTCGAAGAGTTCGGCACCATCGCAGCAGGCCTCACCTACACCGCACCGTCCATCCCGATCGTCTCCACCCTCACCGGACAACCCGCCACCACCGAAGAACTCACCGACCCCGCCTACTGGGTCCGCCACGTCCGCGAAGCCGTCCGCTTCGCCGACGCCGTCACCACCCTCCAGGACCAAGGCGTCAGCACCCTCCTGGAGCTCGGCCCCGACGCCGTCCTGACCGCGATGGCGGCCGAATCCGCCACCGACACCACCACCCTCATCCCCGCCCTCCGCCGCGACCACGACGAAGCCCAGGTCTTCGTCACCTCCCTCGCAACCCTCCACACCCGGGGCGTCACGGTCGACTGGCCGGCCCTCTTCGGCACCGGCCACACCCCCGTCGACCTCCCCACCTACGCCTTCCAGCACCAGCACTACTGGCTCGCCGACAGCACGGTCTCCACCGGCGACCCCTCCGGGCTCGGCCAGGGCACCACCACCCACCCGCTCCTCACGGCGGCGATCACCCTCCCCGACACCGACGGGCTGCTCTTCACCGGGCGGCTCTCGCTGGCCACCCACCCGTGGCTCGCGGACCACGCCGTCAACGGCACCGTCATCGTCCCCGGCGCCGCGCTCGCCGACCTCGCCATCCACACCGGCGACCACACCCACACCAGCACGCTGCAGGAGCTCACCCTCTCCGCACCCGTCGTCGTTCCGCAGACCGGTGCCATCCATCTGCGGGTCAGGATCGGCGGGGCGGAGGAGCGGACGCTGTCGGTGTTCTCGCGCCCCGAAGGCGCGGCGGAGGACGAGCCCTGGACGCGGCACGCGGACGGGCTGCTCACCTCGCACGCCGCCGAGCCCGGTTTCGACCTGGTGCAGTGGCCGCCGGCCGGGGCCGAGTCGGTGGCGGTCGACGAGCTGTACGGGACGATGGCCGCGAGCGGCCTGGAGTACGGGCCCGTGTTCCAGGGGCTGCGCGCCGCCTGGAAGCTCGGTGACGAGGTCTTCGCCGAGGTCGCGTTGCCGGAGGGCATCGACACCAACGGGTTCGGGCTGCATCCGGCGCTGCTCGACGCGGCGCTGCACGGCATCGGGTTCTCCGGGGCCGACAGCGGAGTGGCCGAACTGCCGTTCGCCTGGTCCGACGTCGCGCTGTACGCGACCGGCGCCTCCGCGCTTCGCGTGCGGATCTCCCCGGCGGGATCGGGCTATGCCCTGCACCTGGCCGACGCGCAGGGTGCTCCGGTCGCCTCCGTCGGGATGCTCGCCCTGCGTCCGGTGAACACGAGCGAGTTGGCGGCGGCCCAAGCCGCCCAGGCCCGGGATCTGTACGAGATCCAGTGGTCCGCGGTGGACGCGGATCCGGCGGCTACGGCAGCGGAGAACACGACCGCCCTCGACGAGAGCGCGCTGCTGCGCGTCGTGTCACGGGCCGATGCCCGGTCCACGGTCATCGACGTTCTCGCGCAGGTGCAGACATGGCTGGCCGACGAGTCCCCCGCCGGTTCGGACGCCAGGCTCGTCGTCGTCACCCGGGGCGCGGTCCCCGCGCTTCCCGGGGAGGACGTCACCGATCTCGCGCAGGCCGCCGTGCACGGGCTGGTCAGGGCCGCGCAGGCGGAGCACCCGGACCGGATCGTCCTCGTCGACACCGACGCGGAGGCCGGTACCGGTCAGATACCCGCCACCGTCCTCGCGTCCGACGAGCCGGAACTGGCCGTCCGCAACTCCCAGTTGTACGCACCGCGGCTGGCCCGTACGGCACCGTCCGCCGAGGCGACCCCTTGGCGCACGGACGGCACCGTCCTGATCACCGGCGGCACCGGCGGTCTGGGCGCGCTCACCGCCCGCCACCTGGTCACTGAACACGGCGTCCGCGACCTCCTGCTCACCAGCAGGCGCGGACAGAACGCCCCCGGCGCAGCCGAACTCGCGGCCGAACTCACCCAAGCCGGCGCCACCGTCACCATCGCCGCCTGCGACGTCTCCGACCGGGACGCCCTCGCGGAACTCCTCGCCGATGTGCCGTTGAGTGCGGTGATCCACACCGCGGGTGTCGTGGACGACGGGACCGTCGAGTCCCTCACTCCCGGCCAGGTGGGCACGGTGTTCGGCCCGAAGGCCGAGGCCGCGCGTCATCTGCACGAGCTGACCGCGCACCTCACCCTCGACGCGTTCGTGCTCTTCTCGTCGACGGCCGCCACCTTCGACGGCACCGGCCAGGCCAACTACGCCGCCGCCAACGCCTATCTCGACGCCCTCGCCACCCACCGCCGTACGCACAACCTGGCCGCGACCTCGCTCGCCTGGGGCCTGTGGGCTCCCGAATCGGGCGGCATGGGGGCGGATCTGACGCAGGCGGATGTCGACAGGGTTGCGCGCGGCGGTGCGTTGGCGCTGGGGCGCGAGGCGGGTCTCGCGCTGTTCGACGCGGCGCTGATCGGCGGGAAGGCCCATCTGCTGCCGGTGCCCTTCTCCACGGCGGCGCTGGAGGCGCGGGCCGGGAGCCAGGGCCTGCCGGCCATCCTGCGGGGGCTCGTCAGGGCACCCGCGGCACGGCGCGGCACCGTAGCGGCCGCAGCGGGTGCCGCGGAAAGCCTGAAGGACCGGCTGCTCAAGCTGCCGCCGGCGGAACGTACGCCGGTGGTGCTGGACCTCGTGCGGTCCCAGGTGGCCGCCGTGCTCGGGCACTCGGGAGTGGACGCCGTCGATCCGGCACGCGGCTTCGGCGGGCTGGGCTTCGACTCGCTCGCCGCCGTCGAGTTCCGCAACCGGCTCACGCCGGCGACCGGGCTGCGCCTTCCCGCGACGCTGATCTTCGACTACCCGACCTCCGAGGCCCTCGCCGAGTACATCCGCGAGCAGCTGGCACCGGCGCCCTCGGGCCCGGCGGCGCTGCGGGCCCTGGAGGCCGAACTGGCGGACCTGGAGGACCGGCTGGTCACCACGACCGACAACGGCGACGTGGACGAGCAGGACCACACCCGGGTCACCGACAGCCTGCGGGCCCTGGTGGCCCGCTGGACCGCACTGCGCGCCGGAGCCGCGGAGGCGGCGGCGTCCGCCGCGGCGGACGAGGCCGAACTGGCCTCGGCCGACGCGGACCAGCTCTTCGACATTCTCGACAGCGAGTTCGAACCTCTCGACTGACCCGCCCGGCGCCGATGCCGGCGCACCCCCGTATGACCCGCATGACTCGTATGAGGAGAGATCCGACATGGTTGTTCAGGACCCCGCGCCGACAGCGGCCACCCGTAAGGAGACGGACCTTTGGCTGCTGGAGCGGCTGGTACCGGGATCGGGCGTCAACAACCTGTCCCTGACCTTCGACGTGGAGGGTGAGATCGACTCCGCGGCGCTGTCCCGGGCGCTGACCCTGGTGGTGCGCAAGTACGACATCCTGCGCACCGTCTTCCGCACCTCCGAGACCGACCTCACCAAGGAGGTGCTGGCGGCCGACGCGATCACCTCGGTCGACGTCACCTCGATCGACGTCACCGAGACGGAAGCCGCCGAGGACGCTCTCCAGGCCGCCGTCGAGGCGTTCGTCGCGGAGCCGTTCGCCCTGGACGGGAGCCCGCTCGTCAGGGCGGCGCGCTTCCGGCGGGCGGGCGGCGCCGGCGATGTGGTGAGCGTCGCGCTCCACCACCTCGTCTTCGACGCGATGTCGACCGTCACGCTGCTCGGTGAGCTGATCAGCGCCTATCAGGCGCCCGACACGTACGCGACCGACCCGGTCGCCGCGGTCGTCGAGGCGGAGCCGTCCGAGGAGAGCGTCGACTTCTGGCGCGACCAGCTCCGCGGTTTCCGCGGCGCGGACGACGGCCTCTGGTACGGGAATCCGGCCTCGGCCACCCCGAACCTGGCGGGCGAGACCCTGCAGTACCTGCTGTCGGACGACGCCCTCGCCGTGGTCGGCCGCCTGCAGCGCGAGCTGCGCGCGCCGGAGGCCGTGATCCTGCTGGCCGCGTACTACCTGCTGCTCGCCCAGCACGGCGCGGGCTCGGACATCGTCGTCGGCTCACCCGTCAGCGTGCGGCCGCCCGGCCACGAGGGCGCCATCGGCTATCACGTCAACGTGCTGCCGCTGCGGGTGCGGATGGACCCGGTCCAGCCGTTCAAGCGGCTGGTGAACCGGGCCCGCGCGGTGTTCCTGGAGAGCCTCGGCGAGCCGGGCGTGACCGCCGAGTCCGTACTGGACGAGGTGCGGGACGGCGGCTCCTCCTCCTGGCGGAACTCGCTCTTCAACCACCTGTTCAACTACGTGCCGGGCGGCACCTCGGGAACGTTCGAGGTGGCCGGGCACCCGGCCAGGATCCGTGGGGTGGAGAACGGCTTCAGCAAGTTCGACCTGGAGTTCTTCTTCATGCCGGAGCCCGAGGCGGCGAAGACCACGATCCGCGCCGTGTTCCGTACCCAGGTCTTCACCCCGGCGGACGTGGAGCTGCTGCTCGCCCGCTACGACGCCCTGCTGTGCACCCTCGGCGACCAGCTGGACCGGCCGATCGGGGAGATCTCCGGCTGGAGCGCGGCCGACCACGCCGCGGTCCTGGCCGGCCACCGGGACGGCCTGCCCGAGGCCCTGCTCGGCCCGTCCGTCGCACCGTTCTCCGGCTACGCGAAGCTCGCCGCCAAGTCCGACAGTTCGGCCCTGACCCGGGCCTTCGTGGCCGCCCCCGACGGGACGGAGCTGCCGGTGGGCGTCCGCGGCGAGCTCTGCCTCGCCGACGAGGCGGTCACCCGCACCGGTGACGTGGCCCGCTGGCTTCCCGACGGCCGGATCGAGATCCTCGGCCGGCTGGACCGCCGGGTGACCGTGCAGGGACTCGCGTTCGGCCTGGAGGACGTCGACGCCGCACTGCTCGCGCACCCCGCCGTCGACGCCGCCGTGACCGTCGCCGCGGGCGGGGTCCTCGTTTCCTTCGTCGCCACCGCCGGCATCGAGGCCGGTCCCGGCCTGCTGGACCAGCTCTGGAAGCAGGTGCGCACCGACCTTCCCGGCCCGGCGGAGCCGGCCCGCATCATCGTCACCGAGGGGCTTCCGACCGTGAACGGCGCCCCTGACCTGCAAGGCCTGCGGCTGCGTGCCGAGGAGCTGCTGCGCACCGAGGCCGCGCCGGAGCCGGTGGACACCACCGAGCTGACCCGTGCGCTGATCGCGCTGTGGAAGCAGTTCCTCAAGCGCGAGGACCTGGACGCGGATTCCGGCTTCTTCACCAGCGGCGGCCACTCGCTGCTCGCCGTCCAGCTGCTGCAGCGCGTCAAGCGCACCACCGGTATCCAGGTGAAGATCCGGCTGGCCGACCTGTTCGCTCACCCGACCCCGGAGAAGCTCAGCGCGTACATCTCGGGCGAGAAGGCGTAGCGGGCCGCAGGAAGCACGACGGAGGGGCTCGTACCGGCTGATCCATCCGGTACGAGCCCCTCTTTCTTGCCTACGCGACGCAGAACTCGTTGCCCTCGGGGTCCTGGAGGGTGACCCCGTAGTGGTCCAGGCCGTCCTGCGACAGGACGCGGACCTTCGTGGCGCCGGCGGCCACCAGCCGTTCGGCCTCGGCGTTCACACGGGCGGTACGGGTCTCCAGCGGTACGTCCCGGCCGCCGCCGACCTTCAGGTCCAGATGCAGCCGGTTCTTGATCGTCTTGGCTTCCGGCACGACCTGGAAGAAGATGCGGGGCCCGGCGCCCGTCGGGTCGACGAGCGAGTCGGCGCAGCTGTTGGACGGGTCGCCGAGCTCATCCTCGGGCACCCCGATGCTGATCCAGTACGCCCGCCAGGTCGCGAACCCGGCGGGCGGTTCCTCCTCGCGGTACCCCAGGGCGGTCGCCCAGAAGGGGACCAGCACGGCGGGTTCGGCACAGTCGATGCTGATCTGCAGAGTGGTCATCCCTCCATCGTGCCCGGAGGGACTGACAGCGGCCGGTCCGGCCGCGCCGCCCCGCTCGTCAGCCGACCTCGGCCAGCCAGGCCTTCATGACGGTGTCGAAGCGCTCGGGCTCCTCGACGTGCGGCATGTGGCTGGACTGCTCGAAGAGCTCCCAGCGGGCGCCGGGGATGTGGTCGAGGAACGGCTGGATGGTGGCGGGGGTGGCCTCGTCGTACGCGCCCGAGATGATCAGGGTCGGGACGGCGACGGCCGGCAGCCGGTCGATGACCGTCCAGTCCTTCAGGGTGCCGATGACGTGGAAGTCGTTGGGGCCGTTCATGGTGCCGTAGACCGTGGGGTCGCTCTGCAGCTCCAGGAGCGTGGCGGCGACCTCGCGCGGCAGCGGGTTCGCCCGGCAGACATGGCGCTGGTAGAAGGCGTACACGGAGCGCTGGTAGTCCGGGTGGTCGAAGTCCTCGGTGGCCTCGTGGCGGCGCAGGGTGTCGCGGTGCACCGGCGGCATCGCGTCCTTGAGGCCCTCGCACGCCGCGCGCCACAGGGGCATGGAGGCCGGGGAGTTGGCGATGACGAGGCCGCGCAGCCCGGCCGGGCGGCGGACGGCGTGCTCCGCGCCCAGCATGCCGCCCCAGGACTGGCCGAACAGCAGGTAGTCGTCGGCGATGCCGAGGTGGGCGAGGAGGTTGTCCAGCTCGTCGAGGAAGAGGTCGACGGTCCAGAAGTCGGCGCCGCGGTCGGGCAGCCGGGTGGAGCCGCCGTTGCCGATCTGGTCGTAGTGGATCACCGGGCGGCCGGTGGACGCGGCGAGTTCGGTCATCCGCAGCAGGTAGTCGTGGGTGGAACCGGGGCCGCCGTGGGCGACGACGAGCGGGGTGCGCCCGGTGTGCAGATCGCCGGTGACCCGGTACCAGGTGCGGTGGCCGCGGAAGGGGGCGGTGCCCTTCTGGGTGGGGGCGGGGAACATCGTGGAGTACCTCACGTCTCGGCTCGGCGGTGGCTCGGGTGGGGAGAGGGGAACGGCCGGGAAACGACACCGGCGCCGTCGGCGGGAGGCTTCCCCGCTGACGGCGCCGGTGCCGGCGGCCGGGCGACGATCAGGCCCTGGCGGCCTCACGGCGGGAGTTGAGGATGACGGCCCCGGACAGGACGACCGTCCAGCCGGCGAGCACCAGGGCGGCGACGAGGGTGCGGGTGCCGTGCAGCAGGGCACCGTGGCCGATGTCGGCGAGCCAGTAGCTCGGCAGGGTCTTGACGACCGCGGTCAGCCAGCCCGGGAATCCCGTGGTGGGCAGGAGCAGTCCGCCGAGGAACCCGAACAGCAGCACCAGGCCCTGGAGGTACATCTGCTGCTGCTCGACGGCCACGTACAGGCCGATGACCAGGCCGAGCACCGCGCACGGCAGGGCGGCGATCCAGATGCCCAGGGTGATCTGCAGCCAGCCGGCGACGGAGAGGTGCACGTCCTGGAGAGTGGCGCCCGCGAGCGCCACGAAGAGCGGGCCGGGCAGCGCCACGATCATGCTGACGACGATCTTCGAGAGCAGGTAGTTGCGCGGCAGCAGCGGGGTGAGCCGCAGCTGGCGGTGCCAGCCGATGGAACGCTCGTGGGCGACCCGGGCGCTGGTGTGCATGGAGGAGGTGAAGGCGCTGTACGCGGCGAGGCTGCACATCAGCCAGGCGCTGTACGTGATGCCGTTGGAGTGCGGGATCACCTGGTTCTTGTAGAGCATGCACTCCATGAGGTAGAGGCCCACGGGCAGCACGATCGCGAAGATGATGAAGCGCGGGCCGCGGAGCATCCGCTTGATCTCGATGGACAGGTAGCCGGTCATGCGGCGTCCTCCTGCACGTCCGTCTCGTCGGCGGCGGTCAGCGAGAGGAACGCCTCTTCCAGCCCGCTGGCGCTGATCTCGATGTCGTACGCGTCGGGGTAGGTGGTGAGCAGGGCGCGCAGGCTCTTGTCGGAGTCCTCGCAGTGCAGTTCGACACGGCCCAGGCGCAGCGCGGCGGCGGTCACGCCGGGCAGTGCGCGCAGGTCCGCCTCCTTCGCGTCGGGGACCGAGGCGCGCAGCACGCGGCCCGCGGTGAGGGCACGGATCTTGGCGACGGTGCCGTCGGCGGCGATCTCGCCACCGCGCATGAGGACGACGCGGTCGGCGAACTCCTCGGCCTCGTCCAGGTAGTGGGTCGCGAAGACCACGGTGCGGCCGGTGTCGGTGAACTTCCGCATGGACTCCCAGAACTTGCGGCGGCTGCCGACGTCCATGGCGGAGGTCGGCTCGTCGAGCACCAGGAGCTGCGGGTTGCCGATGAGCGCGCAGGCGAAGCGGGCGCGCTGGCGCTGGCCGCCGGAGAGCTTGGTGCCGCGGCGGTCGACGATGTCCTCGATGTTGGCGCGGCGCAGCACCTCGTCGAGGGGCAGCGGCTTCTTGTAGAGGGAGGAGATCATCTCCAGCGTCTCGCGGACGGAGATGTCGTCGATCAGCGAGCCCTCCTGGAGGACGGCGCTGACCAGCCCTTCCCGCACCGCGAGGTAGGGGGCCCGGCCGAAGATGCTGATCTCGCCGGAGGTGGGGTGGGACAGGCCGAGGATCATGTCGATGGTGGTGGACTTGCCCGCGCCGTTGGGGCCGAGGAGCGCCACGACCTCGCCGGGGGCGATGGTCAGGTCGATGCCCTTGACCGCCTGGACCTCGCCGTAGACCTTGCGCAGTCCGGTGACGCGGATGGCCGGCTCGGCCTGGGACGCGGGCCCGGACTTCCCCTTGGCCTCAGCGGCTGCGGGAGCCGGCGCGGGCTCCGGCGGTGCCGCTACCGGAACGGTCCCCTCTGCCCTGGCGGTGGTCTTCTCTGTGGTCTTCATGTCACATCCGGATCTGTCGGGAGAGGTCCTGTGCGGTCAGCAGCTCGGCCAGCGCCGTGGCGGCGCCTTCGTCACGCAGCAGGTCGGTGTGATCGCAGTCGAACCGGAGTTCACGGGCCACTGCTCCGGCCGCGCCGTCCGGGTCGGTGGAACGCAGCCGGTTGAGTCCGCTGAGCGGGCTTCCGGAGCTGAAGGCGACGGCGTCCGTCCACGCGGTGGCGGCCGAGGAGTTGAGCTGGCCGGCCGCGACGACATAGGCGACGAAGGAGGTGAAGGACTCGGTGAACTCGGTCCGGCTCTCGGGTTCCAGCTCGATCTCGTCGAAGGCGGCTTCGCTGATCTCCCGGAAGAGTCCGACGAGCACCGGGCCGATGTACCCGAGGTTCTCGGGGTCGGCCTCCAGCGCCTGCCGGGCGGTCTCCTGGGCCTCGGCGACCGGTTCGGCACCGATGATTCCCGCGAACAGCTCGACGGACTTGTGGAACTGCCAGAGCAGACCGAAGGCGTTGGCCTGCTCGGGGTCGAACAGGATGAGCTGGGGGGCTCGTTCCTGCCACTGCGCTATGCGGCCGGCCAGGGCGGCGGCGTACACCGCTCCGGCGCAGAAGCCGAGTACGGCACCGACCTGCTGCCCGCTCGCGCGGACGTCCTCGAACCAGCGGTCGAGGTACTCCTCGCCCGACGGCCCGATGTCGGTGGCGATGGCCTGCGGCATCGTCTCCCAGACCGGATGGCTGGTGGCGGTGAGGCCGACGATGTCGGCGAATCGCGCATCGGGTCGCCCGGTGGCCGTGAAGTCGACCGCGAGGACCAGATCTCCTGGGCCCTTGCCGCCGATTTCCCACCATGCATCGGATTTCTCCACCAACAGCCCCTTCCGTTCCCTGCTGTCCCGTGCACCCGCATGGGGAGTGCTTCCGATGCTAGAAGCGGGCAATTGCACTGAGATCCCCTAGCGGACCCCCTAGCGCCCCCTACTCGTCGGGAGTACTCGCCGCGGCCGGGGCCGGTGCCGCTTCCACGGTCTCCAGCAGGTGCTCGGCCAGCTCCTCGGGCGTCTCGTACTCGTAGATCACGGCGGCGGACAGGCGGGCGCCGACGGCCGCGCCGATCCGATCGCGGAACTCGACGGCGAGCAGCGAGGAGAACCCGAGGTCGATGAACTCGCTGTCGTCCTCGATCTCCTCGGCGGACGCGTGGCCGAGGACGGACGCGGTGACCGAACGCACCAGCTCCAGCAGGAGCTCGGCGCGGGCCGGGCCGTCGGCCGCGTGCAGCCGCCGCTGGAACTCCAGCGGATCGTCGGCCGGCTCTCCCCCAGCTACCGCTGGGAGGTGCCCCCCGACGGCGTCCGGCAGGTCCAGGACGCTGCCGGCGGCACCGGGAGCGGCGGGTCCGGCCGAGGCGCGGCCGGCTGCCGCCAGCCAGTAGTGCTGGTGCTGGAAGGCGTACGTGGGCAGCGGGGTCCGGCGTGCGCCGGTGCCGTCGAAGAGCGCGGTCCAGTCCACGGCGGCGCCGCGCATCCGCAGCCGGGCGGCGGCCTCGGTGACCGCGTGCGGCTCGGTGCGGTCCCTGCGCAGCACGGGGAGCACGGCGGCGGGCGCCGGTGCGGTCAGGCAGTCGCGGACCAGCGCGGACAGGACGGCGTCCGGGCCCAGTTCGACGAACGTGGCGGCGCCCTCGGCCGCCAGGCTGCCCACGGCGTCGGCGAAGCGCACCGTCTCGCGGACGTGCCGCACCCAGTAGTCGGGGCTGCGCAGTTCCTGCGCGGTGACGGGCTTGCCGGTGAGGGACGACACGATCGCGATGGTCGGCTCGAGGTACGTCAGCCCTGCGGCCACCCGCCCGAACCCGTCGAGCATCGGCTCCATCAGCGTGGAGTGGAAGGCGTGGCTGACGGTGAGGCGCTTGGTCTTGCGGCCCAGGTCACGGAAGTACCCGGCGACCGCCTCGACCGCCGCCTCGTCGCCGGAGACCACGACGGCCTCCGGGCCGTTGACCGCCGCGATCCCGACTCCTTCGGCCAGCCGCGGCAGCACCTCCGCCTCGGTGGCCTGGAGGGCCGCCATCGCGCCGCCGGCCGGCAGCGCCTGCATCAGCCGGCCGCGGGCGGCGACGAGCGCCGCCGCGTCCTCCAGCGACCAGAGCCCGGCGACGTGCGCGGCGGCCAGTTCGCCGATCGAGTGCCCGGCGAGCAGGTCGGGCCGCACGCCCCAGGACTCCAGCAGCCGGTACAGGGCCACTTCGAGGGCGAAGAGCGCGGGCTGCGCGTAGCCGGTCGTGTCCAGCAGCGCCGCCTCCGCGGTGCCCGGCTCGGCGAACAGCACCTGCTGGAGGGGGTGTTCGAGGTGCGGGTCGAGCGCGGCGCACGCGGCGTCCAGCGCCCGCGCGAACGCCGGCTGTGAGGCATGCAGTTCACGGCCCATGCCGGGCTTCTGGCTGCCCTGCCCGGTGAAGAGGAAGGCGATACGTCCGCTCCCCTGCGTCTCCTGGACCACGGCCGGGCCCTGGCTGCCCGCCGCGAGCCCCTCCAGCGCGGCCAGCAGCTCCGCCCGGCTGTCGGCGACGAGCGCCGCCCGGTGGCTGAGCTGGCTGCGGGAGGTGGCCAGGGACAGTCCGATGTCGGCGGCCGACAGGTCCGGGCGGTCCGTGACGTGCGCGTGCAGCCGGGCGGCCTGGGCGCGCAGTCCCGCGGCGCCCTTCGCGGACAGCAGCCAGGGCACCGGACGGATCTCCGGGGCCGCGGCGGCCTCGGCCGGCTCCTCCTGCGGTGCCTGCTCCAGGACGACGTGGGCGTTGGTGCCGCTGATGCCGAACGCGGACACCGCGGCGCGGCGCGGCCGGCCGCTGTCGGGCCAGGCGCGGGCCTCGGCGAGCAGTTCGACGGCGCCCGCCGACCAGTCGACGTGCGGGCTGGCCTCGTCGATGTGCAGCGACTTGGGGAGCACCGCGTGCCGCAGCGCCATCACCATCTTGATGACGCCGGCGGCGCCCGCGGCGGCCTGGGTGTGGCCGAGGTTGGACTTCACCGAACCGAGCCACAGCGGCTGGTCCGCGGGCCGGTCCTGGCCGTAGGTCGCGATGAGCGCCTGCGCCTCGATCGGGTCGCCCAGGACGGTGCCGGTGCCGTGCGCCTCGACGGCGTCGATGTCCCCGGTGCTCAGCCCGGCGGCGGCCAGCGCCTCCAGGATCACCTGCTGCTGGGACGGGCCGCTGGGGGCGGTGAGGCCGTTGCTGGCGCCGTCCTGGTTGATGGAGCTGCCCCGCACCAGGGCGAGGACGGGGTGCCCGTTGCGGCGCGCGTCGGAGAGCCGCTCCAGGAGCAGCACACCGACGCCCTCGCCCCAGCCGGTGCCGTCGGCGGCCTTCGCGAACGGCTTGCACCGGCCGTCCGGGGCCAGCCCGCGCTGCCTGCTGAAGTCGATGAACGTGTCGGGGGTGGCCATGACGGTGACACCGCCGGCCAGCGCGAGACCGCATTCGCCGTTGCGCAGCGCCTGCATCGCCAGGTGCAGGGTCACCAGCGACGACGAGCAGGCGGTGTCGACGGTGACGGCCGGGCCCTGCAGCCCCAGCGCGTACGAGACCCGCCCGGAGAGCACGCTGCCGGCCGTACCGGTGCCGAGGAAGCCCTCGACGCCGTCCGGGATCGACGCCCGGTCCGAGCCGTAGTCGTGGTACATGACGCCCGCGTAGACGCCGGTCCGGGTGCCGCGGACGGTCGCCGGGTCGATCCCGGCGTGTTCGAACGCCTCCCAGGACGCCTCGAGCAGCAGCCGCTGCTGCGGGTCCATGGCCAGCGCCTCACGCGGGCTGATGCCGAAGAACGCGGCGTCGAAGTCCCCGGCCCCGGCGAGGAATCCGCCCTCCTTGGCGTAGCTCTTGCCCAGGGCGTTCGGGTCGGGGTCGTAGAGGTTCTCGACGTCCCAGCCCCGGTCGGTGGGGAAGCCGCCGGCGCCGTCGCCACCGGCGGCCAGCAGCTCCCACAGTTCCTCGGGCGAGGTGATCCCGCCCGGGTAGCGGCAGCTCATGCCGACGATGGCGACGGGTTCGCGGGTCCTGTCCTCCAGGTCCTGGATACGGCGGCGGGCCTGGAGGAGATCGGTGGTCGCCCGCTTCAGATAGTCGCGGAGCTTCTGTTCGGTGTCCGTGGTCATGCGTGCTTCAGCTCCTTGTATCGGGCGAGCGGGCGATCAGGTGGGACGGGTCAGTCGGAGCCGATCTCGCCGTCCAGCAGCGCGAACAGCTCGTCGTCCGAGGCTTCGTCGACGGTCGCCGCCGCGTCCTGGGCGGCCGGAGCGGGCGCTGCCGCGTCGTGCCAGCGGGACATCAGCGCCTGGAGGCGCACGGTGACCTTGGAGCGGGTCAGCTTGTCCAACCCGTCGGTGTTCAGCAGCGGTTCGAGCTGTTCCAGGCTCGCGAGCAGCGCCTGCGCGGGGTCGTCGTCGGCGGGGGCCAGCGCCTGGAGGAGGTGGTCGGCCAGCTCCAGCGGTGTCGGGTAGTCGAAGACGAGCGTGGCCGGCAGCCGCACCCCGGTCTCGACGACGAGGCGGTTGCGGAACTCCACGGCCGTCAGCGAGTCGAAGCCGAAGTCCTTGAACGGCTTCTCCGCCTCGACGGGCTGGTCGGCGGCGAAGCCGAGCACGGCCGCGACCTGCTTGCGGACCAGCCCCAGCACCAGCTGCGGCCGTTCGCCGGCCGGCAGCGCCGCCAGCCGCGCGGTGAGACCGCCGTCGGCCGCGGCCGCTCCGCCGGCCGCCGCCGCGCGCCGTACCGGCCCGCGCACCAGCGACCGGAACATGCCGGGCACGTCACCGCTCATGGCGCGGCCCAGGGCCCGGGTGTCCAGACCGACCGGCACCAGGAGCGCCCGGTCCGCGGCCACCGCCGTGTCGAACAGCGCGAGGCCCTGCTCCTGGCCGAGGGCGAGGATGCCGCCGCGCGCCATCCGTTCGACGTCGGCCCCGGTCAGGGCCGACCCCATGCCGCCCGTCGCCGGGTCCCACAGGCCCCAGGCGAGCGCCGTGCCGGGCAGGCCCGCTGCCCGGCGCTGCGCGGCGAGGCCGTCCAGATAGGTGTTGGCGGCCGCGTAGTTGCCCTGTCCCGCGCCGCCGAAGACGCCGGCCGCGGAGGAGAACAGGACGAACGCGTCCAGCTCCAGGTCCGCCGTCAGCTCGTGCAGGTGACGGGCGGCGTCGGCCTTCGGGCCGAGGACGGATGCGACACGGGCCGGGGTCAGCTTGCCGATGACACCGTCGTCCACGATGCCGGCCGTGTGCACGACCGCGCTGAGCCGGACGACACCCGCCAGCAGTCCGGCGAGGCTGTCGCGGTTCGAGACGTCGCAGGCCGCGACGGTCACCGCGGCGCCGGCCGCCTCCAGTTCGGCGACCAGGGTGTCCGCTCCGGGCGCCTCCGGGCCGCGCCGGCTGACGAGCAGCAGGTTCCGTACGCCCCGGGCGGTGACCAGGTGCCGGGCGACGAGCGCGCCCAGACCGCCGGTGCCACCGGTGATCAGTACGGTGCCGTCGGAGCGCCAGGGGGCACCTTCGGCTTCCGCCTCCGACGTGCCGGCGCGGACGAGCCGCGGCGCCCACAACACACCGTCACGGAGTGCCAGTTCGGATTCGGCGGCGGAGAGCACGCCCTCCGGAACCCCGTCCGCGTCGGTGTCCAGCAGGACGATGCGGCCCGGGTTCTCGGCCTGGGCGGCCCGGACGAGACCGGTCACCGCCGCCTGGCCCAGATCCGTCACCCCCTCGCCGGGGGTCACCGCCGCCGCGCCGCGGGTCAGGACGAGCAGCCGCCCGTCCTCGTTCGCCTCATCGGCCAGCCACTCCTGAAGATCCGTCAGTACGGAGGCGACCGCGTCGGCGGCAGAGCGCCCGGCCGGTGCCGTCAGAACGGTCGGCGCGGGTCCGGAGTCCGTGGCAGCGGAGGTGATCTGCTTCCACTCGACGGTGAACAGCGCGTCGTCCGAGGTGTCCGGGGTGCCCAACTGGGCTGCGGACACCGGTCGCAGGGTGAGCGTGCCGATCGACGCGACCGCGCCGCCCTCGGCGTCCGCGACCCGCACCGAGACCCCGCCGGGGGTGGCCGCCGGGGCGAGCCGTACCCGCAGCGCCGTGGCGCCCGAGGCGTGCAGGGTGACGTCCGACCAGGCGAAGGGCAGCCACATGGCGCCCGCGTCCGCGTCGGCCGGGCCGCTCATCAGGCCGGGGCCGCCCAGCGCGACCGCGTGCAGCGCGGCGTCCAGCAGGGCCGGGTGCAGACCGAACAGCCCGGCCTGCGACTCCTCCCGCTCGGGCAGCGCGACCTCGGCGAAGACCTCGTCGCCGAGCAGCCAGGCGGCCCGCAGGCCCTGGAAGGCCGGGCCGTACTCCAGGCCGCGGCCGGCCAGCTCGTCGTAGAGGTCGTCCACCGCGACCGGCTCGGCGCCGGCCGGGGGCCACTGCGCCAGGTCGAACCCGGCGGCGGGGGCCTGCTCGGTGAGCGTGCCGTCGGCGTGCCGCGTCCAGGCCGTGCCCTCCGGCGCGCCCTCCGGCCGGGAGAAGATCGTCACGGCACGCTGCTCGCCGCCGTCCAGCCGCACCCGCACCTGGACGGCGCCCACGGCGGGGACGACCAGCGGCGCGTGGAGCGTCAGTTCCTCCAGTGCGCCGCAGCCCGCCAGGTCACCGGCGTGCACGGCGATCTCGACGAGCGCGGTGCCGGGGACGATCACGGTGCCGTTGACGGCGTGGTCGGCCAGCCACGGGTGGGTGGCCAAGGACAGCCGCCCGGTGAACAGCAGCCCGTCCGACTCGGGGATGCTCACGGCCGCGCCGAGCAGCGGATGTCCCGCCGTGTCCTGGCCGAAGTCGGCGGCGTCGCCACTGGGCAGGGCGTTGGACGTGAACCAGTAGCCGCGGTGCTGGAAGGCGTACGTCGGCAGGTCCACGAGTCCGGCGGCGGCGCGGCCCGCGAAGAACGCCCGCCAGTCGACGCCGATACCGCGCAGGTACAGGCGGGTGACGGCCTCCACCAGGGTCTGTGCCTCGTCGCGGTCCCGGCGCAGCGCGGGGACCAGGACCGACGCGACGGGGTCTGTCACGCTCTCGGCGCCCATCGCGCTCAGCACGGCGTCGGGCCCCAGTTCCAGGAACGCGCTGACGCCCCGCTCCTCCAGCGCCGTCACGGCGTCGGCGAAGCGCACGGCCTCACGGACGTGCCGGACCCAGTAGGCGGGGTCGGTCAGTTCTCCGGTGGTGGCGGTCTGCCCGGTGAGCGTCGACACGATCGGGATCGAGGGCGCGTGGTACGTGAGCCCGGCCGCGACGGCGCGGAACTCCTCGAGCATCGGCTCCATGTGGACGGAGTGGAAGGCGTGGCTGACGGTGAGGCGCTTGGTCTTGCGGCCCTGCTCGTCGAAGTACGTGACGACCTGCCGGACCGCGTCCTCGTCGCCCGAGACGACGATGGAGGTGGGCCCGTTGACGGCCGCGATCCCGACCCGGTCGGTAAGGCGCGGCAGGACCTCGGCCTCGGTGGCCTGGATCGCCGCCATCGCACCGCCGGACGGCAGTTGCTGCATCAGCCGGCCGCGAGCCGCGACCAGCAGCGCCGCGTCCTCCAGGGACCAGACCCCCGCCACCTGCGCTGCGGCCAGCTCGCCGATGGAGTGACCGGCCAGCACCTGCGGCTTGATGCCCCACGCGGCGACCTGCCGGAACAGCGCCACCTCCAGGGCGAACAGCGCGGGTTGGGTGTAGCCGGTAGCGTCCAGCGATCCGTCGTCCCCGAACAGCACGTCCTTGAGCGGACGGTCCAGGTGCGCGTCGAACGCCGCCGCCACCTCGTCGAGCGCCGCCGCGAACACCGGGAACGCGGCGTAGAGCTCCCGCCCCATGCCGGCCCGCTGGCTGCCCTGGCCGGTGAACAGGAAGCCGAGCCGGCCGGATCCGGGGCCGTCGCGCAGGACGCCCGGCGCGCTCCCGCCGTCGGCGAGGGCCGCGAGCGCGGTGAGCAGTTCCTCCCGGCCACCGGCCACCACGCCCGCCCGGTACGGGAAGGCGGAGCGCGTCGTGGCGAGGGCCGAGCCGACCGTGGACGGGTCGGCGGCCACGGAGCCGTCCCGCAGGTACGCGTGCAGCCGCCCGGCCTGGGCGGTCAGCGCCTCCGAGGTGCGGGCGGACAGCAGCCACGGCACCACCGGCAGTTCGGCGACGGCGGGCTCCTCCGCCGTCTCCTCGGCCGGGGTCTCCTCCACGATGACGTGGGCGTTCGTGCCACTGATGCCGAAGGACGAGACACCCGCACGGCGGGTCCGCTCCCCCGCCGGCCACGGCCGGGCCTCGGTCAGCAGCTGGACGGTGCCTGCCGACCAGTCGACGTGCGAGCTGGGCGCGTCCACGTGCAGGGTGCGCGGCAGCTCCTCGTGGTGCAGGGCGAGCACCATCTTGATGATCCCGGCGACACCCGCCGCGCCCTGGGTGTGCCCGAGGTTGGACTTGATCGAGCCCAGCCACAGCGGCTGGTCCTGCGGGCGCTCCTGGCCGTAGGCGGCGATGAGCGCCTGCGCCTCGATGGGGTCGCCCAGCTTGGTGCCGGTGCCGTGCGCCTCGACCGCGTCGACCTGGTCGGCGGACAGCCGGGCGCTCGCCAGCGCCTGCCGGATGACGCGCTGCTGGGACGGCCCGTTGGGCGCGGTGAGCCCGTTGCTGGCGCCGTCCTGGTTGACGGCGCTGCCGCGGACCACGGCCAGCACGCGGTGCCCGTTGCGCCGGGCGTCGCTGAGCTTCTCCAGCAGCAGGACGCCGACGCCCTCCGACAGGCCGGTGCCGTCGGCGGCCTCCGCGAACGGCTTGCAGCGGCCGTCGCCGGCCAGCCCGTCCGCCCGGCTGAACTCCAGGAACGTTCCGGCGGAGCCCATCACCGTCACCCCGCCGGCCAGTGCCAGCGTGCACTCCCCCGCCCGCAGCGCCTGGCCCGCGAGGTGCAGGGCGACCAGGGCGGACGAGCAGGCGGTGTCGATGGTGACGGCCGGGCCCTCCAGGCCCAGCGCGTACGAGACCCGGCCGGACAGGACGCTGCCCGCGACACCGGTCATCATGTGGCCGGCGACCTCGGCGGGCATCTTCTGCAGCCCGCGCAGGTAGTCGGAGCTGCTGACACCGGTGAAGACCGCCGTGCGGGTGCCGGACAGTGCCACCGGGTCGATCCCCGCGCGTTCCAGCGCCTCCCACGACGTCTCCAGCAGCACCCGCTGCTGCGGGTCCATCGCGAGGGCCTCGCGGGGGCTGATCCCGAAGAACTCGGCGTCGAACTCGGCGGCGTCGGCGAGGAAGCCGCCCTCGGGCGCGCCGTCGCCCGCCGCGCCGCCCTTCTCCCGTTCGCTGTCCTGGAACTGGGTGAGGTTCCAGCCGCGGTCGGTGGGGAACGGCGTCAGACCGTCCTCGCCGGCCGCGAGCAGCTCCCACAGCTCCTCGGGCGAGGTGACGCCGCCCGGGAAGCGGCAGGCCATACCGATGATCGCGATCGGCTCGCGGTCCTTGTCCTCCGCCTCCCGCAGCCGCCGACGGGCGTCGTGCAGGTCAGCGGCGACCCGCTTGAGTGTGTCGACCAGCTGCTTCTCGTCCGCCATCAGTTCTCCTCAAAGGTGTGCAGGGCGCCGTCAGGCGATGCCGAGTTCGTCCGTGATGAAGGCCAGGACCTCGTCGGTCGTGGCGTCCTGCAGTCGTTCGTTGACGTTCTCGCCGGTGTCGCCGCCCGCGCCGGCGCGCAGGTTCCTGAACCGGGAGAGCAGTTCCTCCAGGCGGGCGGTGACGGCGGCGTGGACGCTGTCGTCGAGGGACACCTCCGGCAGATAGCCGTCGAGGCGGTCGAGTTCGGCGAGTACGGCGTCGGCCGGGTCGGTCTGCTCGGGGGCGAACTCGCCGTAGAGCAGCCGGGCCAGCGCCAGCGGGGTCGGGTGGTCGAAGACGGCGGTGGCGGGCAGCCGGACACCGGTGGCGGCGCCGAGCCGGTTGCGGAATTCCACGGCGGTCAGCGAGTCGAAGCCCAGCTCCTTGAAGGAGCGGGTGGCGCCGACCGCCGAGGTGCCGGCGAAGCCGAGCACCGCCGCCGCGTAGGACTGCACCAGGTCGAGCAGCACGGTCTCCCACTCGTCGGTGGGCAGTGCGGCGAGCCGCTTGCGCAGCGCGTCGCCCTGGGCGCCGTCCTCCGCGGCCGACGCGCCCTGCGCGGTGCGCCGGGACGGGCCGCGGACCAGGGAGCGCATCAGCGGCGCCACCGGGCTGTCGCCGGCCTGCGACCGCAGGCCCGCGGTGCTGAGGCCGATCGGGACGAGAGCGGGCTCCGTCCCGCCGACTCCGGCGTCGAACAGGGCCAGGCCCTGCTCGGGGCTGAGCGGCCGGATGCCGGAGCGGGCCAGCCGCGCCAGGTCCGTGCTCTCCAGGTGTCCGGTCATACCGCTCGGCTCGGCCCACAGGCCCCAGGCGAGGGACACGGCGGGCAGCGCCGCGGCCCTGCGGTGGGCGGCGAGGGCGTCGAGGTAGGCGTTGGCCGCCGCGTAGTTGGCCTGGCCCGCGTTGCCGAAGACCCCGGCGGAGGAGGAGAACAGGACGAACGCGTCCAGTTCCGTTCCGGCCGCGACCGTCAGCTCGTGCAGGTGGCGGGCCGCCTCGGCCTTGGGGGCGAGGACCGCGAACAGCTTCTCGGGGGTGAGCTTGCCGAGTGTCGCGTCGTCGAGCACACCGGCCGCGTGGACCACCCCGCGCAGCGGCCGCGCCTCCGGAACGGACGCGAGGAGCGCGGCGACCGCGTCGCGGTCGGCGACGTCGCAGGCGGCGACGGTGACGGTGGCGCCCGCTTCGGAGAGTTCGGCCACGAGTTCGGACGCCCCCGGAGCGCCCAGGCCCCGCCTGCTGGTGAGCAGCAGGTGCCGTACGCCGTGCTCGCCGACCAGGTGCCGGGCGACGAGCGCGCCCAGACCGCCGGTACCTCCGGTGATCAGGACGGTGCCGTCGGACTGCCACGGCGCCAGGGCGTCGGCCCGGGCCTCGGCCCGGACCAGCCGCGGGGCGAGGATCTTCCCGTCGCGCAGCGCGAACTCCGGCTCACCGGTGGCCAGCGCCGCCGCGAGCAGCGTCCGGGAGGGGATGCCGGTACCGATGTCCGCGAGGACGATCCGGCCGGGGCTCTCGGACTGCGCGGAGCGGACCAGGCCGTGGACGGCGGACTGCGCGAGGTCGGCGATGTCCTCGCCGGCCTCGGCGGCGACCGCGCCACGGGTGACGACGACCAGCGTGGTGCCGTCGGTGCGCGGGTCGGCGAGCCACACCTGCAGATCGCCGAGCGCCTGCATGACGGTGTCCTCGGTGCCGCTCTGCCAGTGCACGGGCGTCAGGACGGTACCGATGGAACCGTCCAGCTCATCGGTGCTGAAGATCTCCGGCAGGCCGGGGAAGAGCGGGTCGTCGCCGAACACCGCCCAGTCCGTGGGCGCCGGCGGCTGGTCGCCCGGGGCCGTGACGGCGGTCCACTCGACGCGGAACAGCGAGTCGCGGTGCGGGTCGGAGCCGGCCGAGCCGAGCTGGGCGAGCGCCTCCAGGGGGAGGCGGCGCAGCAGCAGGGAGTCGACGGCGGCGACCGGTGCCCCGGTGGCATCGGCGACGTTCAGGGTGACGGCGCCGCTGCCGGGCGCCGCGGCGATCCGGACCCGCAGGGCGGAGGCGCCGACGCTGTGCAGCGCGACACCCGACCAGGCGAACGGCAGCCAGGGCCCCTCCCCTTCCTCGCTGTCCAAGAATCCGCCGAGCGCGATGGCGTGCAGGGCGGCGTCCAGCAGCGCCGGGTGCAGGGCGTAGTCGGCGGCCGCGGAGACCGCCTCGGTGGGCAGCTCGACCTCGGCGAAGAGCTCGCCGTCACGCCGCCAGGCCGCCTGCAGTCCGCGGAAGACCGGCCCGTAGTCCAGGCCGACGGCGCCCAGGTCCGCGTACAGGCTCTCCGTCGTCAGCGCCTCGGCGCCGGCCGGCGGCCACTGGGTGAGGTCGGGTCCCGGGGCCGGGGTGTCCGCGGTCAGCAGTCCGCTCGCGTGCCGGGTCCACGGGGTGTCCTCGTCGCTGTCCTCGGGCCGGGAGAAGACCGCGACCGGGCGGTGCCCGTCGGCGGCGGGCTCGTCGACCAGGACCCGCAGCTGCGTCTCGCCGCGCTCCGGCAGGACGAGCGGCGCCTCCAGGGTCAGTTCGGCCAGCGTGCCGCAGTCGGCCTCGTCACCGGCCCGTACGGCGAGCTCCAGCAGCGCCGTCCCGGGGACGAAGACCACCCCGCCGACCGCGTGATCGCCCAGCCAGGGCTGGGACTTGAGGGAGAGCCGGCCGGTGAGCAGATAGCCGTCGCGGTCGGGCAGCGCCACGGCCGCGCCGAGCAGCGGGTGTCCTGCGGGCGTCTGGCCGAGCCCGGCCGGGTCCACGGACCCGGAGACGGCCTCCAGCCAGTAGCGCTCGCCCTGGAAGGCGTACGTCGGCAGACCGGTGCGCTCCAGCGTGCGGCCGGCGAAGACCGCCGACCAGTCCGGGCGTCCGCCGTGCGCGACCAGCCGCCCGAGGGAGGTCAGGACGCGGCCGGCGCCGCCGTCGTCGCGGCGCAGCGTGCCGGTGACGACGACGTCGTCGGCCCCGGCGGCGGCCACGGTGTCCTGGACGCCGACGGTGAGCACCGGGTGCGGGCTGCACTCGACGAACACCGTGTGGCCGGTGAGCGCGAGCGCCCGTACGGCCGGCTCGAACTTGACGGTGTGCCGCAGGTTGCGGTGCCAGTACGTGGCGTCCATCTCGCTGCCGTCGATCAGCCGGTCCTCCAGCGTGGAGTACAGCGGGACACGTCCCACCTGCGGCCGGACGGGGGCGAGCACGTCCTCCAGCTCCTCGCGCAGCGACTCCACGTGGGAGGAGTGCGAGGCGTAGTCGACGTCGATGCGGCGGGCCCTGATGGTGCGCCGCTCGCAGGTGGCGAGCAGTTCGTCGAGCGCGCCGGGGTCGCCGGAGACGACGGTGGAGGAGGGGCCGTTGTTCGCGGCCACCGAGATCTGGCCGGGCCAGGCGGTCAGCAGCTCCTCGACCTCGGCGGCGGGCAGCGGCAGGGAGACCATGCCGCCGGTGCCGGCGAGACCGACGAGCGCGAGGCTGCGCAGGGTGACGACGCGGGCGGCGTCCTGGAGGGTGAGCGCCCCCGCCACGCACGCGGCGGCGATCTCGCCCTGCGAGTGCCCGACGACGGCGGACGGCCGGATGCCGAGCGACTCCCAGACGGCGGCGAGCGAGACCATGACCGCCCACAGGGCGGGCTGGACCACGTCGACGCGCTCCAGGGACGCGGCGCCCTCGACACCGCGGAGCACGTCCAGCAGCGACCAGTCGGTGAACTCGTCGGCAGCGGCCGCGCAGGCCTCCAGGCGGGCCCTGAACACCGGGGAGGTCTCCAGGAGTTCGGCGGCCATGCCGATCCACTGCGAGCCCTGGCCGGGGAAGACGAAGACCGTCTTACCGGGGGCGCCCGCGAGGCCCTCCTCGACGCCGGCGGCGGGAACGCCGTCGGCGATGTCCTTGAGGGTCTGGATCAGCGTCGGACCGTCCGCGCCCACGAGCACCGCGCGGTGCTCGAAGGGCGTGCGGGTGGTGGCCAGCGCGTGCCCGATGCTGCCGAGCGCGGTGGCACCGAGCTCGGGCGTGCCCGCCAGGTGGGCGTGCAGCTTGCGGGCCTGGGCGCGCAGCGCCATCTCGCTGCGGCCGGTGAGCAGCCACGGCACGGGCGCGGTGTCGGTGGCGGTGAACGGCGCGAGGGCGTCCGGCTCCTCGATGGCGGCGACCGGCTCGACCGCCGGCGCCTCCTCCAGGATGACGTGCGCGTTGGTGCCGCTGAACCCGAAGGCGGAGACGCCCGCCCGGCGGGCGCCGGACCCGCCGCGCGGCCACGGCCGCGCCTCGGTGAGCAGCTCCACGTTCCCCGCGGACCAGTCGATGTGCGGGCTGGGCTCGCCGACGTGCAGCGTCGCCGGCAGTTCCTCGTGACCGAGCGCGGTGACCATCTTGATGACGCCCGCGATACCCGCGGCGGCCTGGGTGTGCCCGAGGTTGGACTTGACGGAGCCGAGCCACAGCGGCTGGTCGGCGGCCCGGTCCTGGCCGTAGGTCGCGATGAGCGCCTGCGCCTCGATCGGGTCGCCGAGCCGGGTGCCGGTGCCGTGCGCCTCGACCGCGTCGATGTCGGCGGCGGCCAGTCCCGCGCTCGCCAGCGCCTGCCGGATGACCCGCTGCTGGGAGGGGCCGTTGGGTGCGGTGAGCCCGTTGCTGGCGCCGTCCTGGTTCAGGGCGCTGGCGCGGACCACAGCGAGGATCTCGTGCCCGTTGCGCTGCGCGTCGGAGAGCCGCTCGACGAGGATCATGCCGACGCCCTCGGCCCAGCCGGTGCCGTCCGCCGTGGACGCGAACGCCTTGCAGCGGCCGTCGGCGGCCAGTCCCCGCTGGCGGCTGAAGTCGACGAACGTGTCCGGGGTGGCCATGACGGTGACACCGCCGGCCAGCGCCAGCGTGCACTCGCCGCGCTGCAGGGCCTGGATCGCCAGGTGCAGGGCGACCAGGGACGAGGAGCAGGCCGTGTCGACGGTGATCGCCGGCCCCTCCAGCCCCAGCACGTACGAGACGCGCCCCGACAGCACCCCGGCGGACGTCCCGGTCCCGAGGAAGCCGTCGACGCCCTCGGGCAGTTCGCCGAGCCGGGTGCCGTAGTCGTGGTAGATCACACCGGCGAAGACACCGGTCGAGCTGCCGCGCAGCGTGGCCGGGTCGATCCCGGCCCGCTCCAGCGCCTCCCACGAGGTCTCCAGCAGCAGCCGCTGCTGCGGGTCCATGGCGAGGGCCTCACGCGGGCTGATGCCGAAGAAGGGGGCGTCGAAGTCGGTGGCGTCGTACAGGAACGCGCCCTGGTCGGTGTACGTGGTGCCGGGGCGTTCGCCCGTGGGGTCGTAGAGCGACTCGACGTCCCAGCCGCGGTCGTCGGGCAGCCCGGCCATCGCGTCGGTGCGGGTGGCGAGCAGCTGCCACAGGTCCTCCGGGGAGCGCACCCCGCCGGGGAACCGGCAGCCCATGCCGACGATCGCGATGGGCTCGTCACCGGAGACCGTCGTGCTCGCCACCGGTCCCGCACCGCTCGCCGCCAGCTCGCCGACGAGCTCCGTGCGCAGGAACGTGGCCAGCACGTCCGGCGCCGGGTAGTCGAAGACGAGGGTGGCGGGCAGCCGCAGACCGGCCGCGGACCCGAGCCGGTTACGGAACTCCACACCCGTCAGCGAGTCGAACCCGAGGTCCTTGAACGCCCGGGACGGGTCGATGGCCTCGGCGCCGGAGTGGCCGAGAACGGCCGCGACGTTGCTGCGCACCAGGTCGAGCAGGAACTCCTCCTGCTCGGCGAGGGTCATCGCGGCCAGCCGCGGACCGAGCTCCAGCGCGGCCCCGGCGGTGGCGGCACGGGCGGTACGGCGGGCCGGAGCCCGTACCAACGCCCGCAGCAGCGGCGGCACTTCGTCGGGCGCCGCGGTCGCCGGCAGTTCCAGGTGCATCGGGACGAGGGCGTGCGCGGCGAGGCCGACGGCCGTGTCGTACAGCGCCAGGCCCTCGGCGCTGCTGAGCGCCGCCGCCCCGGAGCGCGCCAGCCGCTCGCGGTCGACCGCCTCCAGGACGTCGGCCATGCCGCCGCCCTCGGATGCCCAGGCGCCCCAGCCCAGCGACAGCGCGGGCAGGCCCGCGCCGCGCCGGTGCGCGGCGAGCGCGTCCAGGTAGGCGTTGGCGGCCGCGTAGTTGCCCTGGCCGGGGTTGCCGAACGTGCCGGCCGCCGAGGAGAACAGCACGAACGCGGCGAGGTCCAGGCCGCGGGTCAGCTCGTGCAGGTGACGGGCGGCGTCGGCCTTCGGGCCGAAGACCCGGTCGACGCGCTCGGGGGTCAGCGACGCGAGGATGCCGTCGTCGAGCAGGCCCGCCGCGTGCAGCACGGCCGTCAGGGGGTGCGCCGCCGGTATCGCGGCGAGCGTGGCAGCCAGCGCCTCACGGTCCGCGGCGTCGCAGGCGGCGAACGTGACGCTCGCGCCCAACTCTTGGAGTTCAGCGGCGAGTTCGGTGGCCCCGGGCGCCTTGAGACCGCGCCGACTGGTGAGCAGCAGGTGGCGTACGCCGTACTCGGTGACCAGGTGGCGGGCCAGCAGCCCGCCGAGCGCGCCGGTGGCGCCGGTGATCAGCACCGTGCCCTCGGGGGCGAGCGGCGCGGGCACCGTCAGGACCAGCTTGCCGGTGTGGCGGGCCTGCCCGATGTGGCGGAACGCCTCGGGCGCCTGCCGTACGTCCCAGGCGGTGACGGGCAGAGGGAGCAGCGCGCCGCTGTTGAAGAGTTCCAGGAGAGCGGCGTACATCTCCTGGATCCGCTCGGGACCCGCGTCCATGACGTCGAACGCCCGGTACGCGACGCCCGGGTGGTCGGCGGCGACCGTGTCCGCGTCCCGGATGTCCGTCTTGCCCATCTCGACGAACCGCCCGCCACGCGGCAGCAGCCGCAGCGACGCGTCCACGAACTCGCGGGCGAGGGAGTCCAGGACGACGTCCATGCCGCGGCCGCCGGTCGCGCCGAGGAAGCTCGGCTCGAAGTCCAGGGTGCGGGAGGACGCGATCCGGTCGTCGGTCAGACCGAGGCCGCGCAGCGTCCCCCACTTGCCGGTGCCGGCCGTGCCGTACACCTCGGCGCCCAGGTGGCGGGCGAGCTGCACCGCGGCGATACCGACACCGCCGGCGGCGGCGTGGATGAGGATCCTCTCGCCGGACTTCAGCCCGGCCAGATCGTTGAGCGCGTAGTACGCCGTCAGGTAGACCACCGGTGCGGCGGCCGCCTCGGCGAAGGTCCAGCCGATCGGCATCGGCGCGACGAGCCGGTGGTCGACGACCGCGAGCGGCCCGAACGCACCCGAGAACAGACCCATCACGCGGTCGCCGGGCGCGAACCCGCTGACGCCGGGGCCGGTTTCCACGACCACACCGGCCGCCTCGAGACCGAGCCGGCCCGCGTCGCCCGGGTACATGCCGAGCACGTTCATCACATCGCGGAAGTTCAGGCCCGCGGCGCGGATCGCGACCCGGATCTGGCCTTCGGCGAGCGGCTCGGCCGCCTCGGGGAAGTCGGCGACGTAGATGCTGTCGAGGGTCCCGCTGGCGGTGAAGTCCAGCCGCCAGGGGGCCGTGTCGGGATGGGCCGGAGGAGTCGTCAGAGTGTCGGCCGGCGAGCTGCGGAGCAGGCGCGCGGTGTGCGCCTGCCCGCCGCGCAGCGCCAGCTGGGGCTCGTCCGCGGCGATCGCGGCGGCAATCGCCGGGACCAGGGCCGCGGCCGACGCCGGAGTGCCGTCGAGGTCCACGAGCACGATCCGGTCCGGGTACTCGGACTGCGCGGACCGCGCCAGGCCCCACACCGCGGCCGCACCGGGGTCGGCGACGGCGTCGCCGGGAGCGGCGGCCAGAGCACCGCTGGTGACGAGCACCAGCCGCGCGCCGGGCAGCTGATCGGCGTCCAGCCACTCCTGGAGCAGCGCCAGAGCACGGTGCACGGTGGTGCTGATGGACGCGGAACCGGCGGTGGTGAACTGCGCGAGGGTCAGCTCGGCCTCGGCCGTCGCTTCCGTCAGGGTCTCCCCCGCCGCGGTGAGCGCGTCGGCCAGGCCGAACGTGTCGGCGCCGATCAGCGTCCAACTGCCGCCGGGGCTGGCCTCGTCGGCGACCTGGAGCGGAGTCCAGTCGATCCGGAACAGCGACTCGTGGTGGGCGGAGCCGCCGGCGGTCGCCGTCAGCTGATCCACCGCGAGGGCGCGCAGCACGAGCGAGCCCACGGACGCGACCGGTGCTCCGGCGGCGTCGGCCAGCTGGATTGCCACACCGCTGCCGGAGGCCGCGGGTGACACCCTGATCCGCAGCACACTCGCACCGGCCGCGTACAGGGCGACGTCCGACCAGGCGAAGGGGAGCTGCGGCGCGCTGCCGTCCTCGACGAAGTCGCCGAGGCTGATCGCGTGCAGCGTCGCGTCCAGCAGCGCCGGGTGCAGTCCGAACGCCTCGGTGTCCGCGCCGGCGTCCTCGGGCAGCGACACCTCGGCGAAGACGTCGTCCCCGTGCCGCCAGGCGGCCCGCAGACCCTGGAAGAGCGGGCCGTACTCCAGGCCCGACGCCGCCAGGTCGTCGTAGAGGTGACCGGTGTCGATCGCGCTCGCGCCGGCCGGCGGCCACTGCGCGAAGTCGAACTCCGGGTCGGGAGCCAGCACCGACGCCGTCAGCAGGCCGTCGGCGTGGCAGGTCCAGGGAGCGTCGTCGGGCGCGTCCTCGGGCCGCGAGAAGACCGTGACGGGCCGCAGCCCGCCCGCGTCGGCCTCCCCCGCCTGCACGCGCAGCTGAACGGCACCCTGCTCGCCCAGCACCAGCGGCGCCTGGAGCGTCAGCTCCTCGACGGTGCCGCACCCGACCTCGTCGCCCGCCCGCACGGCGATCTCGACGAGAGCGGCTCCCGGGACGATGACCGTGCCGGAGACGGCGTGATCGGCCAGCCAGGGGTGGGTGTTGAGCGAGAGCCGCCCGGTGAACAGCACGCTGTCCGTGTCCGGCAGCGCGATCGCACCGCTGAGGAACGGGTGACCGCCGGAACGCAGCCCCAGCCCGGTCGCGTCACCGGTCGACGCCACCGTGCGCGGCCAGTACTGCCGGTGCTCGAAGGCGTAGGTGGGGAGGTCGACGGGAGTGTGCCCGGCGCCGAAGAAGGCCGGCCAGGAGACGGTGCCGCCGTGGGCATGGAGGCGGACGAGTGCCTCGGTGAGGAGCTGGGCCTCGTTGTGGTCGCGGCGGAGGGCGGGGATGAGGGTGGTGGTGTCGGTGGCGGATTCGGCGGCCATCGCGGTGAGAACGGCGTCGGGGCCGAGCTCCAGGAACTTCGTGACGCCTTGGTCCTGGAGGGTGGTGACGGCGTCGGCGAAGCGGACGGCTTCGCGGACGTGGCGGACCCAGTAGGCGGGGTCGGTCAGCTCCTCGGTGGTGGCTGCGTGTCCGGTGAGCGTCGAGACGATCGGGATGGACGGTGCGGTGTAGGTGAGCCCTGCGGCGATGGTGCCGAACTCTTCGAGCATCGGCTCCATGTGGAGGGAGTGGAAGGCGTGGCTGACGGTGAGGCGCTTGGTCTTCCGTCCGATGCCGTCGAAGTGCGCGATCACGGCTGCCACGGCGTCTTCGTCACCGGAGACGACGATGGAGGTGGGCCCGTTGACGGCCGCGATCCCCACCTTCTCGGTGAGCTGCGGCAGGACTTCGGCCTCGGTGGCCTGGATCGCCGCCATCGCACCACCGGCGGGAAGTTGCTGCATCAGCCGGCCACGAGCCGCAACCAGCAGCGCCGCATCCTCCAGCGACCAGACACCGGCCACATGCGCTGCCGCGAGCTCACCGATGGAGTGACCTGCCAGCACCTGCGGCCGGACCCCGAAGGACTCCAGCAGCCGGAAGAGTGCGACCTCCAGCGCGAACAGAGCCGGCTGCGTAAAGCCCGTCTCGTTCAGCCGGCTGTTCGCCTCGGCAAACAGAACGTCCTTGAGCGGCAGTTCAAGGTGCGCGTCGAGCGCCGTACACACCGCGTCCAGCGCCTCCGCGAACACCGGGAAGGCGGCGTAGAGCTCGCGTCCCATACCGGCCCGCTGGCTGCCCTGCCCGGTGAAGAGGAACGCCGTGCGGCCTCCGTGAGCGGAGCCCTGTACGAGGCCGGGGGCATTGCCGCCCTCGGCCAGCGCCGTCAGTCCGGCGATCAGACCGTCGCGGTCGGCGGCGACGACGCCCGCCCGGTGGGAGAACACCGCACGGGTCGTGGCCAGGGAGTATCCGACAGCGGCCGGGTCGAATCCGTGCTCGGCGTCGGCGAGCAGGTGATCCCGCAGGCGGGCGGCCTGGGCCTGGACGGCCTCCGGCGTCCTGCCGGACAGCGTCCACGGCACCACCGGCAGCTCGGCGACGGGAGCGGCTTCCTCGGCCTGCGCCTCTGCGGGGGCTTCTTCCACGATGACGTGGGCGTTCGTTCCGCTGATGCCGAAGGACGAGATGCCCGCGCGGCGAGTCCGCTCCCCGGCCGGCCACGGCTGGGCCTCGGTCAGCAGCTCGACGTCACCGGCACTCCAGTCGACATGCGAACTGGGAGCGTCGACGCCCAGCGTGCGCGGCAGTTCCTCGTGCTGCATCGCCAGCACCATCTTGATGATGCCCGCAACACCGGCGGCAGCCTGCGTGTGACCGAGGTTCGACTTCACCGAACCCAGCCACATCGGCCGGCCCTCCGGGCGGTCCTGCCCGTACGTCGCCAGCAGCGCCTGGGCCTCGATCGGGTCGCCGAGCTTGGTGCCGGTGCCGTGCGCCTCGACGGCGTCGACCTGGTCGGCCGAGAGCCGGGCGCCGGCCAGGGCCTGGCGGATGACGCGCTGCTGCGAGGGGCCGTTGGGGGCCGTCAGTCCGTTGCTCGCGCCGTCCTGGTTGACGGCGCTGCCGCGCACGAGCGCGAGTACGCGGTGGCCGTTGCGCTTGGCGTCGCTGAGCTTCTCCAGCAGCAGCATGCCGACGCCCTCGCCCCAGCCGGTGCCGTCCGCGGCCTCGGCGAAGGGCTTGCAGCGGCCGTCGGGGGCGAGGCCGCGCTGGCGGCTGAAGTCGACAAAGGTGTCGGGGGTGGCCATGACGGTGACGCCGCCGGCGAGCGCGAGCGAGCACTCGCCGGTGCGCAGCGCCTGAGCCGCCAGGTGCACGGTGACCAGGGACGACGAGCAGGCCGTGTCGACGGTGACGGCCGGGCCCTCCAGCCCGAAGGCGTACGAGACCCGCCCGGAGGCGAGGCTGCCGCCGACGCCCAGGAAGCCTTCGACGTCATCGGCGGCGTGTTCGAGGACGTCGCTGTAGTCGCCGTACATGACCCCCGCGAAAACACCGGTCGCGCTGCCGCGCACCGAGGCCGGGTCGATGCCCGCGCGCTCGAACGCCTCCCACGACGACTCCAGCAGCAGCCGGTGCTGCGGGTCCATGGCCACCGCTTCACGCGGGCTGATCCCGAAGAAGCCGGGGTCGAAGTCCGCGGCACGGTCCAGGAAACCGCCGTGCCGGGAGTACGTCCTGCCGACCGCGTCCGGGTCGGGGTCGTAGATCCCCTCGACGTCCCAGCCACGGTCCAGGGGGAACGACGACACCCCGTCGCCGCCCGCCGCGAGCAGCGCCCACAGCTCCTCGGGCGACGTGACCCCGCCCGGATACCGGCAGGCCATCCCCACAATCGCGATCGGCTCGTGGCCCGCGCCGGAGAGCTGGCGGTTCTGCTCGCGCAGTCGCTCCGTCTCCTTCAGCGACGCGCGCAGAGCCTCAACGATTCTCTCGTTCGATGCAGACGTTGCAGACACCTGAACCTCACCCATTCGCGTCATCAGAAGTCGGACCCTTCGAGCGCCTTCGAGATGAGGCTCTCGGCATCCATATCGTCGATCGATTCGCTCGCGTCCTCGGCCGTCGGGCCGTCGTCCTCCGTCTGGAGGCCCGCGAGGTGCAGCAGTGTGTCCAGCAGTCCGGTCTCCCGGAGCCGGGCCAGTGGGATGGCGAGCAGCGAGGCGCGGACGGTCTCCTCGTACGCGGCGGTCCCCGGATCCGTGGTGGTGTCGGGGGCCGCTTCGCCGAGCAGGAAGTCGGCCAGCTCCCGCGGGGTCGGATAGTCGAAGACGAGCGTCGCCGGGAGCCGCACTCCGGCCGCCGCGCTCAGCTGGTTGCGGAACTCCACCGCGGTGAGCGAGTCGAAGCCGAACTCCTTGAACGGCTTGCCCAGCTCCACCTCCTGTGCCGCGGTGAGGCCGAGAACCGCGACGACCTGGCTGCGGACCAGCTCGACGACCACCGGGAGGCGCTCGTCGGACGGCAGCGCCGCCAGCCGCTGGGCCAGACCGGACGCCCCGGCGCCGGAGTCCCCCGCGGCGGCCGTGCGCCGGACCTTGCCGCGGACCAGGCCGCGGAAGAGACCCGGTACCTCGCCGCCCGCGGAGCGCACCAGCGCGGGCACATCGAGCCCCGCGGGGACCAGCACCGCCCGGTCCGAGACCAGCGAGGCATCCAGCAGGGCCAGGCCCTGCTCCTCGCCCAGGGCCAGGACGCCCCCACGGGCCATCCGTTCCACCTCGGCCCCGGTGAGCTGCGAACCCATCCCGCCGGCTTCCGGCGCCCACAGACCCCAGGCGAGGGAGACCGCGGGAAGACCGTTGGCCCGGCGGTGGGTGGCCAGCGCGTCGAGATAGGCGTTGGCGGCGGCGTAAGCACCCTGCCCCGCACCGCCCAGTACCCCGGCCGCCGACGAGAACAGGACGAACGCGTCCAGGTCCGTCCCGGCCGTCAGCTCGTGCAGGTGGCGCGCCGCCTCGGCCTTCGGGGCGAGTACGGCGGCCAGCCGCTCGGGAGTCAGCGACCCGAGGACACCGTCGTCCACGATGCCGGCCGCGTGGATCACGGCGGTCAAGGGGACCTCGTGCAGCAGTTCCGCGAGGGCGTCCCGGTCGGAGACGTCGCAGGCGGCGATGGTGACGGTGGCGCCGGCTTGGGTGAGTTCGGCCGCGAGTTCGGCTGCGCCGGGGGCGTTCTGTCCGCGCCTGCTGGTGAGCAGGAGGTCTCGGACGCCGTGTTCGGCGACCAGGTGGCGGGCGGTGAGCGCGCCCAGACCGCTCGTGCCGCCGGTGATCAGGACGGTGCCGTCCGTGCGCCAAGGGGTCGCCTCGGCGGACGGCGCCGTACGCACCAGGCGGGGGGCCAGGAAGGCCCCGGCGCGCAGTGCCAGTTCCGATTCACCGGAGGAGGTGAGGGCGGTGGCCGGTATCTCCTCGACGTCGGTGTCGACGAGAACCAGACGATCCGGGTTCTCGGCCTGTGCCGCCCTGACGAGACCCTGAACGGCGGCCTGCGCGAGGTCGGTGACGTCCTCCCCCGGAAGCGCGACGACCGCGCCCCGGGTGACGACGACGAGCCTGGCGTCCGAGTCGACGTTGGCCTCGTCGGCCAGCCACTGCTGCAGTCCGGCCAGTACGGTGGAGAGCGTCTCGGCCGTTCCGAGCCCGGACGGGGCGCGCAGCAGACCCTCCTCGGGGATCACCTCGGTGGACGCACCGGCACCGGCCGGGTCCGCGACCTGCACCCAGTCCAGCCCGAACAGCGCGTCGCCGTGCCGCGTGACCGGCACCTGCTCGGCGAGCGGCCGCAGCGTCAGCGAACCGACCGACGCGACCGGTGAACCGGCGGCGTCCGCCAGTTGCAGCGTCACACCGCCCGGCCGGTCCGCTGGGGCGATCCGGACGCGCAGCGCCGTGGCACCGGTGGCGAAGAGGGCCACATCGTTCCAGGAGAAGGGCAGTTGGGCGCGCCCATCGTCCTCGAAGAACCCGCCGAGACCGATGCCGTGCAGTGCCGAGTCGAGCAGTGCCGGGTGGAGCCCGAACCCGCTCGTCTCGGCGCCCTCGGCCAGCGAGACCTCCGTGAAGACCTCGTCCCCGCGCTTCCAGGCGGCCTCCAGCCCCTGAAAGCCCGGCCCGTACTCCAGGCCCAGCAGGGCCAGTTCGTCGTAAAGGCTTTCGACCGCCACGGCATCGGCCCCGGCCGGCGGCCACTGCACCAGATCGAAGCCCGCAGCCGTGGCCGTCGAGGAGAGCACGCCTTCCGCGTGCTGCACCCACTGCTCCTCGTCCGAGCCCTCGACGCGCGAGAACACGCTCACCCGCCGTCGGCCGGAACCGTCGTCCGCATGTGTTCTGACCCGCAGTTGGGTCGCCGAAGTGGGAAGGACGACGAGGGGCGCGTAGAGCGTCAGCTCCTCCAACGTGCTGGTGTCCGTGTGGTCGCCGGTGTGGATGACGAGGTCGGCGAGCGCGGCACCGGGGACGATGATCGTGCCGTTGACGGCGTGATCCACGAGCCACGGGTGGGTGTGGAGCGCGAGCCGCCCGGTGAACAGCATTCCTTCCGAGTCCGGCAGCGCTATCGCCGCGCTGAGGAGCGGGTGCGTGGTCTCGCTCTGGCCGAAGCCCGAGGCTTTCCCACTGGGTGCGACGGTGTCGGCGAGCCAGTAGTGCTGGTGCTGGAAGGCGTAGGTGGGGAGATCGACGGGGGTGCGACCGGCGCCGAAGAGGGCCGGCCAGGCGACCGTTACGCCCCGGGTGTGCAGCCGCACCAGCGCCTCGGTGAACAGCTGGGCTTCGTCGTGGTCGCGGCGGAGGGCGGGGATGAGGGTGGTGGTGTCGGTGGCGGATTCGGCCGCCATCGCGGTCAGGACGGCGTCGGGGCCGAGCTCCAGGAGGGTGCTGACGCCTTGGTCCTGGAGGGTGGTGACGGCATCGGCGAAGCGCACGGCTTCGCGGACGTGGCGGACCCAGTAGGCAGGGTCGGTCAGCTCCTCGGTGGTGGCGGCCTGTCCGGTCAGCGTCGAGACGATCGGGATGGACGGTGCGGTGTAGGTGAGCCCGGCCGCGATGGTGCCGAACTCCTCGAGCATCGGCTCCATGTGGAGGGAGTGGAAGGCGTGGCTGACGGTGAGGCGCTTGGTCTTCCGTCCGATGCCATCGAAGTGCGCGATCACGGCGGCCACGGCGTCTTCGTCACCCGAGACGACGATGGACGTGGGTCCGTTGACGGCCGCGATCCCCACCCTCTCGGTGAGCTGCGGCAGGACTTCGGCCTCGGTGGCCTGGATCGCCGCCATCGCACCACCGGCGGGCAGTTGCTGCATCAGACGGCCACGAGCCGCAACCAACAGAGCCGCATCCTCCAGCGACCAGACCCCTGCCACATGGGCTGCCGCGAGCTCACCGATGGAGTGACCCGCCAGCACCTGCGGCCGGACCCCGAAGGACTCCAACAGCCGGAAGAGCGCGACCTCCAGCGCGAACAGAGCCGGCTGCGTAAAGCCCGTCTCGTTCAACCGGCTGTCCGCCCCGGCAAACAGAACGTCCTTGAGCGGCAGTTCAAGGTGCGCATCGAGCGCCGCACACACCGCGTCCAGCGCCTCCGCGAACACCGGGAACGCCGCGTACAGCTCACGTCCCATCCCCGCCCGCTGACTGCCCTGCCCCGTGAACAGGAACGCCGTCCGGCTCGGTCCTGCGAGGCCGCGCACCACGCCTGGTGCGTTCCGGCCTTCCGCGAGGGCCGACAGCGCGGACAGCAGCCCGTCGCGGTCGGCGGCCACGACGCCACCCCGGTGCGCGAACACCGCACGGGTCGTCGTCAGTGCGGATCCGACCGCCGCCGGGTCCAGGCCGGCATCGGCCAGGACGAGTTCGTGCAGGCGGGCGGCCTGGGCTTGGACGGCGTCCGGCGTCTTGCCGGACAGCACCCACGGCACCACCGGCAGCTCGGCCGAAGTGACAACCTCTGTCACGACCTCTGCGGGGGCCTCCTCCACGATCACGTGGGCGTTCGTCCCGCTGATGCCGAAGGAGGAGACACCCGCACGGCGCGGACGCTCCCGCACCGGCCACGGCTGCGCCTCCGTCAACAGCTCGACGGAACCCGCCGACCAGTCCACGTGCGAACTGGGAGCGTCGACGCCCAGCGTGCGCGGCAGCTCCTCGTGCCGCATCGCCAGCACCATCTTGATGATCCCCGCGACACCGGCGGCAGCCTGCGTGTGACCGAGGTTCGACTTCACCGAACCCAGCCACAGCGGCCGGCCGGCCTCCCGCTCCTGTCCGTAGGTGGCGATGAGCGCCTGTGCCTCGATCGGGTCGCCGAGGGTCGTGCCCGTTCCGTGCGCCTCCACCGCGTCGACCTGGTCGGCCGAGAGGTTGGCGCCGGCCAGGGCCTGGCGGATGACGCGCTGCTGGGACGGGCCGTTAGGGGCCGTCAGTCCGTTGCTCGCGCCGTCCTGGTTGACGGCGCTGCCCCGGACCAGGGCCAGCACGCGGTGGCCGTTGCGCCGCGCGTCGGACAGCCGCTCCAGGAGCAGCATGCCGACGCCCTCGCCCCAGCCCGTACCGTCGGCGGCCTCCGCGAACGGCTTGCAGCGGCCGTCGGGGGCGAGGCCCCGCTGCCGGCTGAAGCCGACGAAGGTCTCCGGGGTGGCCATGACCGTCACACCACCCGCCAGCGCCAGCGAGCACTCGCCGGAGCGCAGGGCCTGACCGGCCAGGTGCACCGTGACCAGGGACGACGAGCAGGCGGTGTCGACCGTGACGGCCGGGCCCTCCAGCCCGAAGGCGTACGCGACGCGACCCGAGGCGACGCTGCCGGAGCTGCCGGTCCCGAGATAGCCCTCCAGGTCGGCGGGATAGCTGTTGAGCCGGATGCCGTAGTCGTTGTACATGACGCCGGCGAACACCCCGGTGGAGCTGCCGCGTACGGTCGCCGGGTCGATGCCCGCGCGCTCGAACGCCTCCCAGGCGGACTCCAACAGGAGCCGGTGCTGGGGGTCGGTGGCCAGGGCCTCACGCGGGCTGATGCCGAAGAACGCCGGGTCGAAGTCCGCGGCCTGTTCCAGGAATCCGCCGTGCCGGGAGTACGTCTTGCCGATCGCGTCCGGGTCCGGGTCGTACAGACCGGCCACGTCCCAGCCCCGGTCGTCCGGGAACGGTGTCACGGCGTCGCCACCGGCGGCGAGCAGCGTCCACAGCTCCTCGGGCGAGGAGACCCCGCCGGGGAACCGGCACGCCATGCCGACGATCGCGATCGGCTCGTCGGCCATCGAGCCGGAACCGGTCACCAACTCGGTCGAGCCGGCCGCCGCTTCCCCTGCCGCGTCCTCGCCCAGCAGCTCCACCAGCAGGAACTCGGCCACGGCGGTCGGCGTCGGGTAGTCGAAGACGAGCGTCGCGGGCAGCCGCACCCCGGCCTCCGCGCCCAGCTGGTTGCGGAACTCGACTCCGGTGAGGGAGTCGACGCCCAGCTCGCTGAACAGGCTGTCGGCCGCGACGTCCTCCGGCCCGCCGAAGCCCAGCACGGTCGCGATCTGCCCACGCACGAGCCCGAGCAGCAGCTCGTGCCGCGCGGCCGGAGCCAGCGCCGTCAGGCGCTCCTCCAGCGACACGGGCCCGGTGCCCGCACCGGCGCCCACCTGCACGGCCCGGCGGGCGGGAGCCTTGACGAGTCCGCGCAGGATCGCCGGCACCTCGCCGGGAGCGGCGGCCAGGGCCCTGAGGTCGAGCCGGATCGGCACCAAGTGCGCGTGCTCGCTGCGCTGCGCCGCGTCGAAGAGCGCCAGGCCCTCCGTCGCGTCGAGCGCGAGCACGCCCGCACGGGCCATCCGCTCCAGATCCGTCGAGGACAGCCCTGCGCCCATTCCGCCGGTTTCGGGTGCCCATAGGCCCCAGCCGAGGGAGGTGGCGGGGAGTCCTTGGGTGCGGCGGTGGGTGGCGAGGGCGTCGAGGTAGGCGTTGGCTGCGGCGTAGTTGCCCTGTCCGGTGCCGTCGAACGTGGCGGCAGCGGAGGAGAACAGCACGAACGCGTCGAGAGTCAGGTGCGCGGTCAGTTCGTGCAGGTGACGGGCGGCATCCGCCTTGGGTGCCAGGACCTCCGTCAGGTGCTGCGGGGTGAGCGCGGCGAACGTCGCGTCACGCAGCACACCGGCGGTGTGGATCACGGCGGTCAGGGTGACCCCGTCCAGAAGCGCTGCGAGCGCGTCCCGGTCCGACACGTCGCACGCGGCGATCTTCACCGTCGCACCCAACGCGGTCAGTTCTGCGGTGAGTTCGGTGGCGCCGGGGGCGTCGGGGCCGCGGCGGCTGGTCAGCAGCAGGTCACGGATCCCGTACGCGGTGACCAGGTGACGGGCCAGCAGGGCGCCCAGACCACCGGTACCACCGGTGATCAGCACCGTGCCATCCGAACGCCACACCACCGGGGCAACCCCAGCGGCCGGAGCAATGCGGGCCAGGCGCGGGACGAGGATCTCCCCGCCACGAAGCGCCAGCTCAGGCTCACCCGAGACCAGCACACCCTCAGGAATCTCGTCAGTGTCCGAGTCCAACAGGACCATGCGGTCAGGGTGCTCGGACTGCGCGGAACGGATCAGACCCCACACCGCCGCCTGACCCAGCTCCGCAACACCCTCACCCGGCAGAACAGCCACCGCACCCCGCGTCACCACCACCAAACGGCCGTCCGCATCAGCGGTCAACCAGTCCTGGGTGAAGGCGAGTACGGCGTCGAGCGTCTCGTTCGCCGTCGCTCCGGCCGGGCACCGGTACACCGTCGCGTCGCCCGTTCCGTCGGCCGAGGCCGCCGGCGCGGGGAGCGCGATCCAGTCCAGGTGGAAGAGCGAGTCGTGGGCGAGGCGCTCCGGGGTGGCGAAGTCATCGGCCGCGATCGGCCGCAGCGCGAGGGCGCCGACCGTCGCCACCGGTACGCCCTGGTCGTCGGCGAGCTGCAGCGCGTAGCCCGAGTCCGCGGGGGCGATCCGCACCCGCAGCGCGGTCGCACCGGTCGCGTACACCGCCACGTCGGACCAGGCGAACGGCAGCTCGGCCGCGCCGTTGTCCGTCTCCCGCAGGGCGATGCCGTGCAGAGCGGCGTCCAGCAGGGCGGGGTGGAGAGCGAAGGCGTCGGCCTCGGCTCCTTCGGTGCCTTCCGGCAGGACGACCTCGGTGTAGACGTTCTCACCGAGGCGCCAGGCGGCCTGCAGACCCTGGAAGAGCGGCCCGTACTCCAGTCCCAGCCCGGCCAGATCGGCGTAGAGGCTCTCCACCGCGACCGGCTCGCTGCCGGCGGGCGGCCACTGCGCCAGGTCGAACCCGGGCTCCGGAACGTCGGCGCTCAGCACGCCCTCGGCGTTCCGGACCCACTGCCGGTCGTCCGTCGTCTCCTCGGCGCGCGAGAACACGCTCACCGTCCGCCGGCCACGCGCGTCGGCCTCGCCGACCGTGACCCGCAGCTGTACGGCGCCCTGTCCGCCGAGCACCAACGGCGCCTGGAGCATCAGCTCCTCCAGCGCTCCGCAGCCCGTCTCGTCGCCCGCCCGCACGGCGATCTCGACGAGCGCCGCACCGGGCACGACCACGGTGCCGGAGACCGCGTGCTCCGCCAGCCACGGGTGCGACGACAGCGACAGCCGCCCGGTGAAGAGCACCCCGTCGGAGTCGGGAAGAGCGATGGCCGCTCCCAGCAGGGGGTGTTCCGCATCCGCGAGGCCGGCCGCCCGGACGTCTCCCGCCGTGACGGCGGCCCGCTCCGGCCAGTAGTGCTGGTGTTGGAAGGCGTAGGTGGGCAGGTCGAGCAGCGGGGTGGTCGCGCCGATGCCGAAGAAGGCCCGCCAGTCGACCTCGACGCCACGCGTGTGCAGTGCGGCGACGGACGACACGAAGGTCTCGGCCTCGTCCTGCTCCCGACGCAGCGACGCGATCAGTGCGGTACCGGCCGCATCCGTGACGCTGTCCGCGCCCATCACCGTCAGAACGGCGTCGGGGCCCAGTTCCAGAAATGTGGTGACGCCCTGGCCCTCAAGGGTGGTGACGGCGTCGGCGAAGCGCACGGCCTCGCGCACGTGCCGGACCCAGTAGGCGGGGTCGGTGAGTTCTTCGGTGGTGGCGGGCTGTCCGGTCAGCGTCGAGACGATCGGGATCGAGGGCGCGTTGTACGTGAGCCCGGCCGCGATGGTGCCGAACTCCTCGAGCATCGGCTCCATGTGCAGGGAGTGAAAGGCGTGGCTGACGGTGAGGCGCTTGGTCTTCCGTCCCACGGTCGCGAAGTGCGCGATGACCCCGGCGACAGCGTCCTCGTCACCGGACACGACGATGGATGTCGGGCCGTTGACGGCCGCGATCCCCACCTTCTCCGTGAGCGTGGGCAGGACTTCGGCCTCCGTGGCCTGGATCGCTGCCATCGCACCGCCGGAGGGAAGCTGCTGCATCAACCGGCCACGAGCCGCAACCAGCAGCGCCGCATCCTCCAGCGACCACACCCCCGCGACATGCGCGGCGGCCAGCTCACCAATGGAGTGACCGGCCAGCACCTGAGGCCGGATCCCGAAGGACTCCAACAACCGGAACAACGCCACTTCCAGCGCGAACAGAGCAGGCTGCGTGAAGCCCGTCTCGTCCAACCGGTCATCGTCGGCGAAGAGAACATCCTTCAGCGGCAGTTCAAGGTGCGCGTCGAGTGCGGCACACACCGCGTCCAGCCCCTCCGCGAACACCGGGAAGGCCGCGTAGAGCTCACGCCCCATCCCCGCCCGCTGGCTGCCCTGCCCCGTGAAGAGGAACGCCAGATCGCCGGAGCCGGCCACAGTCGTCTTGGCCTCACCGTCAACGACCGTGCCCAGAGCGGCCAGCAGACCGTCACGGTCCGCCGCCACCACACCCGCACGATGCGCGAAGCCCGCACGCGTCGTCGCCAGCGCCGAACCCACCGACACCGGATCCAGACCCGCATCGGCCAGCACGAACTCCCGCAACCGGGCCGCCTGAGCCTTCAACGCCTCCGGCGTCTTGCCCGACAGCACCCACGGCACCACCGGCAGCTCAACCGAAGCAACCGCATCCGCCACGACCTCGGCCGGAGCCTCTTCCACGATCACATGCGCGTTCGTCCCACTGATCCCGAACGACGACACACCCGCACGACGCGGACGCTCCCGCACCGGCCACGGCCGCGCCTCCGTCAACAACTCAACAGACCCCGCCGACCAGTCCACATGCGGGCTGGGAGCGTCGACGCCCAGCGTGCGCGGCAACTCCTGGTGCCGCATCGCCAGCACCATCTTGATGATGCCCGCAACGCCCGCGGCGGCCTGCGTGTGACCGAGGTTCGACTTCACCGAGCCCAGCCACAGCGGCCGGCCGGCCTCCCGCTCCTGCCCGTACGTCGCCAGCAGCGCCTGCGCCTCGATCGGGTCGCCCAGCCGGGTGCCCGTGCCGTGCGCCTCGACGGCGTCGACGTCACTGGTCGTGAGCGAACCGGCGGCGAGGGCCTGCCGGATGACGCGCTGCTGGGACGGGCCGTTGGGGGCCGTGAGTCCGTTGCTCGCGCCGTCCTGGTTGATCGCGCTACTGCGCACGACCGCCAGCACCCGGTGGCCGTTGCGCTGCGCGTCGGAGAGCCGCTCCAGGAGCAGCATGCCGACGCCCTCACCCCAGCCGGTGCCGTCGGCGGCCTCGGCGAACGGCTTGCAGTAGCCGTCGGGGGCGAGGCCCCGCTGGCGGCTGAAGTCGACGAAGGTGTCCGGGGTCGCCATGACCGTCACGCCGCCCGCGAGGGCGAGCGAGCACTCGCCCGAGCGCAGCGCCTGGCCGGCCAGGTGGACGGCGACGAGCGAGGACGAGCAGGCGGTGTCCACGGTCACGGCCGGGCCTTCGAGGCCCAGGGTGTACGAGACACGGCCGGAGGCGATGCTGCCGCCGACGCCCATGAAGCCCTCGGTGTTGCGGTGGGCGGACTGCTCCAACACCGAGGTGTAGTCGTGGTACATCACGCCGGCGAAGACGCCGGTGGAGCTGCCGCGTACGGTCGCCGGGTCGATGCCCGCACGCTCGAACGCCTCCCACGACGACTCCAGCAACAGCCGGTGCTGCGGGTCCATCGCGAGTGCCTCGCGGGGGCTGATCCCGAAGAAGCCGGGGTCGAAGTCGGCCGCCCGGTCCAGGAATCCGCCGTGGCGCGAGTACGTCTTGCCGACCGCGTCCGGGTCGGGGTCGTAGATGCCTTCGACGTCCCAGCCACGGTCGACCGGGAACGACGACACCCCGTCGCCACCGCTCGCCAGCAGTGCCCACAGCTCCTCGGGCGAGGAGACCCCGCCGGGGAACCGGCAGGCCATCCCGACGATCGCGATCGGCTCGTCGAGCACGGATCCCGCCGCCGGGACCACTGCGGCCGTCACGTCGGCCGCGCTCGCGGCCTCCTCGCCCAGCAGCTCCACCAGCAGGAACTCGGCCACGGCGAGCGGCGTCGGGTAGTCGAAGACGAGCGTCGCGGGCAGCCGCACCTCGGCTTCGGCGCCGAGGCGGTTGCGGAACTCCACCGCCGTGAGCGAGTCGAAGCCGAACTCCTTGAACGGCTTGTCGCCGGCGACCTTCTGCACGCCGTCGTAACCGAGCACGGCGGCCACGTGGCGCCGGACGAGGTCGAGGAGCAGCCGGCGCCGTTCCACTCCGGTCAGTGCGCCGAGGCGCTCCGCCAGCCCGGTGGCGTCCGTGGCGGCCGATGCCGCCGCCTTGCGGGCGGTGGGGGCCGGACGCGTCAGACCGCGCAGGACGGCGGGGAGGGTGTTGAGCCGGGCCCGCTGCTCCAGGGCGCTCCTGCCGAAGGCGACGGGGAGCAGGTGGGCGTGGTTGTCGGCGAGCGCGGCGTCGAGCAGGGCCAGTCCCTGCTGCCGGCCGATCGCGAGGACGCCGGAGCGTTCCATCCGCTCCACGTCCGCCGTGGTCAGCTCGGCGCCCATGCCGCCGACCGCCGGGTCCCACAGGCCCCAGGCGAGCGAGAGCCCGGCCAGTCCCTGGCTCCGGCGGTGGACCGCCAGCGCGTCGAGGTAGGCGTTCGCGGCGGCGTAACCGCCCTGCCCTGAACCGTCGAACGTGCCGGCGGCGGACGAGAACAGGATGAACGCGTCGAGGTCGGCGTCGGCCGTCAGCTCGTGGAGGTGCCGGGCCGCGTCCGCCTTGGGGGCCAGGACGGCGGCCACCCGGTCGGCGGTGAGCGAGGTGATCATGCCGTCGTCGACCACGCCCGCCGCGTGCACGATCGCGGTGATCGACTCCTCGGCGAGCAGCTGGGCCAGCGCGGAACGGTCGGAGACGTCGCAGGCGGCGACGCTCACCGAAGCACCGGCCGTCTCCAGCTCGGCCACCAACTCGGTGGCGCCGGGGGCCTGGAGGCCGCGGCGGCTGGTCAGCACCAGGTTGCGGACTCCGTGCTCGGCGACCAGGTGGCGCGCGGTGAGCGCGCCCAGGCCGCCGGTGCCGCCGGTGATCAGTACGGTGCCGTCGGCGCGCCACGTCACTCCGCCGGTGGCGGGAGCGGTGCGCGCCAGGCGCGGTACGAACAACTGGCCCTCCCGGAGCGCCAGTTCCGGCTCCCCCGAGACCGTGACAGCGTCCGGGATGTCGTCCGTGTCCGTGTCCGCGTCCGCGTCCGCGTCCGTGTCGAGGAGGACGATGCGGCCCGGGTGCTCCGTCTGTGCGGCCCTGACGAGGCCGTGGACGGCGGCCTGCGCGAGGTCGGTGATGTCCTCGCCGGGAAGGGCAGCGACCGCGCCCCGGGTGCGGACGACGAGGCGTGCGTAGGACGCCTCCTCGTCGGCCAGCCACTCCTGCAGCCGCGCCAGGACTCCGGTGACCGCCTCGGCGGGGTCGACCCCCGCAGGAACGCTCAGGATCTCCGCTGCCGCACCCGCGTCCTCGTGCGACGCCTGCTGTGGCAGCGGGCTCCACCGGATCTCGTACAGCTCACGGTCGTGCGCGCTCTGCAGCTCACCGGTGGCGACCGGGCGCAGGGCCAGCGAACCCACCGTGGCCACGGGAGCGCCCTGGGGGTCGGCCAGCCGCAGGGTGTAGCCGGAGGCCGCGGGGGTGATCCGCACCCGCAGGGCGGTCGCGCCCGCCGCGTGCAGAGCGACGTCGGACCAGGCGAACGGCAGCTCGGCCGCGCCGCCGTCCGGCTGCGCGAGCGCGATTCCGTGCAGGGCGGCGTCCAGCAGCGCGGGGTGGATGCCGAAGCCCGCGGCCTCGACCCCTTCCGGCAGGGCGACCTCGGCGAAGATCTCCTCGCCGTGCCGCCAGGCGGCCCGCACTCCCTGGAACGTCGTCCCGTACTCCAGGCCGCTCGCGGCCATCGCCGCGTACAGCCCGTCGACCGCTACGGCCTCGGCCCCGGTCGGCGGCCACTGCGCCAGGTCGAAACCGGCTGCGGCTGCGGTGTCATGGGGCGCGAGCAGACCGTCGGCGTGCCGCGTCCAGGCGCTCTCGGAGGCGTCCTCGATACGCGAGAACACCACCACCGTCCGCCGTCCGTCCCGACCGGGCTCACCGATCTGTACCCGCAGCTGAACGGTCCTGGTGCCGGGCACCACCAGCGGTGCGTGCAGCGTGAGTTCGTCCAGCACACCGCAGCCGGTCCCGTCGCCCGCGCGCACGGCGATCTCGACGAGCGCCGCCCCCGGCACGACGACCGTGCCCGCGACCACGTGCTCCGCCAGCCACGGGTGGGAGCCGAGCGACAGCCGGCCCGTGAACAGCAGCCCGTCCGACTCCGGCAGCACGACGGCCGCGCCGAGCAACGGGTGCCCCGCGTCCACGAGGCCGACGGCGGCCATGTCACCGGCGGCCGAGGCGGCCGGGGTGTCCAGCCAGTAACGGCTCGACCGGAAGGCGTAGGTGGGGAGGTCGACGAGCGCGCGACCGGTGCCGAAGAAGGCCGGCCAGTCGACCGTGACGCCCCGGGTGTGGAGGGTCGCGAGGGAGGTGACGACGACCTGCGCTTCGTCGTGGTCGCGGCGGAGTGTCGGGACGAGGGTCGTGTTCTCCGTGGCGCTGTCGGCGCCCATGGCGGTCAGGACCGCGTCGGGGCCGAGCTCCAGGAAGGTGCTGACGCCCTGGTCCTGGAGCGTGGTGACGGCATCGGCGAAGCGCACGGCCTCGCGGACATGCCGGACCCAGTACGCCGGGTCGGTCAGCTCCTGGTCGGTGGCGGCCTTGCCCGTCAGTGTCGAGACGATCGGGATCGAGGGCGCGCTGTACGTGAGCCCGGCCGCAACGGCACGGAACTCTTCGAGCATCGGCTCCATGTGAACGGAATGGAAGGCGTGGCTGACGGTGAGGCGCTTGGTCTTCCGTCCGATGCCGTCGAAGTGCGCGATCACGGCAGCCACGGCGTCCTCGTCACCGGAGACGACGATGGACGTGGGGCCGTTGGCTGCCGCGATACCCACCTTCTCGGTGAGCTGCGGCAGGACTTCGGCCTCGGTGGCCTGGATCGCCGCCATCGCACCACCGGCGGGCAGTTGCTGCATCAGGCGGCCACGTGCCGCAACGAGCAGCGCCGCGTCCTCCAGCGACCAGACCCCTGCCACATGGGCTGCCGCGAGCTCGCCGATGGAGTGACCCGCGAGAACCTGCGGCCGGACCCCGAAGGACTCCAGCAGCCGGAAGAGCGCCACTTCCAGCGCGAACAGAGCCGGCTGCGTAAAGCCCGTCTCGTTCAACCGGCTGTCCGCCTCCGCGAAGAGAACATCCTTCAGCGGCAGTTCAAGGTGCGCATCGAGCGCCGCACACACCGCGTCCAGCGCCTCCGCGAACACCGGGAACGCGGCGTACAGCTCACGCCCCATCCCCGCCCGCTGACTGCCCTGCCCCGTGAAGAGGAACGCCGTCCGGCCGGAGCCGGCCAGGCCCTGCACCGCGCCGGGGGCGCTCCCGCCCTCGGCGAGTACCGCCAGTCCGGCCAGCAGACCGTCACGGTCGGCGGCCACGACGCCACCCCGGTGCGCGAACACCGCGCGGGTCGTCGCGAGTGCCGAACCGACCGCCGCCGGGTCGAGACCCGCGTCGGCCAGCACGAACTCCCGCAGGCGTGCCGCCTGCGCCCGCAGCGCCTCGGGCGACTTGCCCGACAGCACCCACGGCACCACCGGCAGCGCCGGGACCACGGACGCCACGACGTCTTCAACAGCGGCCTCGGCCGGAGCCTCCTCCACGATCACATGCGCGTTCGTGCCGCTGATGCCGAAGGACGAGACGCCCGCGCGGCGCGGGCGCTCCCCCGCCGGCCACGGCCGGGCCTCGGTCAGCAGCTCGACGGAGCCCGCCGTCCAGTCCACGTGCGAGCTCGGGGCGTCCACGTGCAGGGTGCGGGGCAGTTCCTCGTGCCCGAGGGCGAGCACCATCTTGATGATGCCGGCGACGCCCGCGGCGGCCTGCGTGTGGCCGAGGTTGGACTTGACCGAACCGAGCCACAGCGGACGGCCGTCCGCCCGCTCCTGTCCGTACGTCGCCAGCAGCGCCTGCGCCTCGATCGGGTCGCCGAGCCGGGTGCCGGTTCCGTGCGCCTCGACGGCGTCGATGTCCTCGGCCGAGAGCCGGGCGCCGGCCAGGGCCTGCCGGATGACGCGCTGCTGCGAGGGCCCGTTGGGGGCGGTGAGCTGGCTGCTGGCGCCGTCCTGGTTGACCGCGCTCCCCTTCACGACGGCCAGTACGCGGTGACCGTTGCGGCGCGCGTCGGACAGTCGCTCCAGGACCAGGACGCCGACCCCTTCGCCCCAGCCCGTGCCGTCGGCCGCGTCGGCGAACGGCTTGCACCGGCCGTCCGCGGCGAGGCCGCGCTGCTGGCTGAAGTCGACAAAGGTGTCAGGGGTCGCCATGACCGTCACACCGCCCGCGAGGGCCAGCGAGCATTCGCCCTGGCGCAGCGCGGAGGCGGCCAGGTGGACGGTGACGAGGGAGGAGGAGCAGGCGGTGTCCACGGTCACGGCCGGGCCTTCGAGGCCCAGGGTGTACGAGACACGGCCGGACAGGACGCTGCCCGCGGTGCCGGTGCCGAGGAAGCCTTCGACGCCTTCGGGCACGACCGTGCGGTCGGTGCCGTACTCGTGGTACATGATGCCCGCGAAGACGCCGGTGGAGCTGCCGCGCATGGTCGCGGGGTCGATGCCGGCGCGTTCGAACGCTTCCCAGGACGCCTCCAGCAGCAGCCGCTGCTGGGGGTCGGTCGCCAGGGCCTCGCGCGGGCTGATGCCGAAGAACTCGGCGTCGAACTCGGTCGCGTCGTGGACGAAGCCGCCTTCGCGGGAGTACGTCTTGCCGGTGGCCTCGGTGTCCGGGTCGGGGTCGTAGATGCCCTCGACGTCCCAGCCGCGGTCCGACGGGAAGTCCGATATCGCGTCGCCGCCGGCGGCGAGCAGGTCCCACAGTTCCTCGGGATTGCGTACACCGCCGGGGAACCGGCAGGACATTCCGATGATGGCAATCGGTTCGCGCTGCTTGTCCTCCTCTTCACGGAGGCGCCGACGCGTCTCCCTCAGCTCGGCCGTAGCCCGCTTGAGGTAGTCGAGGAGCTTTTCTTCATTCGACTCTTTCGACACGTGGTCCACCTCATGAGGAAGAACTGGAACAGCCATTCGTTCCGGCCACGCTATTTCGGCCCTTCCGGACCAACCACCCCTGCCCACCCCTATCCGGCGATGGCGGTCAGGGGTGGGCAGGGGTGGACAGAGGGGCCGCCGCAAACGCCGCAGGGCACGGCATCCCGCCAAGGATGCCGTGCCCCCGATGTACTGTTCCAAGCCCTCTTCGCCAGTCAACCGGCCGGCCGGTCAACCGACCGGTCGGCCGACCGTCAGCCGACGGGGACCAGGAGACCCGACAGCGTTCCCCACAACGCGCCCGGCGTCTCGAACGTCTCCATGGCGAGCGCGTCGTCGGTGAACTTGACGTCGTACGCGTTCTCCAGCGCGATCAGCAGGTCGACGATGCCGAGGGAGTCGAGGCCGAATTCCCGGAGATCGAGCTCGGGGGTGAATTCGGCGTCCTCGGGCAGGAATGAGAGATGGGGCCTGACGATTTCTTCGAACTGGGCGTCCCACATACGAATGCTTCCTTTCTGTCCCGTCAGTCCCGGGCCAGGATCATTTCGACCACGCTGTGCTCCGTGGACAGGTGCTTGATCGAGCGGATTTCGAAGCCGGCGCCTTCCGCCTGCTTGCGCATGTCCGGCTCGGAGCGGATACGGGTGCCCTCCTCGCAGACGACCATCTGGAAGAGCGAGCGGATCGCGGACGCGTTGTCGTGGCCGAGCAGCGGCTCGATCACGAAGAGCACCGGCTCGGCCGCCAGGCCCTCGGAGTCCTCGACGGTGCGGACCATGGCCTTGCGCACGGTCTCCAGGATCTTGACGCTGCTGTCCGGGCTCCAGTTGTGGAGTACGTTCTTGAGGAAGTACGCGTCGCCGCCCGCCGGAACCTCCGCGAAGAAGTCCGACTCGACGAACGTCAGCCGGCGGATGAGGTCCTCGTTGCCGGTGGCGGCGAGTTCCTTGGTGCCGCGCTCGGCGACGTCGGCGCGGTCGGCGACGACGCCCTCGACGTCGGGGTGCGCGCCCAGGATGCCCTTGAGCAGGTGGCCGGTGCCGCCGCCGATGTCGACGACCTTGCGGATCCACGAGAAGTCGAAGTCACGGGCGAGTTCGGCGGCGGCCGGGCGGGTGATGTCCGCCATGGCCTTGTCGTAGATCTCGCCGGCGTCGGTGTCCTGGTCCATGTAGGCGTAGATGGAGCCGCCGTACTCGGACTGGGAGGCCGGCTTGCCGGTCTTGACGGTCGTCAGCAGGTCGCGCCAGACGTCGTAGTACATCTCGCCGCCGAGTACGCACCAGTAGCGCATCGACTGCGGGTGGTCGTCGCGCAGCGGCTGCGACGTCTCGGTGTGCTCGAACGTGCCGTCCTCGTTCTCCTTGAAGACGCCGACGATGCCGAGCACCCGCAGCAGGTACAGCACCCCGTCCGGGTCGGAGTCGGTGAGCTGCGCGAGCTCCGCGGGCGACTTGGGACCGTCCGCGAGGTGGTCGGCGATACCGAGCCGGGCGGCGACGCTGAGCGAGCGGGAGATCCACCCCATGCCCGCGAGTTGCAAGAGCGACATCGTGTTCATCCTCTACTGGTTGAAGACCGAAGGGCAGGAGGGACGTACGGGACCTGTGCGGCGCTACGGGACCTGTGTGGTGGTACGGGACCTACGTGGTGGAGAGCGAGGGGACCGGAGCCGCGTCGTCGGAGTCCTCGGAGACGGCCGCGGCCAGCCGCAGCGCGGTGCGGTGGTCGACCACGTCCTGGAGACTGAAGCGGACGCCGCTCCTGCGGGCCTTGTTGGCCACCTGGGCGGCTCCGAGGCTGGTGCCGCCGAGCGCGAAGAAGTCGTCGTCGACGCCGACCCTGGCCGCCCCGGAGTACTGGGCGAACAGCTCGCACAGCAGCGTCTGGACCTCGGTCCACGGGGCGCGGAACGCGGTCAGGGAGGCGAAGCGGGGAACCGGCAGGGAGCCGGCCTCCAGCTTGCCGTTGGCGTTCAGCGGGAGGGCGTCCAGGGTGAGGATCACGCTGGGGACCATGTATTCGGGCAGCGTCTCGGCGGCGTACGCGGACAGCCGGCCGACGTCGATGCCGCCCTTGGACGACGGCACCACATAGGCGATCAGGTGGGCGCTGCCTGCGCCCTCCTGATGGACCGTCACCGCGGCCTGGCCGACCTCCAGCCGGCGCAGCAGCGCGGACTCGATCTCGCCCAGTTCGATGCGGAAGCCGCGGATCTTGACCTGGCCGTCGAACCGGCCGAGGAAGTCCAGGGTGCCGTCGGCCGAGCGGCGCACCCGGTCGCCGGTCCGGTACATCCGCGATCCGGGGGCGCCGAACGGGTCGGCGACGAAGCGTTCCGCGGTCAGTCCCGGCCGGTTGAGGTAGCCGCGGGCCAGCTGGCCGCCCGCGATGTACAGCTCGCCGGTCCTCCCCGCCGGGACGGGCCGCAGGGACCCGTCCAGGACGTGGAGTTCACTGGCGTGGGTGGGGCGTCCGATGGACACCGCGCCGGGCTGCAGCTCGTCGTCCGGCGCCAGGATGTGCACGCAGCAGCCGACGGTGGCCTCGGTCGGGCCGTACTCGTTGACGACGGTGACGCCCGGGTTGTCCTTGCGGAACGTCTCGACGGTCTCGGAGAGCAGCAGTTCACCACCCACCACCAGTTCCCCGGTGGGCGCGGACTCCGGCGGCAGCGTCGCGAGGAGCGCCATGTGCGACGGGGTGACCTTCAGGAACGTGGGCCGCTCGCGCACCTCCTCCAGCGGGCCGACCTGGACGCGGCCGCCGGAGATCAGCGGCGCGTACAGGGTCGTGACGGTCATGTCGAAGGCCACGGAGGAGTGCAGCAGGGCCCGGCCCGCCGCGCTGGGGTAGGTGGCGCGGGCGTAGTCGAGGTAGGCGGCCAGCGGGCGGTGCGTGACGACGACGCCCTTGGGCCGGCCGGTCGATCCCGAGGTGTAGATGACGTACGCCGGGTTGTCCGGGCGCAGCGGCGCGGTCCGGTCGGCGTCACCGGGGTCGGTGGCCGGGGCCGCCGCGACGAGGGCGGCGGTCTCCGGGTCGTCGAGCGCGATCACCGGCTGGTCGCCGGTGGCGGAGCCGGCTTCGGCCGCGGTGGTCACCAGCAGCGCGGGCCGGGCGTCGGCCATCATGAACGTGAGCCGCTCGGCCGGGTTGTCCAGGTCCAGCGGCAGATAGGCGGCCCCGGCCTTGAGCACGGCGAGGAACGCCACCACCAGATCGAGGGAGCGGCGCATCCCGACGGCCACGAGCTGTTCGGGTCCCGCGCCGCCGGCTATCAGGTGGTGCGCGAGGCGGTTCGCCCGTGCGTTCAGTTCGGCGTACGTGAGTTCAGTACCGCCGTCGGAGACCGCGACGGCCCCGGGCGTGCGCCGTACCTGCTCCTCGATCCGGGCGGGCAGCAGCCCGCCGTCCGTACTGTCGGTCGTGCCGGTCCCGCGCGGACCGGCGTCGATTCCCCCGTGGTCAGCCATGGGTCACCTGCCTGCGGTTGATTCGGTGCGGTCGCCGGAGAGCAGCTCCGACAGGGCGCGGGCGACGCCGTTGATGCGCAGCAGGTCGTCGTGGTCGACGTCGAAGCGGATCTCCCGGCCGACGGGGTACGCCGGCGGGCCCGAGGTGATCGCGATGCCGCGGGCCCACAGCGGCAGCGGGTCGATGGACGAGGCGGCGGCCAGGTAGCCGACCAGCGAGCCGAAGACTCCGGCGAGATCGTCGCGGATGTCGTCGTCGAGTTCGAGGCGTTCGGCGGCGGTGCCCACCGCGCGGGTGAAGATCAGGGCGAGTTCGGGGCCGACTGCCGCGAGGTCGTCGGCGTAGCGCCGCTCGATCTGCCGTCCCGCCTCGTGGAACTCGGTCAGTTCCTCGGGCATCAGCAGCGAGGCGAGCGAGTCGCCCGCGGCGTGGAAGTCCTTGTACAGGCCGACCGTGTTGGGCAGTTCGGGGTCGAACAGCACCAGGGCCGGGGTGTCCTGCCACGCACCGATCCGTTCGGCGAGCGCGGCGGCGAAGACCGCTCCCGCGCAGTAGCCGAGGACGGCGGTGACGCGCCGGCCGCTCTCCCGTACGTCGGTGAGCCACCAGTCGACATAGCCGTCGAGGGCGACCGCGTCGTCCGCGGTCGGCGGGAGCGTCGTCCAGAAAGCGGCGGCGGGCGGGTCCAGCCGGGGAGCGAAGTCGGCGAAACTCGCCTGGGTGCGCCCGCTGGTGCTGAAATCGACCGACAGAATCAATTCGTCCCGGTCGCCTTTTGTCAGCGATTTCCATGAAAGGAGACTCACGTGATTCCCAATCCAGCCGATTCCAGGAATTCTTCCGTTGGCATGACGCTAGACGAAAGGTGCTGACGGGCGGACCCCCTAGGCACGCCCGCCGCACCCCTAACCGTCACGAGCGCAGGGGTCGGACAGCCGCTAGCCCGCGACGGCCACGCCCATGCGCCGGGTGATGGCGTCGAGCACTTCCTTCGGCCGGTCGGCGAGGTAGAAGTGGCCGCCGCCGGGGAACACCTGGAGCTCGCAGGCGCCGGTGGTGTGGTCGCTCCAGGCAGCGGCCTCGGCGAGCGTGGTCGTCGGATCGTCGTCGCCGACGAACACCGTGACGGGGCAGTCGATCCGCACCCCGGCGTCCGCGCGGTAGGTCTCGACCGCCTTGTAGTCGTTGCGGATCGAGGGGATGGCGAGCCGCATGATCTCCTCGTTGCCCAGCACCCGCGAATCGGTTCCGCTGAGCCGGCGCAACTCCGTGATCAGGCCCTCGTCGTCCTTCTGGTGCACCCGGTCGGCGCGGGCACGGGACGGGGCGCGGCGGGCGGAGGCGATCAGCCGGGCGGGCGCGGGCAGGCCGGCGTCCGCCATGCGCCGGGCGACCTCGAAGGCCACCGTGGCGCCCATGCTGTGGCCGAAGAACGTCAGCGGTTCGTCGGCGAACTCCCGCAGGTCCTCGAAGACCCGGTCGGCGAGCTCCGCGATGGTGTCGATGAGCGGTTCCTTGCGCCGGTCCTGCCGGCCCGGGTACTGCACGACCAGTACGTCGATGTCCGGGGCGAGCGCCTGCGACACCGGGAAGTAGAAGCTCGCCGATCCGCCGGCGTGCGGGAAGCAGACCAGGCGCGGGGTGCCCGCGAGGGCGGTGTGGTAGCGCCGGATGTACTGATTGCTGGTGGTAGGGGCGGTGCTGGTCATGGTTCTCCTCACAGAGGGGGCAGGGTGGGCATCAGCGGGCCCTGGTCCACCGGGAGTTCGGGAAGGAAGCCGAACAGCATCGAGGTGAGCCCCCACATCCCGGTGAATTCCGCGACCTCGGCGTCGTCGACGTCCACTCCGGTGTCGCGCAGCGCGGCGGCGAGCCACCGCTGCTTCTCCGGGTCGCCCGGGGACGCCTGCGGTTCGGAGACCGGGACGGCGGCGGGCAGCGATCCGGCGGCGAGGTCCGGGCGGCGCAGGTGCCAGTTGGTGTTCGACTGGTAGACGTCGGCGAGCGCCGCGAGCCCGAAGTCGCTCCACGGCAGGCCCGCGAGCTGCAACGACAGCGGCATGCCGTCGCCGCCGAAGCCCATCGGGACCGCGACCGCCGGGAAGCCGACGGCGCTCCACAGGCCGGGCAGCCAGGAGACGGTGCCCAGCGCGGCGGGGTCGTCGTAACGGGGCGCGGTGGTCGGCCAGGTCGGGGTGGCCATCGCGTCGAGGCCGTCGAAGCGTTCGCGCAGGCTCGCGGCGGCCGAGGCGCGGACCCGCTGTGCGTGCAGATAGGTGGGCGCGCCGACCAGGCCGCCGAGGACGGCGGTCCGGCGGAACGGCCGCCCGTACTCCGCCCAGCGGGTGCGCAGCCCGGCGCCGTGCAGCTCGAACGCCTCCGCGAGGAGGGTGATGAACTGCGCCGCGAACAGCGGGTACACCTCGGGGAGTTCCACGGTGACGATCTCGGCGCCGGCTTCCCGCAGCTCTTCGAGGGCGCCGGCGAACGCCGCCGCGCAGTCCTCCGACAGCTGCGCCGACTCCTCGAGCGCCTTCGCCGGAACGCCGATGCGGGCGCCGCGCAGGTCGGTCCGCCAGCCGGTGGCGTCCGGCCGCCCGGCCAGCACCGCGAGGGTGCTCGCGCAGTCCCTGACGTTGCGGGCCAGCGGGCCGACGACGTCCAGCGAGCGGCTCAGCGGGCGGCAGCCGCCGTCGGGGACCAGGCCGTGGGTGGGCTTGAAGCCGGTGACGCCGCACAGCGCCGCCGGGATGCGGATGCTGCCGTTGCTGTCCGTGCCGAGGCCGACGTCGAACAGCTCGGCGGGCAGCCCGTTGGCGCTGCCGCAGCTGGAGCCGCCCGTCCAGCGGTTGAGGTCCCACGGGTTGCGCGGCACCGGGAAGTCCAGCGCCGGGTCGGGCCGGCCCAGCGCGTGCTCCGCCATGGTGGTGCGGCCCAGCGGTACCGCGCCCGCCGCCCGCAGCCGGGCGACCGGTACGGCGTCGCGCCCGGCCCACCAGTCCGCGTCGTGCACCCGGCTCTGGCAGGTCGCGGGCGCCTCACGGGTCGCGAAGACATCCTTCACGCCCAGCGTCAGCCCGTGCAGCGGCCCGGCCTCGGCACCGTCCGCCACGGCGGTGTCCAGTTGCTCCGCCGCGGCGGCGGCCTGTTCGGTGAACCGGCCGAGATACGTACCGAGTACCGGGTCGAGCCGGTCCGCCCGGTCGAACGCCTCTGCCACCCGGGTCCTGACGTCAGCCATTCCCGTCCATCCTGTCCTCGGCCGATCCCTGCTGAATTCGGACTCCGAGTCTAGGTAAGGGGAATTGTGGTCCAGACCCCCTTTCCTGCCCCCTAGCACCCCCTGTCGACCTGCTGTCAGAACTTCCCCCGACTACCGTGAAAGGGCCCACGGGGAACATGGTGCGACCGTGCCCGTCCGGGCTCTGAGGGCCTATTCGGCCGGTTCACGGGGGAGCCTTCCTTGATAATGGATGTGAATTCCTGGCCGGTCGGGCAGGTCGCGCTCGCCGACGACTCCGGACCCGGCCCACGGCAGTTGACGGCTCTGGTCCTGGACGTCCTCGGACCGGGGCTCGCGCCCGGCGGGCTCCCGCCGCTGTCCGGCGAGCCGCTCACCGTCCGTACCGGCAGCTACGTGGTCGACCCGCCGTTCTTCGGCAACGGCGACCTCGGCCGGCTCGCGGTGGCCGGCACCGTCAACGCGCTCATCGCGACCGGAGCCGACCCGTACGCCCTCACGCTCGGGCTGATCGTCGAGGCCGGGACACCGCTGCAACTCCTGCACCGCATCACGGAGTCCATCCGCGACACCGCCCATGAGGCGGGGATCGCCATCGCCGCCGTCGACACCCGGGTGGTGCGTGCGGGCGACGCCGACCAGCTGTTCCTCACCGCCACCGGCATCGGGGTCCACCGCCGTCCGCCGCTGTCGCTGGGCGCGGTACGGCCCGGCGACCGCGTCCTGGTGACCGCGCCGCTCGGCAACCACGCCGTCCATCTGCTGTCGCTGCGGGCCGGACTCGGCTTCGAACACCATGTGCCCAGCGACTGCGCTCCGTTGACGTCCCTGCTGAACGGGCTGCCGCCGGGCGCGGTCCGGGCCGCCGCACCGATCACCTCGGGCGGACTCGCCGCGACGCTGCGCACCTGCGCGACGGCCCGCGGGCTCACGCTGCGGATCGACGAGGGGGCGCTTCCCGTCCAGTACGAGGCGCGGCCCGCCTTCGAACTGCTGGGCCTGGCACCGCTGCACACCGCGAACGCCGGCTCGATGTGCCTCTTCGCGCCACCGGCGGCGGCCGACGCGGTCCTCGCCGCGCTCCGCTCCCACCCGTACGGCCGCCAGGCCGCCATCGTCGGCACGGTCACCGACGACACCGCCGGGGCCGTTGAGCTCCGCTCCCCCGACGGGCCGGTCCACCGGCTGCCCGCCGGGGTGCCGCCGGGCAGCGCGGAACCACCGCGGCTGCGCTGACGGCCGCGCCCCGCGCGGCGGAACCCCTCAGGCCGCCGCGACCAGCCGGTCGTAGCCGCGCAGCAGCGTCAGGGCGGCGGCGGTCGCGAGGACCGGCAGCAGGGTGAAGCCGAGCAGCACGCCCAGTTCGGCCGTGGAGCTCTGCTGGGCGGACTCGCCGTCGGTGGACGAGGCATAGCCGAAGATCTGCAGGACCAGCCCGTAGAGGAAGGGCGCCAGGGCGAGGCCGAGCATCTCGCCGGTGGTGAAGACGCCGGAGAAGACACCGGCCTGGCGGCGGCCGGTGCGTTCGGTGTCGTGGGTGGTGCGGTCGGTGAGCATCGCGTACAGGAAGAGCAGCTGGCCGGCGTGCCCGGTGCCGGTCACGGCGATGGCGACGGCGACCACGGCGACGGGCAGGTCCGGCGAGGCGAGCAGCAGCAGGCAGCCGGCGATGAAGAGCCCGCAGGCGGTGGCGTATCCCTGGCGGTTGCCGATACGGGAGCCGAGCCGCGACCAGAGGTTGACGGTGAGCAGGTTCGGCAGGACGAAGGCGCCGACGACCAGCCCGGTGGCGTCCGAATCGTGCAGCACGTGGTCGGTGAAGTACGGGGCTCCGACGAGCATGAAGCCGGTCGCGAGGGACTGGACGACGCCGCAGCGCAGCAGCGCCATGAACGGGGCGTTGGCGCGGGCCACGGCGAACTGGTGGCGCAGGCTCGGCTCGCTCTCCAGGACCCGGTCACCGCGGGTTCCGGCCGTGCCGAGGAAGGCGCCGACCGCTCCGGCGGTGATGACGAGCGCGCCGAACAGGCCGACCCAGCGGTGTCCGGGAATGCCCCCGCCGCCCGCGTCCGCGATGGCGGGTCCCGCGGCGCCGGCGATCAGCGCGGCGATACCGATGACGGCCACCCGGCCGCCGACCAACCGCAGTTGGTCCTGGCGCCGGGTGGTGATCTCGGCGGGCATGGCCGCGTACGGCACCTGGAAGAACGCGAAGGCCGTCGCGGAGAGCAGGAATCCGGCGCCGGTGAACCAGGCGCCCGCCGTACCGGCCGCCACGCCCGAGAACATCAGCGCGAACGTCAGGGCCGCGGCGAGACCGCCGAGCAGCACATACGGCCGGCGCGCGCCCCAGCGCGTCCGGGTGCGGTCGCTCGCCCGGCCGACCAGCGGGTTGAGTACCGCGTCCCACACCTTGGGGAGCAGCACGACCGTGCCGGCCAGGGCGGCCCCGATACCGAGGGTGTCGGTCAGATAGGGCAGCAGCAGAAGGCCCGGCAGGGTGTTGAACGTTCCGGTGACCAGCGAGCCGGAGGCGTAGCCGAAGCGCAGGCGCGCGCCCGGGACGGCGGGCGCGGCCTGCGGTCGGGGCCGCGCCGGCAGGACAGCTTGTTCGGGTTCGACGGCCGTCATGACGTGCTCCTCCGACATCGGTCGGGGACGTGGCGGGATGCCGCCAGGCCCACTTGCCCCCGAGCCTGACCAACGGGCAGCCTTGGCGGAAGTCGGGGAATTCCCCCACATGGCACTTCCTGTCGTGCAGCTTCCGGACAGGGGAACGCTCTTGGCCGGGTCCCCCGGGGGCGGGCACGCTGCGAGTGCCGCCGAGATCACCGGGACCCTGGAATCACCGAGGACAGCGAGGACAACGTGCCGCCTGTGGAGACCGCCCTGTCGCAGGCCACCGGCTCCGCACCGGTCGGCCGTCACAAGGAACTGCTGTTCCTGGAGGAGTCGTTGCGGCTCGCCCGGACGTCGGCGCGGATCGTCTCGCTGGCCGGTGAGCCATGGGTCGGCAAGTCCCGGCTGCTGGCGGAGCTGATCGCCGCGGCGCACGACGGCGGCTGGACGGTGGCCGCGGGCCGGGCCGGACGGCTCGGCGGACCCGTGCCGTTCGAGGTGTTCGTCGACGCGCTCGACGACCAGCTGGCGCGCATCGGCCCCGACCTGGCCGAACGGCTGGGCCCCGGGGAGGCGGACCGGCTCGCCGGGGTCTTTCCCGCGCTGGCCGCGGGGCGCCAGGAGCCGTCCGGGCCGGTCCCGGCCGACCCGGACGCGTACTGGCTGATCCGCGCGATGCGCGCCCTGATCGGACGGGCGGCGGAGGCGAACGGACTGCTGCTGGTCCTCGACGACGTGCACCGGGCCGATCCGCTATCGCTGCAGCTCCTGGACCACCTGGTCCGGCATCCGCCGCAGGCACCGGTGCTCATCGCGCTCGCCTACCGCGACTCCCCCACCGCGCGCCATCTCTCATCGCTGCGTACCCTGCGGGCACACGGCGCCACGCCGTCCTGGCGACACCTGGACGTCGCCCCGCTCCCCGAGCGGGACGCCGCCGCGCTGCTGCCGCCCGGACTCGACCCGATCCGGCGCCAGTTGCTGCTGCGCGACGCAGCCGGGGTACCGGGGCTGCTGCACGCCCTGCGGGACGCGGGCCGGCTGCCGGTCAATCCGGACGCCGCTTCCGTGGACTTCCGCGCGCTGTCCCCGGTGGCCTGGCGGACCGCCTGCGCCGCCGCCCTGCTCGGCGACCCGTTCACGCCCGGCACCGTCGCCGAGGTGGCGGAACTGCCGCTGGAACGGGTGCTCGGCGGGCTCGACGATCTGCAGAGCGAGGGCCTCATCCGGCCCGACGGCCATCTGCGCCGCTTCCGCTTCCGGCACCCGGCCGTCGCGGGCCTCGTCCTGCGCGCCACCGACGCCGGCTGGCGCTACGGCGCGCAGGGCCGGGCGCTGCGGGCCACCGCGCAGGGATCGACGCAGGGATCGACGCAGGGAACAGCGCAGGGAAGCACGCAGGTGACCGCCGCACCCGCCCGCAAGCCGATGCCACTGTCCGCGATGACGGACGCGATGGACGCGGAGGACCTGACGGCCGACCTGCCGGACGGGCCCGGCGCCGTCGAGCTGGCGTCGCTGAGCCGCCGTGAGGTCCAGGTCGCCGTGCTCGTCAGCGCGGGCTTCACCAATCAGCAGATCGCGGGGCGGATGCAGCTCAGCCCCAAGACCGTGGAGACGTATCTGAGCCGGATCTTCAAGAAGCTGGGTGTCGTGTCCCGTACGCAGGTCGCCCATCTGGTGGGGCGCGGCGGCCGTCACCTCTAGGAGCGAGGGGCCCGAGGCGCCCGGGTATAGCGAAGGCCCCGCCCAGGGGTCCGGGGGAAGACCCGGGGGCGGGGCTCGCGGGTTGCCCAGGGCTCCCATGCGGGGGAGTAAGGGAGCGGGGGCAGCGGTACGAGAGTGCGCCTGACCTCATGGGCTTCGCTAAAGCCTCACCGGAGGATCAACGGGGCGGAGTTCCGGCCGTGCAGCTTGCTGCCACCGCTCTCAGCTGGCCCGGACCCCCCTGGCTCCGGAACCTTGGACGAGGAGACTCCCGACGCCGCATCCGCGGGGAAGACGCCGGACCAAGGAGACGCCATGACAGTAAAAAGCGCGGCCACCGCTGAACTGGCACTCGGCAACGGCACCCGCCACCTCATCCACTGCCCGCCGTCGTGGGACCACTACCTGCTGGATGCCCCGAGCGTCGGGGAGGAACACTTCGTGCTGGCCGGTGAGCTGCCGCGGGCGCATCCGCTGTTCAACGACGGTCCCGGCCACTTCCATGACGCACAGATCGTCACGGAGACGATCCGGGAGATCGGCGAGTTCGTCGGCCACCGCTACTTCGGGGTGCCGCAGGACCGGCCGGGGCTCTTCTTCGGCTTCAACCTGCACCTCACCGAGCTGCGCGCCTGGCGCACCGACTGGGCCAACGCGACGGACTCGGGCACGGCGAGGATGACGACGGGCATCACCGCGAAGCCCGCGAACGCGATGAACGGCGTACCGCGCGGCCTCGACTTCCAGATCGACGTGAAGATCAACGACATGCCGTGCTGCACCGGCACGGCGGGGCTGGTCTTCCTGATGCCGCAGCTGCACCGCAACCACCTGGCCCACAACCGCCAGGCGCTGCGCGCCGCACCGGAGCTGGACGATGCCCCGGACGGGGCGCTGCGGCCGGTGGACCCGGCCGAGGTCGGCCGCTCCGCGGTCTCGAACGTCGTGGTCAGCGAGCCGTCGGAGTCCTCGCGCGGCCGGCTCACGACGTGGGTGCTGACCGACAACCCGAATCCGGTCTTCGCCCCCGAGGGCGGCCACCTGTCGGGGACGCATCTGCTGGAGTCGTTGCGCCAGACCTCGCTGCTGGCGGCCGGCCGGGCCTTCGGGCTCGCCCCCGCACGCAGTACGCCGACCTCGTCCGAGGTGCACTTCCGCAGCTACGCGGAGCCCGAACTGCCGTTGCGCTGCACGGCGGTGCCGGGGGCGCTCGGCCGGGACGAGTACGGCCGGCCGGCCGTGCCCGTGACGCTGACGGTGACGCAGCGGCGGCGTGCCGTAGCGGAGGCCAGGACCACCGTGGTCCAGGACTTCTGACCCGGCGCCACCGACCGGTCCTTGTACGTACGACAGCAGGCCTTGCACAAACCTTGCACGCGGGAACGCAGAGCGGGACGGGGGTAACGCGATGAGATTCTGGATTCTGGGCCCGATGGAGATCGGTGGGGACGACGGGCCGGAGGCCGGACCCGACGGCGCCGCCACGCCCGCCGTCTCCTACACACCGCGCGCCGCCAAGCTGCGCGTCGTGCTGGCCGCCCTGCTGGTGCGGGCGAACGAGGTGGTGTCGGTCGAGAGCCTGATCGACGAGCTGTGGCAGGACAACCCGCCGCGCACCGCCACCACGACCCTGCAGGTCTACGTCTCCCAGCTGCGCAAGCTGCTGCACTCCGCGGACCCCGAGCACGGCCGCGACACCCTGCTGACCCGCCCGCCCGGCTATCTGCTGCGGCTGGAGCCCGACCGGCTCGACATGACCACGTTCGAGGAGCTGCACGCCCGCGGACGCAAGGCCCTGGAGACGGAGGACTACGCGTCCGCCGCGGAACTGCAGCAGCGGGCCATCGCGCTGTGGCGCGGACCGCTGCTCTCGGACACCCCGCACGGCCCGCTGCTGGGCGGTGCGGCGGTCCGGCTGACCGAGGCCCGGATGACGGCGCTCGACCAGCGGATCCGCGCGGACCTCCAGCTCGGCCGGCACCGCGGGCTCATCGCCGAACTGCAGTCCCTGGCCTCGGAGCACCCACTGCGCGAGGAGTTCCACGCCCATCTGATGGTGGCGCTGTACCGGACCGGCCGGCAGGCGGAGGCGCTGCGTACGTTCGGACGGGTGCGCCGCACCCTCGTCGACGAGCTGGCCATCGAGCCCGGCCCCCGGCTCCAGCGGCTGCACCGGCGCATTCTGGCCGGGGACGCGGCGCTGCTGAGCTCGGGCTCCAACGGTGGCAACGGCGGCGCAGTCGTCGTCGGAACGGCGACCGGGTCGGGATCCGGTGCTGCGGACGGGCCGGCGCAGAGCCTTCCCGAACGGCCCGCGTTCCAGGCCGTCACCTCGCTGCCCGCGGCGGACGGCGCGTTCACCGGCCGCGATGCGGTGCTCGCCGAGGTGGAGCGGCTGCTGCGGGACGCCCCGGCCGGGACCAGCGTCGCCCTCACCGGCAAGCCCGGCGTCGGCAAGACGGCGCTGGCCGTCGAGGCCGCGCACCGCAGCGCCGACGCCTTCCCCGACGGCCGGATCTTCCTCGACCTGGAACCCGACCCCGGACGGCCGCTCGGCGCGGCGGACGCGATGACCCGGCTGCTGCGCCGCGCGGGAACGCAGGTCACCCTGCCCGCCGAGGCGCAGGACCTCCAGGACGCGCTGCGCCATCTGCTCACCGACCGCCGGATCCTGCTGGTCCTGGACAACGCCACCTCCGAGGCGCAGCTGCGCCCGCTGCTGCCCGCCACCGCGGGCTCCACCGCTCTCATCACCGGCCGCCGGCTGCCCGCAGGACTCGGCGGCGTCCGCCCGGTGGTGCTGGACGCCCTCGGCCCCGAGGAGTCGCTGCGGCTCTTCGACGCGCTGGCGGGGCCCGGCCCGGCGGCCGCTGAGCCCGCTGCGGCGGCCGAGATCGTGGAGCTCTGCGGGCATCTGCCGCTCGCCGTGCACATCGCGGCCGCCCAGTTGCGCGCCCGGCCGCACTGGACCGCCGGTTCGCTCGCCGCCCGGCTGCGCGACGAACGCTCCCGGCTGACCGAGCTCCAGCTCGGCGATCTCGACGTGCGCGGCACCCTGATGGTCGCCTATCTGGACTCCTCCCCCGCCGCGCAGCGCGCGTTCCGTCTCCTGGGGCTGCTGCCCGCAGGACCGTTCGGGCTGTGGGCGGCGGCCGCCGTCCTCGGTCTGGAGGAGGGCGAGGCCGGCCGGATCGTCGAGAACCTGGTCGACGGGCGGCTGTTGGAGGCGTCCGTGCACGACGGGCTCCGCCAGGGCCGCTACCACTTCCATGAGCTGCTGCGGATCCTCGCCACCGAACTCCTCGCCGCCGAGGAGACCCCGGAGTCGGCACGCGCCGCCACCGAGCGGATGTGCGAGGCGTACACGCAGGCCGCCGAGCGCGCCGACGCGGCGCTCACCCCGCGACCGGTGACCGGACCGGTGGCTGTCCCCGGTCCGGTCACCGACCACCCGCAGGAATGGTTCGCCCAGGAGCAGCCGGCCCTGGTGCACGCGGTCCGCGCGGCGCACGCCGCCGGGCTGTGGTCCGCCGCGCTGCGTCTCGTCGACGCCATGACCGGTTATCTGGAGGCGCACGCCTCCTGGGCCGACTGGCAGGCCACCCACACCTTCGCGCTCGACGCCGCCCGGCAGAGCGGCGACCGGGCGGGCGAGGCCCGGATGCTGCGTTCGCTGGGTGACCTCGCCTGGCAGAACCGGCGGCTCGCCGAAGCCGCCGACCTGTACACGCGGGCCCGGGACACCGCGGAACTCTGCGACGACCCGTACGAGTACGGCCGCGCCCTGGTCGGCCTCGCCGACCTCCACCTGGACAACGGCGACACGTCCGCGGCCGCCGCCCTGCTCGAACCGGCCCTGGCCGCCCTCGCCGCCCCGGCCCGGGCCCGCGGCCGGTACGACGCGCTGCGCGCACTGGCCCTGCTCGCCCTGGAGGCGGAGGGCCCGGAAGCGGCCCGGGCCCGGTTCACCCAGTGCCTGGACCTCGCCACGGCGCTCAAGGACCGCCGGCTGGAGGCGTACGCCCGCCGAGCGCTGCGGGCGCTGCGTGACCCGGCACCGGCCGCAGGCAAGCCCACCGACCTCGAAGTACGCCCCGGCATCTGGCGGCTGCGGGCCCCGGCGCCACGCCGGTCGCCGCTCCCGGCGCCCGGCCGTCTTTCGGCCCTTACCGCCTGATCCGCACGCCCGGCGCCAGGTTTTAGTACTGCTTTGGCCGAGGGGCCGACCATGACCGCGTCCTATGAGGGCAGGGGGAACGATGCCGGTATCGCAGCAGGAACGGGAACGGCGGCACGACCGCCCGCAGGCCGGTCCTGAACGGTTCGGACCGCGCCGGAGTCTGGTCGGGCGGGAGACGGAAACGGTCGTACTGGCCGGGCGGTTGCGGGATCCGTCGGTGCGGCTGCTGACCCTGACGGGGCCCGCCGGGGTCGGGAAGAGCCGGCTCGCGGCGGAGGCCGCCGCCGGGGCGGCGGACTTCTTCGACGAGGTGCGGTGCGTGGACCTGGCGCGGGAGGCGCTGCCCGACCGGGTGCCGGACGGGCACGTGCTGCTCGTCCTCGACGGCTGCGACCAGCCGGACGTCCCCCCGGTCGCCGGGATCGGCGAACTCATCGCGTCCAACGATCACTTGGTGGTGCTGGCCACCGGCCAGGAGCCGCTGCGCGTCTACGGGGAGCGGCTGCTGCCCGTCGCACCGCTGCCGGTGCCGGAGACGGCCGCAGCGGCGGAACCCGATGTGCAGGAGGTCCAGGACGTTCCGTCGGTCGCACTGTTCATCCGGCGGGCCCGGGACGCCGACCCCGGCTTCGCGCTGACGGCGGAGAACGTCGCGGCCGTCGCGGAGATCTGCGCTCTGCTGGAGGGGCTGCCGCTCGCCGTCGAGCTGGCCGCCGGGCGGCTGCGGCTGTTCCCGCCGCACGTCCTGCTCACCCGGCTGCGGCACCGGACCACGATCCTGGCCGGCGGCCCGCTGGACGCGCCGGAACGGCACCGGTCGCTGACGGCGCTCGCGCGATGGAGCTGCCGGCAGCTGGACCCCGAACAGCGCGCGCACCTGGAGCAGCTGGCCGTCTTCGAGCGGGGATTCGGACTGGCGATGCTGGTCCGGGTGGGCGCCGAGGACGTGCTGGAGACGCTGATCGACAAGAACCTGCTGACCGTCGTCGACCAGGAGCTGGGCGAGCCCCGGTTCGCCGTCCCCGAGCCGGTGCGGTCGTTCCTGCTCACCGAACTGGAGCAGGCGGGCGGCACCGACGCGGCGCTGGACCGGCACGCGAGCGAGTACCAGCGGCTGGTGACGGCCACCGAACCGCGGCTGGCCGGCACCGAACAGGAGAAGTGGCTCGGGGTCCTGGCCGCGGAGAGCGGCAACATCAGCGCGGCGCTGCACCGGCTGCGCGCCCGGGGCGACCGGGAGGCCGTCGCGGCGCTGGTCACCGCGTGCCGGCAGCCGTGGCTCGTCCAGGGGCGGCTGCGCGAGGGCCTCGACTGGTGCGACGGCCTCGCCGAGGACGGGCCGGGTGACGGCGGCGGAACGCTGCCGGAGCCGGTGCGGGCCCGGCTCGTCGACCTGTCGGGCACCTTCACCGCGGCGCTCGGCGACCCGGACATGGCGGTACGGCGGCACCGCCGCGCGCTCGCGCTGTGCAAGCGGCTCGGCGACCGCCGGCAGGGCGCGCTGGTGACGGCGCGGATGGGCAGGGCGCTGCTGCTCCTGGGCGATCCGTCCGGGGCGCAGGCGGCGCTCGGCCCCGCGCTGGCCACCCTGGAGTCGCTGGGCGCGGCGGGACCCGCGGCCGAGGCCGGCACCGCGCTGGCCGGGGCGCTGCGCGTCCAGGGCGAGACCCGTAAGGGCAAGGAGCTGCTGGACCGCGCGCTCGACGCGTACCGGCGGATCCGCGACCCGCGCGGACTGGCGACCGCGCTGCGCGAGTCCGCGGCCTTCGCCGAGGACGCCGGGGACCTGGACGCGGCGGACCGTGCGTTGCGCGAGAGCCTGCGGCTGTACGACTCGATCGGCGAGCGCACCGAACTCCCCGCCACCCTGGAGTCGTTCGCCCTGCTGCTGCTCCGCGCCTCCCCCGGCCAGCAGCCGCGCGCCGTCCGGCTGATCGCGGCCGCCGACGCGCTGCGCCGCGGCTTCGGCGGCAAGGTGCCCGACGAGCGGTGGGGGGTGCTGGAGGAGGCGCTGGCCGGGCTGCGGGAGCGGCTGCACTGGACGGGCTTCGCCACCGCGTGGGCCGAGGGGCTGCGGCTGGCGCCCGGCGCGGCCGTGGCGGAGGCGCTGGCGGCGGCCGTGCCCGCCCCGCACGCCGAGCAGGAGAGCCCGGCGGCCCAGCCGCTCACCCCGCGCCAGGTCCAGGTCGCGATGCTCGTCTCGGAGGGTCTGACCAACCGGCAGATAGCCGGTCAGCTCGGCATTTCCGAATGGACGGTGGTCAACCACGTCCGCCAGGTGATGCGCCGGCTCAACTGCACCTCCCGGGTGCAGGTGGCCTGGTCGGTCGGCCGATGGCCGTAACCGTGAACGGGCGTACGGAGACGGCCGCGGACCCGGCGGAGCAGGCGACCGGACACCTGTCCGGGCTGCTGGCCGCCGTCGCACCGCCCGAGGAGGTGGCGGCCCGGTTCCGGGCCGAGGGCTGGTGGCGGGACGAGACGTTCCTGTACGACCTGTACCGGACCGCGGCCACCGATCCCGGCCGGCCCGCGATCGTCTCCCAGCGGATCCACCGCCCCGCCGACCGCCGTACGGTCACCGTCAGCTACGCACAACTCGCGCTGTACGTCGACCGGTTCGCCGCCGCGCTCGACAGTCTCGGGATCGGCGCGGGCGATCCGGTCGCCTTCCAGCTGCCGAGCTGGTGGGAGGCCGCCGCGCTCACCCTGGCCTGTCTGCGGGTGGGCGCGCTCGCCGTTCCCGTCCTGCCGACCGTGCGCGCGCACGGCCTGGAGCGGATCCTGGAGGGCAGCCGGGCCCGGATCTGTGTGGTGCCCGACGTCTGGGAGGGCTTCCCGCACGCGCAGGCCCTCGCCGATCTCGCCCCGGCGCTGCCCTGGCTGCGGCACCGCGTGGTGATCGGTGACGCCGCCGCGACAGGAGCCCTCGACTTCGCCGGGTACTTCCAGCGCACCCCGCACGAACGCGGCCCGCGGGCACGCCGGTTGGGCCTGCGCTCCGACCGGGCGGACCGGATCAGCCTCATGATCACCGTCATGAGCCTGGGCGACGCCTACGCCGCCGCCCTGCACACCCCCAACACCCTGTACGCGAACATCAGCACCCAGCGGGACCCTGCGGGACCGGGCCGGCGGCCGGGCGAGGTCTTCTACTCGGCGCTGCCGCTCACCTCCCTCGCCTCGCTGCTCTACAGCGTCTGCTGGCCGCTCGCGGTCGGCGGCACCGGGGTCTACCAGGACGTCTGGGATCCGGGCAGCTGCCTCGACCTGATGGCCGCCGCCGGGGTCAACCAGGCGTACGCGGCGCCCGTCTACTGGTCCGAGGTGCTCGCCGCGCAGCGGCACCGCCCCCGCGAGCTCGGCGCCCTGCGCCTGCTGCTCTCCGGCGGGCGCACCAGCACACCGGCCCAGCTGCTCGCCGATCTGCCGGGGGCGCTGGGCGCCCCGGTCCGTACCGTCTGGGGCGCCCCGGAGCTGGGCATGGGCACGGTGACCCGCGGCGACACCCCGGCCGAGCGCAACGCCGAGAGCGACGGGCGCCCGCTGCCGGGTCTTGAGGTCTCCGTGGTGCCCGCCGAGGGCGTCGGCGACGCGCGGACGTCCCAGCTCCGGGTCCGCGGTCCCTCCGTCTGCCTGGCGACGTGGCAGCGCGGCGGCGGACCGGCCCCGCTGATCACCTGGGACCGCGACGAGGGCTGGCTCGACACCGGGGACCTCGCCAAGGCCGACGGTCTCGGCGGCGTCCAGGTGATGCGGCGGGCCGGTGAGCGGCTGGGCGGCATCTTCCTGGTGCCGGTGGCCGAGCTGGAGGAGCGGCTGCTCACCCATCCCCGGGTGCGCGAGGCCGCGGTGGTCGGCTACGTCGATCCGGAGTACGGCGAGATGCCGTGCGCCGTCGTCGTGCCCACCACCGAGGCGGAACCGCCCGGCCTCGTCGAACTGCGGGACCATCTGGCCGGCCGGGGCGTCGCCGCCGCGTTCCTGCCGACCCGGCTGGAGCTGGTCGGTTCGCTGCCCAGGGACGACCGGGGCGAGCTGCGCAAGGAGGGCCTGCGCAGCTGGCTCGCCCGCATCCGGCCGGGCGTGCCCCGCCCGGTCCCGGTCCCCGCGCCCGACGCGTAGGGCCGGTTCATGGTGCGGGGGCCGGGTTACTCCGACAGGCCGGAGATCCGGATCGCGAACGCGGCGAGTTCGTCGCGCCAGCCGGGGGCGAGCGGCGCGGCGTCCACGACGCGGTCGGCACGGGCGACGAGCTGGGAGATGATCCGCTCCGCCGTGTCCCGCTCCTCCGTGCCGAGCAGCACCTCGCGCAGCATCTGGGCGTCCCAGTCGTAGCCGGGCCCGCCCTCCAGGAAGCCGCGCAGCCGCCAGGCGGCGTGCAGCGGGCGGGCGTAGTCCCGGTACGAGGCGGCGAGGTCCTGTCGGCCGGCCAGCGCGGCGCCGAGCTGCAGCGGGTGGTGCAGGGCGTACCAGCCCGCCCCGCAGCCCTTGGCGCAGCCCGCGATGCAGCGGCCCGGCCACGGGTCGTCGAGGTATTCGGTCGCGCAGGCGGCGTCGGTGTGGGCGCCGATGACACGCTCGGTGCGCAGCTCGTCCCACAGCTGCCACGCGGCGGCGGGCAGCCGGGACGCGAGCCGGTCCGCGTAGGCGAGCGCCAGATCGCCCGCGAGCACCGCGGTGCCCTCGCCGAAGCGCCGGGACTCACCGCGCCAGCCGCTGCGCTCGTGCTCGGCGGCGTGGCTGACGTGCAGGGTGGGGATGCCGTGCCGCAGCGGGGCGTTGTCGCGGATGTCGCTGCGGATGAGGAAGCAGGTGTCGAGCAGTTCCAGCGCGGCCGCCGCGTCGACGATCGCGGTCGAGGTGGGGTCGCCGCCCGCGGCGAGGTAGCCGGTGACGCAGATGGCGGGGCGGACCCGGTCGCCGCCCGCCCGCACCAGCTCGGTGATCGAACCGACCAGGCTCGCCGCCCTCGGGTTCACCGCGTGCCAGCGGTCGAACTCCCCGGCCAGCAGGCCGCGCAGCCGCTCCTCCACCTGGTCGAGCAGTCCGGCACGCAGTTGCCCGGGGACGGATGTCTTCGGCGGCAGAGGATGCGTGGTCATGATGAGCCTCCCTGGATCGGCTGCTCCGAGCCTTCCGGGGCGGTCGGTGCCGCTCAAGGGCGGTGGGCGGCCCGCCGGCCGAAACGGCCGCGCGGCGGCTTCCGAAGAGCCCGTTCCCTGCCATCCGCGGGAGCGCCCGGCAGGGGGTTGCTATGCGCTTGTCATGGCGCCGTGGTCCGGCACAAACCCCGCGCATACCCGGCTTTAGCGCGGTGTCGGTTCATGGGGGTGCTGCTCGACGCGGGCAGACCGGGCACCACGCCCGACCCACAGCACTGCTGCAGGAGGACTCGTGTCCAACAACTCGTCGAACAACAACAACGACTCGAACAACAGCAACAACAGCTCCAACAACAACGCGAACGTGAACAACAACGCGACCACGAACTTCGCGGACAACAACAACAGCAACATGAACAACAACGACTCGAACAACAACGGCAACAACAACGCCAACACCCCGCGCCTGCAGAGCGTCGTCCCGGCCGACCTCGCGCAGATCCTCGAGGACATCGACGCGGACAACGGCGACGCGTGACACCGCCGGGGCGGTGCGGTCCTGACGACCGCACCGCCCCGCGCGCACGCACCACCCCGCGCACAAGCACCGCCCCGCGCACCCGCACCCGCACCCGCACCACCCCGCCGTAGCGCGGCACCGCCACCGGGAAGGAACCGCGATGAATCGCATCAGGGTCGTCGGGCTCGGCGTCCAGGGGATCGAGCAGCTCACCCTCGCCGGACTGCGCCAGTTGCGGGAAGCCGAAGCGGTGCTCCACCTGGTCGACCCGGCCGTCGACGTCCGCGAACTGACCGACCGGCCCACCGAATCGCTGCACGCGCTGTACCTGGCCGGTGTACGCGACCACGACGACTTCGGCCGGCTGCTCGGCCGCATCCTGGACCGGGCACGATCCGACGGCGATATCGCCGTCCTGCTGCCCGGCGATCCACGGCTCGGCGTCACGGTCGTCCAGCAGCTCCAGCGACTGGCCGACGCGGGTGAGCTGACCCTGCATGTCGAGCCGGGCGTCTCGCACTTCACCACCACCGTCAACAACCTGGGGATCGACCCGCTGGAACGCGGCACCCTGGTCGTCGACGCCCATCGCCTGCTGCTCTTCCAGCAGCTGCCGAACCCCGCGTTCAACACCTTCGTCTACCACGTCGACGGCGCGGACCAGGCGGAACTGCTCCAGCGGCTGCTGCTGCGGTCCTACGCCGCCGAGCACCCCGCCTGCCTGGTCGAGGCGGGCCCGGCCGCGGACGGCACCTCCGCCGTGGCATGGGGCCGGGTCGGCTCGCTGTGCGAACTGCTCGCCAACGTCCCCTTCGCGAGCCCGCTCTACCTCCCGGCCGCCGTTCCGCACCGTGTCGACCGCGCCGTCCTGGCCCTGCTGACGCCGTTCCGCTCCGAGCCGGCCGAGCCGGCCACCTGGTGAATGAGCCCCCGGAACACCGCGGTTGACGCACCCGGCGCACGCGTACCCGCCGATGCCGTCTTCCCGGGCGACGCCACCGCCGTGGCCGCGTACCGGGACCAGCGCCGCCTGCTGCAGAAGGAGGCGGTCCTGGGGCGCGGCGAGCTGATCGAGAGCGTGCTGCGCGGCCGCCGGGCGGCCCTGGCCGGACTCCGCGGAACCCCTTGGCTGCGGCGGCTGATCGACAGCACCCACCGGCAGGTCCGGCAGGTGATGGCGCGCCCCGAGTACGCGGACGTCCTGCCGCTGCGCCGCTCGATGCTGACGTTCCTCGCCGAACTGCCGCTGCCCATCCCGGCCGACAGCGTCATCCTGCGTCACCCCACCCACGCGCCCGCCGCCGAGATCCTGGCCGGGCTGCCGGAGCTGCGGCACCGGCGCCCGGAGGTGACTCGGATCCTGGCCGAGTCCTCGCTCCAGGAGACCGGCACCCCGTTCCGCACGGTGGACGACGACAACGGCCGGGCGATCGTGCTGGGCCAGGACGCCCCCACGATCGACGCCCTGGCCGGCATCGCCCACGAGCTGGGCCACTGCCTGTACGAACGGGCCCGCCCGGGGCGCTCGGTCCGGTCGCAGTTCGCGTCGGAACGGCTCGCGCACTGCCTGGAGGAGCGGCTGGTCGCCGCGTACCTGCGGGAGCGCGGCAGCCCCGAGGAGTGCCGCGACTGGTGGTCCTACCAGCGCCGGGTGGACGCCCACAATCTGTACTTCTTCCGGCTGGAGCGGGCACTCATGTACGAACAGCCCGACTCCGTACCGGAGTTGATGCCCGAGTCGACGACGTCGTTCCGTGAGTCGCTGTTCATCCTGCCGGGCTACCAGGTGGTGTACGCCCGCGCGTCACTCGCCCGGCTGCCCGCTCATGGCGGCGCGTAGGCTCACCGGCCGCATGTCCGTCCAGTGCGCCTCGATGTGGTCCAGGCAGGCCTGCCGGCCGCTCTTCTCCAGGACGATCCGCCAGCCGGCGGGCACGTCGTTGGCGGCGGGCCACACGGAGTACTGGCCCTCGTCGTTGACCAGTGCCAGATAGGTGGCGTCCGGGTCCTCGAACGGTGTGCTCAACTGCTCGTCCTCTCCCTGGGTACGGGTTTTTCTGCGGTTTGTGGACTTCCAACAAGTGTGCGACGCACGTGAGTTCAGCGGTCACGCCATTTCGGTGACGCTGAGCTGAAGGTCCACCGGCAGCTCCTGCCGGCTGCTGATGCTGAGCTTGCGGTAGACCCGCGTCAGGTGCTGCTCGACGGTGCTGACGGTGATGTAGAGCTTCATCGCGATCTCCCGGTTGGTGTGCCCGTGCACCGCGAGCATCGCCACCCGCTTCTCGGAGTCGCTGAGCTTGGCCTCCAGGTCCGCGTAGGCCGCCACCGGCGCCGGATCCTCCGGCACCCCGCCCGCGGCGCTGTGCCCTGGGAGGGTCTTCTCGCGCAGCGCCTCGGCCCCGCACTCCTGCGCCAGGTGCCAGGCCCGCCGGTTGACCATGTTGGCGCGGGTGGGCTCGCCCAGTTCCTTGAGCACCTGGCCGAGTTCGGCCATGGACCGGGCCAGCTCGTAGCGGTCGCCCGAGCGGCGCAGCTCGTCGACGGACTTGGCGAGCAGGATCTGCCGCTCCCTGGGCTCACGCGTCGCGGCGCGCAGCCGCAGCGAGATACCGGACACCCATGGGTTGGCGGCGTCGCGGGTGGCGAGCTGGTCGGTCACGAAGCGCTCCGCCTGGTGCGCCTCGCCGAGCTGCAGCAGCGCCTCGGCGGCGTCGGTGCGCCACGGCAGCAGCAGCGGCCGGTCCAGCCCCCAGCGCTTGGTGCGCCGGCCGATGTCCAGGAAGTCGCCGAGCGCGGCGTGGTAGCGGCTGGTCGCCAGGTGGTACTGACCGCGGGCGCGCAGATAGCCGAGCCCGTGGAAGCTGCCGGCCAGGCCCTCGGGGACCGGCTGGCTGAGCACCCGTGCGGCCGCGTCGTAGTGGCCCATCGCGGTACGGGCGCGGACCAGTGTCGCCGCCACCCCGCACAGGAAGACGCTGCCGCCGCGTTCCGGCACCAGCTTGAGGGCATGCGCGGCCCGCTCCTCGGCGCCCTGCAGATCCCCCTGGCGCAGCAGGGCCTCGGCCCACAGCGAGGTGAACAGCGCCTGCCAGCCCGGGGCTTCGCGGCGGGCGGCCTCCTCGCCGATGACCTGGCTCCAGTGCACGGCCCGCTGCGCGCCGCCCAGGTGCAGCAGGACCCGCAGGGCCTGCACGATCGGCTCCACGGTGGCGGCCGCGAGGGTCGTGCCGCGCAGGAACAGTTCGGCGTCCTCGGCGGCCGTGCCGTCCTGCACGCCGTCCGGGATCGCCCACAGGGCGGCCGGCGCGACGGCCACCGTGGCGGCGTTGACGCTGGAGTGCGCGGCGGTGGACGGTGGCGGCGAGCCCGCGGCGCGGGTCCGCCCGCCGGACCAGCGCGGGAAGGCGGACAGCCCGTCCAGCGGATCGTCCCGGTGCCCCGGCAGCTGGCCGCCGGGTCTGCTGCCGAGCGCCGAGCCCAGCGACGAGACCGGTGCCGTGCCGTGCTGCGGGTCGGGCCGGCGGCCCGTGTCACCGGTCGCGGTCGCGAGCCGGGCGAGTACGTCGCCGGCCTCGTCGATCCGCCCTTGGGCGGCCAGCAGCCGGGCGAGCGGGCCCATCCGGGCGGGGGCGGGCCGGTCGGCGCGCAGCGCGTCCAGCGGTTCGGCGAGGTGCCGTTCCGCGGCGCCCGGGTTGGTCCGCCAGGTCACGGCGGCCAGCCGGGTGCGGAACTCCGCGCGCTGCTCGTCGTCGGTGCACCCCTGGTACGCCAGCTCCAGGCAGGCGGCGGCCGGTACGGCCTTGCCGTCGGCGAGCAGCTGCTCGGCCGCCGCCCGCAGGACCGGCACGGCCCAGTCCTCGTCCGCGTGCTGGGCGGCGAGCAGCTGGCCGGCGACGGCCGACGCGGGCATGCCGTACTGGTGCGCGAGCCGGGCGGCCCGCCGGTGCAGTCCGGTGCGGGCGGCCGGATCCATCCGGTCGAGGAGCGAGCGGCGCACCGCGGGGTGCCGGAAGCGGAAGCTCTCCAGGATCCCGGCGGCGTTCAGCGCGGCGACCCCCTGGACCGCCGCGGGAGGGGTGATGCCCAGCAGTTGCGCGGCCAGTTCCGCGGTGCCGGTCCTGCCCAGGACGGCCAGCGCCTCGGCCAGCTGGGTGGTCCGCGGCCCGCAGCGGTACAGGCACGCCAGTACCGCCTGGGTGAACGCGCCGCCCGCTTCCGGCTCCGGGATCGCGCCCGCCGGGGAGTTGCGCCGGGCGACCCGGTACTCCTCGACAAGCGCGCGCAGCAGCAGCGGGTTGCCGCCGCTGACGGTCCAGAAGTGGCCGGCGTGGTCGGCGAGCCGCTCGTCCCCCGCCGTGTCCGGCTGCCCGTCGAGTCCCTGGGCGAGCACCTCGGCGACGGCGTACCGGCCGAGCCGCTCCAGACGGACCCGGGTGAAGTTGGGCTGCCGCAGCAGCTCCGTGCCGAACACCGGGTCGTCGCTGCGCTCGTGCACCGGTTCGGTCAGCACCAGCAGGATCCTGGCGTTGCGGGCCCTGCGGGCCAGCTGCAGCAGATAACGGCAGGACAGGTCGTCCACCAGATGCAGGTCGTCGACGCAGATCACCACCGGCGTCCGCGTACTGAGGTCATGGACGGCGTCGCTGAACGCCTGCATGGCCTCGATCCTCGACGGGCCCTGGTTCTGCGCCGGTTCCGGCAGTGTCCCGGGCGGCGCGCTGTTGACGAGCTGCCCCAGTACAGCCAGTGGCAGGGCCCGTTCCGCCGCGGATCCCATCGCGCGCAGCACGACGGCACCGGCCTTCTCGGCCGACTCGGCGACGGTGTCGGCGAGTTCGCTCTTCCCGCAGCCGACCGCGCCTTCCACCAGCACGATCCGGGCATGTCCTGCCATACATCCGGCCAAGGCCGTATCCAGTAGCGCCAGTTCCGCCTCACGGTCGATCAGCACCATCTTCGCCCCACTGTCCCCGTAATCCAGTGCGGTCCTCGCTCCCACCGGCCGGAATAACCGGCCATTTTCCCCAGGGGAAGCGCATTGGCACTGGCGAATTGAAACGGAGGATTCTCCCCGTTGAATCAGGAATCCAGTGTAGGCAGGGAACTCGCGCCCCACGGTGGCCGGAAGTTGCCCTGCAGTAAGTACTCCAGCGGCGCGCGAGTGCCCGCCCGGGGTGCTGTCGGGCGGGGCAGGTCAGAGGGCCGTGGCGGGTTCCGGAAGGATCTGCCGCGGTACGTTCCTGGGGTGTCCTGGAGTGCGCCACTCACGGGGGTAGCCGACCGACACCTCTTCGAACCGAACGCCGTCGTACCAGGTGGTGCGCGGAATGTGCAGGTGCCCGTAGACGACGGCGGCGGCCCGGAATCGGGTGTGCCAGTCCGCGGTCAGCTCCGTTCCGCACCATTGGGCGAATTCGGGATAACGCAGGATATTCGTCGGGTCCCGCACCAGGGGGAAGTGGTTGACGAGGACGGTCCGCAGTTCGGGATCGCAGGCTTCCAGCCGCTGCGCGGTCTCCGCCAGCCGGGCCCGGCACCACGCGTCCCGCGACGGGTAGGGATCGGGGTGCAGCAGGAACTCGTCGGTGCAGACGATGCCGGCCTCGTAGGCCTGCGCGAGCGACTCCTCCTTCGTGCCCGCGGTGGGCGTGCGGAAGGTGTAGTCGTACAGCAGGAACAGCGGCGCGACGACGACCGGGCCACCGGGGCCGCTCCACACCGGATACGGGTCCTCCGGGCTGTGCACGCCCAGTGAGCGGCAGACCTCCACCAGATGCCGGTAGCGGGCCTCGCCGCGCAGCTGCACGGAATCGCCGTGCGGGGTCCACAGGTCATGGTTGCCCGGCGCCCACACGACATGGGCGTAGCGCAGGCTCAGCAGTTCCAGCGCCCACTCGATGTCCTCGAGCATCTCGCCCACGTCGCCCGCGACGATCAGCCAGTCCGACGGGTTGTCCGGGCGCAGCTCCTCGAGGATCTTCCGGTTCTCCGGATGCGCGACATGCAGGTCACTGATGCCCAGCAACTTCCCTTGAGACATCCGATGAGGGTAGAACGGCGAAGAGTGGGGAAGAACCCCTAAGTCCGGGCAGGCACCCCCTGCCCCCGGCCCCACGGGCCGCCTTGCCATGGCGTGTAGCAACCGCATGGCAAGCCGGCGCGCGCCCGTGCCTGCCGACCGGCAGGCCGTCCGCACGCCCGCTCCCGGATAGCAGCTGCCGACCATGAATCGGGTCCGTGACCTGCCCTGTCAGCACCGCCGGAGCATCGTTCGTTGTCCCGTGACCCCCCGGAACGGCAGCGTGGAAATCGCTCGCCACACACCGGAGCGAGCACGCAGCAGACGCCGACGAGGCGTCGGACGAAACGGGGCTCCCATGATCGCGCAGCTGCTTCCCACCGAGGTCGTCGCCGTGGACGCGACGATGGATCCGCCCGAGGCGACCCTGTTCCCGGAGGAGGCGGAGCAGATCCGCAACGCGGTGGAGAAGCGGCGACTGGAGTTCACCACGGCGCGCTGGTGCGCCCGCCGCGCCCTGGCCGGGCTCGGCCTGCCGGCGATGCCGATACTCCCCGGCACCCGTGGCGCGCCGCAGTGGGCGCCGGACGTGGTCGGCAGCATGACGCACTGCAACGGCTACCGTGCGGCGGCCGTGGCTCGCACCAGTGACATCGCGGCGATCGGGATCGACGCCGAGCCCAACGACACCCTCCCGGAGGGCATCCTGGAGTCCATCGCGCTCCCCCAGGAGCGGGGTTGGGTGCGTCAGTTGATGCGGACGGCCCCCGAGGTGTGCTGGGACCGGCTGCTTTTCAGCATGAAGGAGTCGGTCTACAAGGCCTGGTTCCCGCTCACCGGCCGGGAGCTGGACTTCGAGGACGCGCTCATCACCGTCAACCCAGTGGCGCGTACCTTCCGCGCCCGGCTGCTGTTGCCGGCGTCCGCCCTGAAAGAGGGGGACCCCACGGGTTTCAGCGGCCGCTGGTCGGCGGGCGGTGGCGTACTGGTCAGTGCGATCGCGGTTCCGGCCACGGTTCCCGCGACGGTGGGGGCACAGCAGAACGCTCCCTACCAGATCCTGGTAGGGAGCGCTGCGTGAATCAGGCCGAACGACCGGGGATGGTCAGTCCCCCGGGATGGTCAGTCCCCCGGGATGGTCAGTCCCATTCGTCGTCATCAGCGTGTACGTGCCCCGTGTTGTAAGCCACGGGAGTGCTGATGGCATCCCCCGCCTGACGTTCCAAGGTCTGCGCCTGCGCCGGGGAGTACCCGACCGCCAGCGCCGCGACCGCACTTGCGACGAGTACCGCCCGTACGGTCACACTCTTCATATTCGCCGAAACCCTCATGTTTCCCCCAAAAGGATCGGTCTAACGGACTTCACTGCTGTGCTGCCGTCACTTGAGGCTCACTAGAGCCACTGTCCGACCCGCACACAATGCCCAGGTTCGAATCCCCGCTCCAAGGCCAACCCGATGGCCTAAGCTTGCATGGCAGCAACTTCACAGCTCACGGGGGAGCGCCACGGATGGCCGGAAGCGGCAATTCCAGTTCGGAGTTCGCCGAGTTGGACGACTTGAGCGCTGCCGCCTACGGGGCCGCCGTCGAGTTCGGACGGTTCGACCGGGCGGACATCGCGGAGCGGCTTTCGCTCACCACGCCCGAGGTCGACCGGGTGGAACACGTCCTGCGACTTCTGCATCTTCTGCAGCCGATGCCGGGTGATCCCGACGTGCTGGTTCCGGTGGGACCTGACGTCGCGGCCGCGGATCTGGTGGGATCCGCCGAGCATCAGATCCGGGATCTGCAGCAGGCCGTCACCGATGTGCGGTCAAAGCTGCTCTCGCTGATGCCGCGGTACTTCGAGGGACGCCGGATGCGCAACCGGCTGGAGGCCTTCGATGTCATCAGCGACAAGGACACCATCCAGTCGATGATCAACCACCTGACGCAGCAGTGCCGCAAGGAGCTGCTCACGGTGCAGCCCGGCGGCGCCCGCTCGTCACCGTCGCTGGCGTCGGCCCGCCAGCGCGCGCTGAACACACTGGACCGGGGGGTGCGGATCCGCACCATCTACCAGCACACGGCCCGCAGCGACCTCGCCACCAGAGCGTATGTCCGGGACATCTCCGCCGAGGGCGCCGAGGTCCGCACCGCGGACGAACTCATCGACCGCATGATCATTTACGATCGGGAGACCGTCTTCCTGCCGGAGCGCAAGTCGGCCTCGAAGACCCCCGGCGCGGCGATCGTCCGCGAACCGACGCTGGTCGCCTTCCTCTGCGCGGTCTTCGAGCACCTGTGGGACGGCGCCACCCCGTTCAACCCCGACAGCCAGTCGACGTCTTCGGGGACCGACGATCTCCGCGCGTCGATCATCCGGCTGATGGCCAAGGGGTACAAGGACGAGATGGTGGCCCGCCGGCTCGGCATGTCGGTACGCACCTGCCGCCGCCACATATCGGAGATCACCGAACAGCTCGAGGCCACCAGCCGGTTCCAGGCGGGGTTCAACGTCGCGCTGTCCGGGATGCTGGACCAGTTCGGCCTCAAGGAGTGACGACCCCGGGGACAGCGACCCGGAGAAACGTCACTCCTGCTCATTGAGCGCGGCGGTGATCGCCTCCGCGGCGTCCTGGTCGAGCATGGTCGTGATGTCGGTGTCCAGCACCGCGCCGAAGCCCGCGTCGTACACCGCCGCGCTCACGCAGTAGCCGGTGTCGAGCACGAAGGTACGGAACGCCCACTCGGACCCGGTCCCGGCCGTGCCGTCCGGGCGCTGCACGCGTACCGGCTTGCCGTCCGGGCCGAACCCGAACTCGCTGAACCGGAACTGCATGCCCTGCCCGATGGCCTTGCTGTACGCCTCCTTGAGGGTCCACAGCCGCACCAGGCTGGGGTTGCGCTGCTCCTGTTCCAGCGAGGCGAGGGTGACCAGTTCGTACGGCGTGCACACATGGCGGCCCAGGCCGCTGCCGTACATCTGCCGGTCGGTCCGTTCGGCGTCCACGCCGATCAGACCGCGGGTGGTGAGGCCGACCAGCAGCAGGTCCTCGGTGTGGCTGAGGCTGATGTCGATCTGGTCGCAGCCGCGCAGATACGGCCGCCCGGTCGGCCCGTAGGCCAGCTCCAGGTCGTCGGGGTCGCCGTTGAGCACCGCGCCGGCGGCGAACTTCAGCAGGATCCGCGAAGCGGCGTAGCGGCTGCGGACGGCGGGGTGGGCGAGGTCGAGATAGCGGGACCAGTCCCGGCCGAGCAGCGCGCGCAGTTCCTCGCCCTCGGGCAGGTCCGGCTGCAGATCGGCCAGCTGGGCGTAGATCAGCGCGGTTCCGTAGGCCGTCAGGTCGGCGCGGACCCTGTCCCAGGCGGCAACCCTCGCGCCCACCTCGACCGGCTCGCCGAGGGGTGGGCCGAGAGTGGAGTTCCCGGGGACGGTCATCCTTGCTCCTCCAGACGGTGGATCAACAGCATTGGGTGTTCCAGGTGCGCGGTGGCGCGGGTCTCACGGTGCGGCGGCTCTCGCGCCGCCGGCGACCAGGGAGTGGATCTGCTGGAAGGTGCGGGCCTCCAGGACCTGCCGGACCGGGATCCGGCGCCCGGTCTCGTCCTCCAGCAGTGACACCAGCCGGAGCAGGTGCAGCGAGTCCCAGCCCTCGACGTCCGCGAGGTCGGTGTACGCGTCCCGGTCGGACAGTTGCAGGCCCAGTTCGGTGCGCAGCAGCCGCAGAAAGCCGCCCAGTTCGTCGATGCCGCTCATCGGCGGTCCCCTTCCGGTCCGTCGTTCCGGTCCTGCCCGTCGTTCGGGTCATGTCCGTCGTTCGGGTCGCCCGCGTCGAGCCGTTCGATCCGGGCGTCGAGGGTGAGGTGTTCCGGCACCGGCAGAACCGTTCGCAGGTCATGGCGCAGCAGTACGCCGGCACCGTCGCCGTCCTCCCCCACCTCCTCGAAGCCGAGCGAGGGATAGAAGTCCCGCACCCGGTGGTTCTTCGCGGTCGGCCGGTACCGCGCGTGCACCGCGGCGAGCCCGGCGTCCCGCGCCCGCTCCAGCAGGACGGCAACGCAGCCCTGCTCGATGCCCCTTGCCAGAACTCGGCAGCTCAACCAGATGTTGTCCAGATGAAGTCCGTCGGCCGCGCGATGGCCGAGCACCGCCCCGACGAGCCCGTTGTCGCCGAACCGGTCGGTCGCGCGCGCGACGAGCACCAGCTGCCGCGGATCGGCGGCCCGTGCCTCCAGGTCCGGCTGCGCCAGCCGCAGTCCGGTGAGGTTGAACTGGTTGGTGCGCTGCGTGAGCTGGGCGAGCCGGGCGAACTCGTGCCCCAGGGGCGCGCTCAGCTCCACCCCCACCTTGAGCTCGCGCAGGAAGTCCGCGTGCGAGCCGCTGCCCTCGCGCAGCTCCCGGCGTTCGCGCTCCACCCGGTACTGCCCGGTCCTGGCCCGGTCCTCGTCCGTCAGCCGGGGCGTGTCGAACCAGCCGTCCGCCAGCAGCCGCGTCACATGCAGCGCGGGTTCGTCGTCGAGCGGGACGACGGCGACCTGCGGGGCGCCGTGCCGCACCTGGGCGCGTTCGGCCGGGGAGTCGTCGGCGAGGACGAGGGAGTCGAGGCCGATGCCGAGGCGGTCGGCGATATCGGCGACATTGCCGTCCTTGGGCCGCCAGTTGGCGTTGACCTGCACGAAGTCCGTCTCACGCAGCACCATGTCGGGGTGGTCGCGGAGCACGGCGAGCACCGGCTCCGCATCGTTCTTGCTGCTCACGGCGAGCAGCACGCCCTGCGAGCCGAGCTGCTTGACGGTCCGCTGGAACGCCCCGAAGGCCTCGCCGCGCAGCGTCCCCGCCGCCGCGATCCCGTCCGCCCCCGCGTCGCCCAGGATGCCGTCCCAGAGCGTGTCGTCCAGGTCGAGGACCAGGCACTTCTTCGTCATCCCGCGCAGCGACCTGGCGAGATGCGCGGCCTCCCGGGCGTAGGCGGCGAGCAGCGCCGCGGTGTACTGGGCTTTGGCGTAGCCGGCCAGCCGGGGATCCGAGACGGGGCCGGTGTCGGCGATCAGCGGATCGAGGTCGATGACGGCCAGGCCCGGGAAGCGTTCGGTCAGCCGGAGCAGCGCCGCGTTGAACTCCCGCCACACCGCGCCGAGTCGGGCCCGCGAGCGGTGGTCGACGAGCTGGTGGGTGTGGCGGCGCAGCAGCGGCAGGGTGTTGAGCACCAGCGTGCCGCCGGTTCCGTCCGCCGTCCCGGCGAGCCGGGCGTGCTCGGCGGCCAGGCCGGTGAGCCGCTCCAGTACGCCGTCGGCGGCGCGGGACAGCGCGGCGACGTCCCAGGGCAGCGGCACCTCGGAGAAGACGGTCTCGGCGTCGAGCAGGCACAGCGAGAGGTCGGCTCCCAGACCGTGGAAGAGCCCCTGCTCGGAGGTCAGATCGTGCAGGTAGGCGCCGTGGTCGCCGAGCACGGGGTGCAGCAGCAGCCCGTGCCGGGCCAGTTCCGCGGTGAGCGGGTCGACGAGCTGGGCCACGGTGGACTGGCCGGTGACGGCGACGGTGACGACAGGGGTGCCCGGATGGGCGGCCAAAACGGCGGCGCGGTCGAGGCCGGCGAGCAGCCGGCCGGCGCGCGGCAGATCGGCGGCCGCGGACGTGCCGGGGTCGTCGGTGAGCTCCGCGAGCAGCGGGGCGACCCGGTCGTACTCCGCCTCGAGCCGCCCGAGTGCCTTGAGCTCGCGCAGCCGTTCCAGTCCTGTTGTCATGTAACGCAATCCGTCCTTCTCAGACCTTCTCAGACCTTCTCCAGAGCGAGCCCGGTCTTGATCCACTTGCTGGACTCCACCGCGATGGCGAGCGCCCGCTGGCCGACCCGCAGTTCCGGCAGCAGTCGGTCGATCTGCTGGAAGGGCAGGGCGTTGCCGGTGTTGCCGGTGTCGGAGACACAGCTGATCTCGTGGGCCCCCGGCACCGCCAGGTGCTCGACGATGCGCTGGGTCATCCGGGTGGAGAGCTGCGGCGGCAGCAGGAAGTCGAGGTCGTCGATGCCCCAGTCCAGCAGGCCCAGGAGGTCCCAGAGGATCTCCACGGCCATGACCGGGACGCTCTCCTCGATCTCCTTGTAGTCCTCGGAGATCATCTGGCGTTCGGTGTGCCGGTCGGTGATCCCGTACCAGTCGATGATCTGGCCGGGCGGCCGGCCGAGCCCGGCGAAGCGGTTGAGCACCCCGCGCAGCGCGACCCGTTCCCCGGCCGGCTCCGCGGTGAGGACGGCGGCGCCCGCGCCGTCCCCGAACAGCACGTAGTTCACCAGCTCCTCGGTGGGCATCCGGCTCAGGTCGCGGCGCAGGTCGAGATGGCGATTGGTCACGTCCCCGCCGATCACCAGCCCCGCTCCGCAGCCGCCGGCGATCAGCGAACGTCCCAGGTCGATGGCCTGCACCGCGCCGGAGCAGCCGGCCTGGAGCTGATACGCGGGCAGGTAGTTGAGCCCGAGCCGGTCGGCGACCCGGGCGGCGGTGGTCGGCAGCAGGGTGTCGGGGGTCGCGGTGGCGAGGACGAGGAACTCGATGTCGGAGGCGTCGAGTCCGGCGCCGGCGATGGCCAGGTCCCCGGCTTCCGCGCAGAGGTCGGTGAGGCTCTGGTGGACCTCGCCGGTGGCCAGGTCCCAGGCGAAGTGCCGGGTCCTGGTGCCGACGAAGATGTCGATCCACTCCTCGCTCACGCTGAGCAGCTTCCCCAGGGTGCTGTTGTCCACCGGCGCTCCGGGCAGCGCTGTACCGGTGGAGGCGAGGTACGCCGTCGTCCCGGTCATGGCGTACGCACGCTGACGCACTCGGTCAGGAACTCAGCCAGCGAGCCGACGGACCGCAGCGCGGGCAGGAGTTGCTGTACGGAGATCTCGCCGGCGCTCGACAGCCGTGCCTCGATCCGGTCCTTGAGCTGCATGATCATCACCGAGTCGAATCCCAGGTCCTCGTAGAAGCGCGCCGAGGCCACCACCTGCTCCAGCGGATAGCCGCCGACCTCCGCGACGGCCTCGACGACGGCGGCCAGCACCGGGTCCCGCTCCTGCGACAGCGCGTCCAGCCGGGCGGGTGGAGCGTCCGCCGGCTCGGCGAACTCGGCCGGGAGCGCGGCCGGGGGGCCCAGCGCGAGCACCGGCTCCACCGGGCGTACGGCGGCCTTCGGGCTCCTGGCGGTCTGCTCCGACGGCTCGGCCGGCCGGTTCCAGAAGCGGTGCCGGTCCGAGAACACATACGGCCGCAGCCGTTCGGCCGTGCGCTGCCGCGGTGCGTAGAGCGCGTCCCACTCCGGGTCGAGTCCGGCCCGGTAGAGCGCGGCGACCAGTTCGGCCAGGTCCCGGCCGGACGCCTCGGCACCCGGCGCCGGGTGCAGGAACTCGATGTCCCCGCGCAGCCCGGCCCGTCCCGCCAGCGGCAGCAGCTGCGGCTTGGGGCCGATCTCGATCAGATGGGTGGGTGCCAGCGCCTCGTTGAGCGCGCCCAGCGCGGACGAGAAGAGCACCGGCTCGGCTGCCTGGCCGGTCCAGTACGCGCCGTCCATCGGCTCGTCGCGCAGCATCCGCCCGTAGCGGGTGGAGGCCAGCGGCACCTGTGGCGGCGCGGCGGCGACGGTGCCGGCCGTCTCCGCGAACCGGGACAGCGCCGGGGCCATCAGCGGTGAGTGGAAGGCGTGCGAGACCGGTACGGCCCTGGTCCGCACCCCCCGCGAGCGCAGGATCTCCGCGATCCGCTCCAGCGCCTTCACGGCGCCGGACAGCACCACGTCGGCGGGCCCGTTGACCGCGCCGAGGCCCACCTGCGGCTCGTCGTCGAGCAGGCTCCGCAGATCGGCGGGGCTCGCGTTGACCGCCAGCATGCCGCCGCCCGCGGGGAGTTCCTGCATGAGCGCGCCGCGGACGGCCACCAGCCGGGCCGCCTCGTCCAGGCTCAGCACTCCGGCGAGCACCGCCGCCGGGTACTCGCCGATGCTGTGGCCGAGCACGGCGGCAGGCTGGACGCCGAGTTCGGTGAGGGTACGGGCCAGGGCGTAGCCGACCGCGAACAGGGCGGGCTGCGCGGTGCCTGTCTCGTGAATGCGCTGCTCACCACCCAGGATCAGATCGCGGACGGAGCCCCCGGTGTGCGGGGCGAGGGCCGCGTCGGCCTCGTCGAGAAAGTGCCGGTACACGGCGGAGTCACGGTGGAGCCCTGCGGTCATCGCCGGGAACTGGCTGCCCTGGCCGGTGAAGAGGAACGCCACCACGGGCCGGCTCCACGGCCGGTGCGCGACCCCGCCCGGCAGGTCCTGCCCGGCGGCCTGCCGCAGCCCCGCGGCGAGTTCCGCGGTGTCGCGGGCGGTGAGGGCGAAGCGGAACGGCAGCCCGGTCTTGATCCGGTTGCTGCTCCAGCACAGCGCCGCCGCCTCGCCGCGCGGCCGCTTCGCGACGGCCTCCGCCTGGTCCGCGAGATTGCGGCGCAGCGCTTCCGGGGTGTCGCCGGTGAGGGTGAAGACGCCCGCCGCGCCGGCGGCCGTGTCCCGCCGGACGCCGGACCCGACGGCCTTGTTCCTGGTCCTGGGCGCGGTGGCGAGCACCGCGTGCGCGTTGGTACCGCCCATGCCGAAGCTGCTCACCCCGGCCACGGCCTCGCCGGGCGGCAGCCGCAGCGGCGACTTCAGCAGCCGCAGCCCGCGCTCCGCGAGCCGCAGCTGCGGGTTCTCGCGGTCCGCGAACCGGCTGGCCGGGACGATCCGGTGGTGCAGCGCCAGCGCCGCCTTGATCAGCCCCGCGATGCCCGCCGCGCCCTCGGTGTGCCCGAGGTTGCCCTTCACGGAGCCGATGGCGCACGGTTCGGCGCGCTCCACACCGTGCACCGTGCCCAGCGCCGCGCATTCGATGGCGTCGCCCAGCACCGTGCCGGTGCCGTGCGCCTCGATGAACGAGACCTGCTCCGGAGTGACGCCGGCCCGCCGGTACGCGGCCTCGACGACCTTCTGCTGCGACCAGCGGTTGGGGGCGGTGACACCGTTGCTGCGGCCGTCCTGGTTCACCGCGGTGCCGCGGATCACCGCGTAGATCCGCTGCCCGTCGGCGAGCGCGTCCACGGTCCTGCGCAGCACGACCAGGCCGACGCCGTCACTGCGCGCGATGCCGTCGGCGTCCGCGCTGAACGGACGGCAGCGGCCGTCCGAGGAGGCCAGCCCCAACTGGGTGTAGACGATGCCGAGCGCCGGGGACAGCACCAGGTTCACCCCGCCGGCCAGCGCCGTGTCGCACTCGCCGGACAGCAGCGCGTTGGCGGCCAGGTGCACGGCGACCAGCGACGAGGAACAGGCGGTGTCGACGGCGAGGCTCGGCCCGGTGAGGTTCAGGTGGTACGAGATCCGGTTGGCGGTCATCCCCGCGCTGCTGCCCGCGCCCAGCTGCGGGGTGATCTCCGTGTGGTCGCCCATCCGCAGCCGGCCCCACTCGCCGCCCATCACCCCGACGAAGACACCGGCGTCCGTGCCGGCCAGCGCGCCCGGGGCCCGCCCGGAGTCCTCCAGGGCGCGCCAGGCGCACTGCAGCAGCAGCCGGTGCTGCGGGTCCATCGCGGCGGCCTCGCGCGGCGCCACCGAGAAGAAGTCGTTGTCGAAGGCGTCCGCGTCGTCGATGAAGCCGCCGCGCGTCATCTCCGAGTGCACGGCGCCGGGCTCCTGCGAGGCGTAGTCGCGGGGGTTCCAGCGCTGCTCCGGAATGTCGCCGACGGCGTCGCCGCCGCGCATCAGCAGGTCCCAGTACGCGTCGCTGCCCGGCGCTCCGGGGAACGCGCAGTCGAGCCCGACGATGGCGATGGAGTCCATCAGCGGTTGCCCTCCGCGACCCGTGGGATCTCCACTGCCATGTACCCGACGAGGCTCTCGACCGTCGGGTGGTCCCACAGCAGGGTGGGCTCCACGTACAGCCCGAACTGGTCCTCCAGGTCACCGCACAGGCTCAGCGCGGCCACCGAGTCCATGCCGAACTCGGCCAGCGGCACCGTCGGGTCGATGCTGTCGGCCGGGCGGTTGAGGTAGAGCGCGAGCCGGTCGAGCAACCAGCCACGGTGCAGGTTGTCGGCGAGCACAGCACTGTGCCGGGTCGTCGGAGCGGTCATCGCTGGACTCCTTGGGTACGCGTCAGGCCCATGAACCGTCAGCCGGGAATGGGAGTGTTGTAGAGGTCGTAGCTGCGCTGGGCGCTGAAACGGACGTGGACTTCGTGCCGGAGCCGGGTCTCGCACTCCCCCGGCAGATCGGGGACCTTCGCGCCCAGCCGCCGCGCGATGCGGTGCAGGGCAGCGGCCGCCCAGGCCGGGTCGGCCAGGAACGGGTCGGAGCCGTCCTGGTTGTGCCGCCACACCCCCAGCACGGCGGACGCCGCGAGCAGCAGCGCGTACCGGTCCATCAGGGCGAACGAGGCAGGACCCACCGGGGTGGTGCGGTCCGCGGGCTCCAGGGCCAGGACCCGGTCGCGCAGATCGCGGAACTCCTCCACCAACTGCCCGGCCAGCCCGCGCAGCGCCTTCTCCACCGGGCTGCGGCCCGGAATCGCGGCGGCGACCGACAGCAGCGACGCGCTGAGGCTGTCGCGGCCGCAGGCCAGGCTGAGCGACTCGGTGCGCAGCGGCGGCAGTTCGGCGCGCGGCCGGAAGAGCCCGGCGGGCGCGTCGTCCTCGACGAACCAGGACTGCCGGGCCAGCCGGTGCAGCTGCGGGATGACGGTGGCCTGGCAGGCCACCGATCCGGCGTGCCCGAGGCTGAGCACCGGCACGTCCCTGACGTGCTTCTGGAAGATGCCCAGCGTGCCCTCGCGGGTGTAGAACCCGGCGCCGAGCACGATCGACAGGTCGTACATCGTCTCGGTGAGGATCCGGGGCAGCAGGTACTTCAGCGCCGCCGAGTACACGCTGGTCTGCGTCGGCAGCAGATGGATCGCGCGCATCGCGACGAGCGCCAGGCTGTCGTACAGCAGCAGGTTGACGAAGGCTCCGGTCGCGGCGGCGTCGGTGCGCTGCGCGTCGGAACGGGCGCCGGCCCAGCCGCCGCCACGGTGCTCGTGGTCGAAGCGGACCGCCGTGCGCAGGCTGGTGTCCACGGCCGCGAGCGCGGTCGCGGCGATGACGGTACGGCTGATCTGGAAGGACCGCAGCGCCGTCTCGATACCGCTGCCGACCGGCCCGAGCAGCGCGGACTCCGGCACCGGGCAGTCGTCGAACTCCAGCCCCGCGAAGGCGTTGCCGCGCAGTCCGACCGGCATCTGGTGCGGCACGATCCTGGAGCGGTCCACGGGCAGCTCGCCCGGGTTCAGCAGCAGCACCGAATGGCTGCGGCTGCCGGGAGCCGGGTCGGTGCGGCAGAACAGCACCAGGGCTTCGGAACGGGCCAGGTTGTTGATCACCGGCTTGCCGCCGCTGAGCAGGAAGCCGCCGCCGTCCGCCCGCCGCGCCGCGACCTGGCTGCGGACCAGCTGGTTGCTGTGCGCCGTCTCGTGCTGCGCGATGGCCGCCTTCGCGCCGCGCAGCATCGAACCGGCGAGCCACTCCTGCTGCTCGTCGCTGCCCGCCATCCAGACGTCGGAGGCGGCCATGTACGACATCATCCCGTAGCTCATGCCGAGCCCGACGTCCCGGCGGAAGACCGGGCGCATGACGCGGACGAGGGTGTCGATGGAGTCCAGCCGGCCGCCGAGCCTGCTGGGGACGAACTCGCGGTTCATCCCGAAGTCGTCGAGCAGCCCCTCGCCCCGGCTGAACGGCACCGCGGCCCGGTCGGCGTTCAGCACCGCCTGGTAGCCGCAGGGGTTGCCGGGGTCGGTGGGGTCGCCGAGCAGCGCCTCCAGCTCGGCGACACGCGCCTGCACCGCAGCCTCACGCTGCTGCGGTGCGGGCGCCTCGGCGAGGGCGGCGGGACTGCCGGTCGCGGGTCTGGTCACCACGGCCTGCCTCTCCCGCCGGCCGGTTCCGGTTGCAGCAGGTCCTCGCCGAGCAGGGTGTCGCGGGCCCGCACCACGGCGTGCACGGCCGGGTCCAGCGCCTCGTACTCGCCGCGTAGCTCACCGTCGAGGAAGAGCTGCCGCATCAGGGTGCGCTGCACCTTGCCGCTGGTGGTCCTGCGGACCGTGCCCGGCCGGACCAGCAGGACGTTGCCCGCCGGGATGTTGAAGTCCTGGCCGATCATCGCCTGCACCTGCTGGGCCAGTACCCGCAGGCTCGCCGCGCTCGCGCCCTCGCCCTTGACCTCCTGCACCACCACCAGCTGCTCGCGCCCGGCCTCGACGCTGAAGGCGGCTCCGGCACCGTGGGCGAGCGCCGGGCTGATGGCGCGCACCGCGAACTCGACGTCCTGCGGGTACACGTTCCGCCCGTTGATGATGATCACTTCCTTGAGGCGGCCGGTGACGAACAGCTCGCCGTCCTCCAGCACACCCAGGTCCCCGGTGCGCAGGAACCCGGTCTCGCCGTCGTTCAGGGTGCCGTGGAAGGTCGCTTCGGACTCCTCCGGTCGCCGCCAGTAGCCCTGGGCGACGCTGTCGCCGCGCAGCCAGATCTCACCGACGGCGCCGGCCGGCAGCTCCCGGTAGCCGGCCGGGTCCACGATCCGTACGTCGAAGTCGGTGACGTGTCCGCTGCTGACCAGGGTCCGCTGCGGCCTGCCCGGCTCGGCCGCCGCCAGCTGGTCGCGCTCCAGGGCCTTGGTGTCCGCCTGCTTCTCGGTGAACGGGGCGTCGGGGACGCCGCCGGACACGATGAGGGTGGCCTCGGCCAGCCCGTAGCAGGGGTACAGCGCCTGGGGCCGCAGCCCGGCGGGGGCGAAGCGCTCGGCGAACGCCTTGAGGGTGTCGGCGCGGACCGGCTCGGCGCCGTTGAGCGCGAGCCGCCAGCGGGACAGGTCGAGCGCCTCGATCTGCTCGTCGGTGACGCGGCGCAGGCACAGTTCGAAGCAGAAGTTGGGGCCGCCGCCCGCGGTCACGCCGTACTCGTCGATCGCCTGCAGCCAGCGCACCGGCCGCTTGATGAAGGAGCTGGGCGACATCTGCACCGAGGAGCTGCCCAGCCAGAGCGGGTGCAGCAGGTGGGCGATGAAGCCCATGTCGTGGAAGTGCGGCAGCCAGCCGCCGAACCGGTCCTCCGGCGTGGTGCCCAGGGACCGGGCGATGGCCGCCTCGTTGGCCATCAGGTTGCGGTGCGAGACCATGACGCCGCGCGGGTCGGAGACCGAGCCCGAGGTGTACTGCAGGAACGCCAGGTCGTCGGGGCGGGCCGCGACGGGCTGCCAGGCGGCCGGGTCGCCGAAGCCGGTGTTGTCCGTGGCCAGGCAGACCACGTCCTCGCGGCGGGCCCGGGAGAGCCACAGCGCGATGTCCGGCGCGTTGGCCCGGTCGGTGAGCACCAGCTTCGCTCCGGAGTCCCGGATCACCGCGGAGGTACGGCTCAGCCGCTTCTCCTGGCCGGCGTCACCGGGCAGCGGCGCCGGCACGGCCACCGCTCCGGCGTACAGGCAGCCGATGAACGCCTTCAGGAACTCGGCCGTCGTCGGGTACAGGAGCAGCACCGGCTGCCCCTCCACGCCGTGCAGCTGCAGGACGGAGGCGATCCGCCGCGCTTCCCGGTCCAGCTCCGCGTAGGTCAGATGCTCGGCCGCCATGGCCGGTCCCGCGTCCCGGAGGAAGACATGGGCGTCCGCGTCCGCGAGCTCCGCGGCCCGTTCCAGGACAAGCTCGGTGAAAGTGGCGAAGCCTGACAATGACATCCCCTCGACATCCCCTCGCGGCGCAGCCACCGGTCCGCTGACAGACCGGCGTGGAACGGGTCCCGCACATGTCGTTGGAGGATCGGTCGAGTGGCTAAAGCAGCGGTTGCGTGAACCGGTTGACACGGCCGACCAGCGGCCAAGAGGATGGATTGGAGGTTGGTGACGTGCGTCACCGATCCTGCGGAGCGGGACCCCCGGCAGTTCCTGGAGGAGCCGTGCGGAGCCCGGCATTCCGGACAGTGTTTCCTCCCCCCGCCCCCGGGGCCCGGCCACAGCGGCCCGGCGGCGACGTGCGACCGCGATGACCGGCCATCTGCTGGCAGCGGGCCGCTGGCATATGGCACAACCGTTGCTAAAGTCGCCTCTGGGTGAGGGGGTAGCCATGGCTGTGACTGTTCGAGGCGGGGCGGCGGAATCCGACGATGTCGGTCTTGCCTTGTACCAGGCATTGCGTGATCAGGGGTCGTGCCCACCGGCGACGGCCGCGGCACGACTGGGTCTCACCGCCACCGAGGCGGCGACCGGCTGGGCCGAGCTCCGGGAGCTGGGGCTGATTCGCGCCGGACGCAGCCCGGAGGAGGTCGACCCCGTGGATCCGGACACCGCGCTGATCAGCCTGCTGGACCGGCAGCGGGCCGCACTGCAGGCGCAGCGTGAAGAGCTGACCGCGATCGTCAGGGCGTCGGAGTCCTTGATGGAGCGTTACCGTCCCGCGGTCCAGCGGGACGCGGCCAAGGTCGAGGTCGAGATCATCACCGGTGACGGCCGCAAGCGGCAGATGGTCGGTGACTACTACGCCACCCTCACCACCCGCTCACGGTCCATGCATCCGGGGCCGCTGCCGCCGGCCGAGGTACTGGCCGAGTCCCTGCAGGGCGACGCCGACATGGTCAAACGCGGTATCCGGGTGCAGGCGATCTACACCCAGGGCATCAACTCGGCGCCGCGGCAGCGCAAGTACCTCTCCGAGCTGGCCTCCGCGGGTGTGGAGGTCCGGCTGGCGCCCCAGGTCCCGCTGGACCTGAGCATCGGCGACATGCACACCGCGATCCTCGCGGCCAACCCCGACAACCCGTCGGAAGCCGCGCTCCTGGTCCGCGGTACGGCGCTGGTCCGTACCTACAGCGCCCTCTACGAGGACTGCTGGTTGCGCTCCGTGCCGTACTCGACCAAAGTGGCTGACCGGTTCGACTCCGCGAGCGAGCTGACCGAACAGCACCGCACCGCCATGCGTCTCCTGGCCAATGGACTCACCGATGAGCGGATCGCCAGGAAACTGGGGATCTCACTGCGTACGGTGAGCCGTCTGGTCTCCGAGGTCATGAGATACCTGCAGGCCGAGAGCCGGTTCCAGGCCGGCGTCCTCGCCGTCACTCATGGGTTCATCTGACCTCATGACCTTCCGATTCGCGCCATTGCGCACTTACGCACCTGCCCTAACTGGCCACTTGCCGTCCATTTTTGGCACTCTGGCATTGCTACAAGGGCATCCCGAACCCGTGAGCAATCTCCTGCCTTCCCAGACAAGGATCACGATGTCGAGCATGCAGCACCTGACCAAGATCACTGCGGTCGCAGCCCTGGTGCTCGCCCTTTCTTCAGTCGGCGGGACCGCCATGGCAGCGACGCACGACTCCGGCACGGAGTCGCAGCGCACGTCACAGAGCGCCAGCCCGGAGTTGTGGGACCAGACAGCAGCACCCGCCATCTGGGTGCCCGCCTCGGCGACTGCCTGACAACAGACCTTCCCCCCTCCCCCACAGCGCTGTACGGCTCGCGGCTACGCCGCGGGCCGTACAGCGCTGTGTACGTCCGGACACGTTTCGGCCAGAGCGACAGCGATTTTCAGCCATGTCGCTCGGAAGACCGCCCGGATGCGTGGTTACGCGGGTTACGGAGTGCGGCACGAGGCAAGGGTGCCTTTTCAGCCATGAGGGGCCGTTCCCGGCCAGCCGGCACCGAATCTTTTCAGCCGTTCTCGCCCGGCCGCTCACGGACCGTCGCCGGCCCGGGTCCGCTCCGTGCAGGCCGGGGCGCGCTCAGCCCGTGAGGCGGTCGCGGCCCAACGTCCGCAGCACGTCCTCCTGGGCGTAGAAGACCTGCCGCCCGTCGCGCTTGCGCCGCCACTGGTGCTCATTGGCGAGCCAGTAGACGGTGCCTGCGGGAATCCGCCAGGCCGAGGAGATCTCGCGGGCGCTGAGCCCTGGCGGGACCCCGTCACAGGCCCGGCCCCGGTACAGGGCGCGCCAGCGCTCCGGCGGCCAGACGTGCGCGCGCTCCGTATCGCACTCCACAGCCGGGGGAAGCGTGGAACCGGGTTCACGGACGACGGCGGTGAGGCGGCCGGGGCAGGACTGCACGATGCACGGGCCAACGGGGATACGGCGCTCCAGACGGGGTCGGGCGATCTTCATGCAGCGGCGCACGAGTGCGTCGACCTCGGCCGCGGCGTCCTCGGCGGCGGGGTGGACGGCCAGCCACGCCAGATGGCGTCGTAGGAATGCGGCGAGGGCCGGCACCGTCCGCAGGGGGAGGCGGACGGTGCGGCCCTCGACTATCAGATCGGCCCAGGAGGCGAGGGTGCCTCGGATGTCGGCGCGCGCATCGACAGCCGGCCCGTTCAGCGGGATGCCGGGCCGGCCACCTGCGGTGACACGGTCGCCACCGTCCACAGCCGGAACGAGCGCAGCCTCCAACTCGCCATATACCCGGGGAAGCAAGGCGAGTTGCCGATCCAACCGCTCCTGGCAGGGGAGGCACAGCGCAGGATCCGTGTCCACGCATAGATGCCCGGTACGGAATTCGCTCTCCTGCACTCCGCTGTCCCTTCCTCGCCGAGGCGGTAAGAAGAGAAAAGCAGGAGAGCGACCACCCGGACAATGAGTTCCAACGTGCCGGATCGCGCCATGGCGTGGCCTCGCCCTTAGGGGCCCCCGAGGCGATCTTGCGAGGTCAGGCGGGCAGCACGGCTTCGATGGCTTCGACCAGCTCAGCGGCCTCGGGCTCGGTGCGCGGCCGGAACCTTCCCGCCACCTCGCCGTCCGGGCCGATCAGGAACTTCTCGAAGTTCCACTGCACGTCACCGGCCTCGCCCTCGGCGTCCTTCGCCTGCGTCAGCTCGGTGTACAGCGGGTGCCGCTCCTCGCCGTTGACGTCCGCCTTCTCGAGGAGCGGGAAGCTCACACCGTAGCTGGTGGAGCAGAAGGTCTGGATCTCCTCCGCGCTGCCGGGCTCCTGGCCGGCGAACTGGTTGCTGGGCACACCGAGCACGGTGAAGCCGCGCTCCGCGTACCGCTGCTGCAGCCGCTCCAGGCCCTCGTACTGCGGGGTGAGACCGCACTTGGAGGCGACGTTGACGATGAGCAGCGCCTTGCCGCGCTGGTCCGCCAGCGAGGCGGGCTCGCCGGACAGGGTGCGCAGCGGGATGTCGTACAGGCTCACAGGGGTCTCCTACTTGTCCTTGACTACTTGTCCTTGACGGTGATGCCGAGGGTCTGGGCGAGCACCGGGGCCAGGTCGAAGAGCTGGAGGGTGGTGATGAGGGCACCCTTGAGCGATTCATGGCCGTCGGCGAGTTCGAGGGTGGTGGCGCCGCGCAGATCGGTCTTCTTCAGCGTGGCGCGGGCGAGGTGGACACGCTCCAGCCGGGTGCCGGGGAAGGTCACCCCGGTGAGCTTGGCGCCGCCGAGGTCGACGTCCCGCAGCACACAGTCCTCGAAGACCACGTCGTGCAGCGTGGTGGCCCGCAGGTTCACCGAGTCGAACTTGCACTGGCGGAACACCACCCGCCGCAGCACCGAGCCGTACGCCTCGATGCCCGCCAGGGCGCACGCCGAGAAGGTGGTGTCGAGCCAGGAGGACTCGGCGAGCGCGGTGCCGGTGAAGCGGGTGGCCTGCGCCCAGACGTCGTTGAACCGGGCGCCGCGCAGTGGGGTGCCGGTGAAGCTGCAGTCCGTGATGGCGCACTCGAGGAAGTGTGCCCCCGAGGCCTTCTCGTCCTCGAAGGTGAGCCGGTCGAAGTGCACGGTGTCGTACCGCTCGTCGACCTCCAGGCCGCCCTCGTGCGGGCGCAGCAGGTCGGCGTAGCGCAGGTCGGCGAGCTCCTCGGGTGGTGTCACATCCTGCAGCCTACGTCCCGGCTCCGACAGCGGGGCTCGCGGTGCCCATCGGTCACATAAGGGACATTGGCCCCGCCGCTTGCTACGTTGCAGCCCATGAGCGCAACGACCACCGACGCTCCCCCGCCCCTCGTGCTGCTGCCGAAGCGGCGCGGCGTGGAGCTCTCCCTGCTGATCGGTGCGGTTCTCATCTCGGTGTACGGCTACGCGGAAGTGGGACTGGCCAGGAACGGCGCCGTGCCACCCGACGCGGCGGGGTACGGAGCGGGGCTCGGCGTGCTGGCCCTGCTCGCCCATGTCGCGGTCAGGGCCCGCGCGCCCTACGCCGACCCGCTGCTGCTCCCGATCGCCGTCCTGCTCAACGGGGTCGGGCTGGTCCTCATCTACCGGCTCGATCTGGAGCCGGTGCTCGGTGCCGAGGGCGCTCCCACCCAGCTGGTCTGGTCGACGCTGGGCATCGGGCTCTTCATCGCGGTGGTCCTGGTGCTGCGCGACCACCGGGTGCTGTCGCGCTACGCGTACGTCTGCTGCGCGGCGGCCCTGTTCCTCATGGTCGTCCCGATCTCCTTCCCGGCGATCAACGGCGCCAAGATCTGGATCCGGGTCGCCGGCTTCTCGATCCAGCCGGGCGAGTTCGCCAAGATCCTGCTCGCGCTGTTCTTCGCCGCGTATCTCGCCACCAACCGCAACGCCCTGGCGTACACCGGCCGCACCTTCTGGAAGCTGCAGCTGCCCACCGGCCGGGTGCTCGGTCCGATCGTGACGATCTGGCTGCTCAGCGTGTGCCTGCTGATCGCGGAGCGGGACCTGGGCACCTCGCTGCTCTTCTTCGGGCTGTTCGTGGTGATGCTGTACGTCGCGACCGGCCGGACCGGCTGGATCGCGGTGGGGCTGCTGCTGTCGGCGCTCGGCGCCTTCGCCGTCGGTGCGGTCGAACCGCATGTCCACGCGCGGGTGGAGGACTGGCTGCACCCGTTCGCCAGCATCGAGGCGGGCGACGGACCCAACCAGCTCGCCCAGTCGCTGTTCGCCTTCGGCGCCGGCGGCATGCTCGGCACCGGCCTCGGACAGGGCCACTCGTATCTGATCGGCTTCGCCACCAAGTCCGACTTCATCCTCTCCACGGTGGGCGAGGAGCTGGGCATGGCGGGGCTGACGGTGCTCCTCGTGCTCTACGCGCTGCTGGTGGCCCGCGGCTACCGGGCGGGGCTGGCGCTGCGCGACCCGTTCGGCCGGCTGCTGGCGATCGGCCTCGCCTCGATCCTGGCCCTGCAGGTCTTCGTGATCGCGGGCGGGGTGATGGACCTGATCCCGCTCACCGGCATGGCGATGCCGTTCCTCGCCCAGGGCGGTTCGTCCGTCGTCACCAACTGGATCATCGTCGCGCTGCTGATCCGGCTCAGCGACAGCGCGCGCCGTCCCCTGCCGGACGCGGGTGCCTGGTGATCCGCTACATCCGGCGGGCCGCCGCCTGCTGTCTGGTCCTGCTGGTCGCGCTGCTGATCAACACCAGCCGGGTGCAGATCTTCCAGGCCGACTCGTTCAACGCCAATCCGGCCAACCGCCGCGCGATGATCGCCCGCTACGACCAGCCGCGCGGCGACATCCTGGTCGCGGGGAGGCCCGTCACCGGCTACCGGGAGACCGACGACCAGCTGACGTATCTGCGCACCTACACCCAGGGGCCGCTGTACGCGCCCGTCACGGGCTATGTGTCGCAGCTGTACGGCACGAGGATGCTGGAGGGCACCGAGGACGCCGTGCTGTCCGGCACGGACCCGCAGCTGGCCTCGCTGCCGCTGTGGAACGAGATCACCCGCGCCCGGCAGAAGGGCGGCGACGTCCACACCACCATCAACCCGGCCGCCCAGGAGGCCGCCTTCACCGGGCTCGGCGACCGCACGGGCGCCGTCGCCGCGCTCGACCCGGCCACCGGGCGGATCCTGGCGCTGGTTTCCACGCCCTCCTACGACCCCTCGGGGATCGCGGGGACCGGCCGTGACGTCAACGCCGAGTGGGCCCGGCTCACCTCCGATCCCGAGCAGCCGATGCTGGACCGGGCGATCCGCCAGACATACCCGCCGGGTTCCACCTTCAAGGTCGTCACCGCCGCCGCGGCCCTGGAGTCGGGCAAGGTCACCGATCCGAAGGCCCCGACGAAGACCCCCGAGCCCTACACGCTGCCCGGCACCACCACCCAGTTGGAGAACGAGGCGGCGGGCTGCGCCGACGCCACCCTGCTCGTCGCCTTCACCGTCTCGTGCAACACCGTCTTCGCGAAGCTCGGCGTGGACGTCGGGCTGAAGGGGATGGTGAAGCAGGCGCAGGCGTTCGGCTTCAACGACCACCGGCTGCGGATCCCGCCGAGCGTCGCCCCGAGCAACTTCGACACCAGGATGGGACCCGACCAGGTCGCCCTGTCGTCCATCGGCCAGTTCGACACCACCGCGACCCCGCTGCAGATGGCGATGGTCGCGGCGGCGGTCGTCAACGGCGGTGAGCTGATGTCCCCGTACCTCGTCGACCGGATCACCAACTCCAACGGGGTCACGGTCGCCGCGGCCGCCGGCCGCCTCCTGCACCAGGCCGTCAGCTCCGGCACCGCCGTCCGGCTCCAGCAGATGATGGAGGCCGTCGTCACCAAGGGCACCGGCACCAACGCGGCCATCCCCGGCATCACGGTCGGCGGCAAGACCGGCACCGCCCAGCACGGCGTCGGCAACAAGGGCATGCCGTATGCCTGGTTCATCTCCTACGCCAAGTCCACCGCCGGCCAGCCGGCCGTCGCGGTGGCCGTCGTCGTCGAGGACGCCGAGGCCGTCCGGGCCGACATCTCCGGCGGCGGCAGCGCGGCCCCCATCGCCCGCGACGTCATGCGGGCCGTCCTGGGCTGACCGGCGCCACCGCTGAACGGGGCTGCGGGGCTGCGGGGTCTAGTAGATCTTCGGGAAGCTGAACGCGTAGCCCTGCTGCTTCAGCCACGGAAGCACCTTCTCCAGGGCCGCGACCGTCTGCTCGCGCTTACCGCCGCCGTCGTGGAAGAGGAGGGTCGGACCGCCCGCCACCTCCTTCTTGACGGTGCTCACGATGGCGCCGACACCGGGCTTCTCGAAGTCCTTGGAGTCCACGTTCCAGCCGAGCGGCCGCATTCCGTGCGCCGCGGCGAGCTTGCGGTTGAAGGGGGTGAAAGCACCGCCCGGGGCCCGCCAGTACTGCACCTTCACACCACCGGAGGCCTCCTCGATCATCCGCTGCGCGTCGAGGATCTCCTGGCTCTGGTACGCCTCGGACTTCTTGTCCATCCCCGTGTCGTGCGTCATCGAGTGGTCACAGAGCCGGTGTCCGGCGGCCACGATCTGCCGGATGAGGTCGGGGTGGGCCTTCGCCTGCGGACCGATCACGCAGAAGACGGCCTTCACATCGTTCTGCTTCAGCACCTCGAGCACCTTGGGCGTCCAGGTGGGGTCGGGGCCGTCGTCGATGGTGATGTTGACGGCCTTGCCGCCGCTCTCCGGCATGTGCACGATCTCGATCGGCACCGGCCGGGCGGGCTTGGCGTCCACCGTGGGCTTGGATTCCTTCGCGTCCGCCTGTGCCTTGTTGTATCCGGACACCGCCAGGGCACCGGCTATCGCGGCTATCAGGGCGATGACCGAGGCAACGGTTATCGCTACGTTCCGCTGGCTCGCGGTGAGTCGCGCCATGGGTTGAGTCCCCTTCTCTCGTCGCGTCGCAGCACGGCAGGACTGAACACACAGCCAAACCCCCGTACATCTGCAGTGATAGATGCCGGTGACAGCGCGGCGGTTCCTACTTCTTCGGCGCCGCTGACAATCCCGTGCAGCCGCGCAGCCCGGCGCGGCGGTCGTTGATGCGTTTGGCCCCGGCGTCCTCCTGGGGCATGGGCACACCGTGGTTGTCGACGAAGGCCGGCGTGAAGCGCTCGCCCGCGACCTTCCCCTTGGCGATGGTCAGGGTGGTGATGCCGGTGTCGTTGGAGTTCGGGTAGGGCGAGGTGCCGTACCAGAGCAGATTGCCCATGCCGTAGGCGACATAGGTCTGCCGCATCATCCCGGAGCCCAGCATCACGTGTGCGTGCGTGCCGACGACCGCGGTGGCCCCGGCCGCCGCCAGCTTGGCCGCGATGGACTTCTGCTCGGGCCCCGGGCAGGACTGCCCCTCGGTGCCCCAGTGCAGATAGACGACCACGACGTCGGCCTTCTTCCTCGCCGCCTTGACCGCCGCCACCAGCTTGGTCTGCTCCAGTGCCGAGGCGATGCCCGGCTTGGACGCCGTGGCGCGCCAGTTCTGGTTGGTGATGTCCTGCACCTGGCTGGCCGCGAGGACGGCGAGCTTCACCCCGCGGATCGTCTTCAGATACGGACGGTAGGCCTGGGCCTCGTTCGCACCGATGCCGACGACCGGGATCGGCGCGTCCCTGACCGCCGCGAGGGTGTCCGTCAGCCCCTGCGCGCCGTAGTCGACGGCGTGGTTGTTCGCCATCGAGACCGCGTCCACGCCCGACTTCTTGAGGACGTCGAGCGCGGTGGCGGGGGTCCTGAAGTGGTACGTCTTGGGCTGCGGGGTGCCCCGCGTGGTGATCGCCGTCTCCAGGTTGACCATGGAGAAGTCGGCCGCCGCGAGGGTCTTGGAGAGCGGACCGATCGCCGGCTCCGTCATCCCGTTGACCAGCCGGGGCTGCGTACGCTCCGTGAAGTGCACGTCGCCGCCGAACGCGAGGGTGATCGTCCCCGGTGCGGCCGGTGTCGTCGCCTCCGGCGCCACCGAGCCTTCGGGCAGGCCGTCGACCTGTGCGGTGGGCGCGGCGGACACCGGCGCCAGTACCTCGGGCGACGGCTTCGAGCCGGATCCACAGGCGGCGCTGAGGGTCAGCAGTGCGAGCCCCAGCGCCATGCGTACGCGCCGTCGCGCTCTCGGTCCTTCAAGCATCGAGCAAGCGTACGACTCCCGAGCAGATGTTTTTGACGTCCTGGGAACTCTCCCCGGGATTCAGGCGGTCTCCGTTCCCGAGCCGAGGGTGATCGCGTCGGCGACCTCCGCGACGCGGGCCGACTCCTCGGCGGCGAAGCGCTCGGCGTCGAGCTTCTCGGCGATCTCCTCGTCCTCGGCCATGAGCAGATCGAGATTGGAGTCGCCCATGTCGAAGACGCCCATGTCGACATAGGCCTGTTGCAGCCGAGGGCCCCACAGACCGATGTCCTTCACACAGGGCACGATCCGGCTGAAGAGCAGTTTCCGGAACAGGTGCAGGTACTCGGAGTTCTCGCTGAGTTCCTCGGAGTCCTTTCGCGGGATTCCGAAGTTCTCCAGGACCTCGACCCCGCGCAGCCGGTCGCGCATCAGATAGCAGCCCTCGATGACGAATTCCTCACGTTCCCGGAGTTCACCGTCGCTGAGCTGCTGGTAGTAGTCACGCAGGGCCATCCGCCCGAAAGCGACGTGCCGGGCCTCGTCCTGCATGATGTAGGCCAGGATCTGCTTGGGCAGCGGTTTGTCCGTGGTGTCGCGGAGCATGCCGAACGCGGCGAGGGCGAGTCCTTCGATGAGGACCTGCATTCCGAGATAGGGCATGTCCCAGCGGGAATCGCGCAGGGTGTCGCCGAGCAGGCCCTGCAGGGAATCATTGATCGGATACAGCATCCCGACCTTTTCCTGCAGGAACCGGGCGTATATCTCGGCGTGCCGGGCCTCGTCCATGGTCTGGGTCGCGGAGTAGAACTTGGCGTCCAGGTCGGGGACGGATTCGACGATGCGGGCCGCGCAGACCATGGCGCCCTGCTCGCCGTGCAGGAACTGGCTGAACTGCCAGGACGCGTAGTGCCGTCGCAGGTCCTTCTTGTTCTGTTCGTCCATCTTGTCCCAGTAACGGGTCCCGTAGACGGTGAGCGCCTCGTCCGGGACGCCGAGCGGGTCGTAGGGATCGACCTCCAGGTCCCAGTCGATCCTCCGGACGGCGTCCCACTGCTTGTCCTTGCCCTTCTGGTAGAGGGCCAGCAGCCGGTCGCGCCCGTCGTCGTACTCCCAGGAGAAGCGGGCCGCGCCGCTCGCCGTGACCTCCCAGAGCGCTTCGGTCGGTGCTGTCGTGTAGAGCTCGTGCGTCGACACTGACGCCTCCTCGTGGCTCGCCCGAAATTCGTTACGGGGTCCGGTCGTTGGCCGTGCGGTCGTTGGCGGTCGTTCGCAGACTCACACGCCGGTTACCGCCGGGTCAACAAGTTCTGCGCGAGGGATTGACGTCCTTGCTGACACGCAGTCTCATAAGCGTATGGCCCCCATCATGACCAAAATCACGGAGCGCGAGAAGGTCGCGGAGCGGCTGCTCGACGCCTCCGCCAAGCACTCCTTCGACCCCGACACCGAGCTGGACTGGGACGCCCCGTTCGAGGACGGCAAGTGGTTCTGGCCCCCGGAGCTGTGCTCGCTCTACGACACACCGCTGTGGAAGCACATGTCGCAGGAGCAGCGGATCGAGCTGAGCCGGCACGAAGGCGCGAGCATCGCCTCGATGGGCATCTGGTTCGAGATCATCCTGATGCAGCTGCTCGCCCGGCACATCTACGCCCTCGACCCGACCAGCCAGCACGTCCGGTACGCGCTGACCGAGGTCGCCGACGAGTGCCGGCACTCGATGATGTTCGGCCGGCTGGTCAAGAAGTCCGGCACCCCGGTCTACCGGCCCAGCAAGCTCCATCTGCACCTCGGCCGGATCCTGAAGACGTACTCGACGACGCCCGGCGCCTTCACCGGGACGCTGCTCGTCGAGGAGATCCTCGACTGGATGCAGCGGCTGACCTTCCCGGACGAGCGTGTCCAGCCGCTGGTGCGCGGGGTGACCCGCATCCATGTGGTCGAGGAGGCCCGGCACGTGCGGTACGCCCGTGAGGAGCTGACCCGCCAGATGTCGACCGCTCCGCGCTGGGAGCGCGAGCTCACCCGGCTGACCTCCGGGGAGACCGCCAGGATCGTGGCGGGCTCGCTGGTCAGCCCGAAGGTGTACGCGGCGGTCGGGCTGAACCCGGCCTACGCGATGGCGCAGGTGAAGGCCAGCGGCCACCGCCGGGACGTCATGCTGCAGTCCTCGAAGCGGCTCGTCGAGTTCCTGGAGGAGATCGACGTGCTGCGCGGCCCCGGCCGCCGGCTGTGGCGCGCTTCGGGCCTGCTCGCCTGAACGACCCGTTACGACCTGGTGCGCGGCCGTTACCGGACCCGCGCCGGGCCCCACCGGTTAGGCTGCGCCCATGAACGGCAGCGCGGCGCCCGCATACCGCCGACTCAGCGTCGAGCAACGCCGTACGCAGTTGCTCGCGGCAGCGGTGGACCTCTTCGGGCACCACCGCCCCGAGGACGTGTCGGTCGACGATGTCGCGGCCGCCGCCGGGGTGTCACGGCCGCTGGTCTACCGGTACTTCCCTGGTGGCAAACAGCAGTTGTACGAGGCCGCGATGCACAATGCCGCCGATGAGCTGCGGAAATGCTTCGTCGAACCGTCGCAGGGCGCACCGACGCAGCGACTGGCGCACGCCCTGGACCGCTATCTGGCGTTCGTGGACGAGCACGACGCCGCCTACTCCGCGCTGCTGCGCGGCGGCAGCGTCGCCGAGACCAGCCGGACCGGCGCGATCGTCGACGGGGTGCGGCGCAGCGCGGCCGAGCAGGTGCTGCTGCACCTGGGGGCGCCGGATCCCGGCCCGCGGCTGGCGATGATGGTCCGCTCCTGGATCGCCTCCGTCGAGGCGGTGTCCCTGACCTGGCTGGACGAGGGCAAGCAGCCGCCGCTGCCGGAGCTGCGCGGCTGGCTCGTCGACCATCTCACCGGCCTGCTGGTGATCACCGCGACGACCGACCCGGAGACCGCCGGGATCGCCGCGGCGGCGCTGGCCCTGGAGACCCCCGACAGCCCGGCCGGCGAACTGGCCCGGCGGCTTGCCCCGATCGTGGAGGCCGTCGCGCATCTGCTCCCCGACGACGACGGCCGTGGGATGCTGGGCGGGTGAGAAGCGAGAACACGGAGTTCGTCGGCGGCCCGCTGGACGGACGCCTGATGGGCGTCCTGGTCGGGGCGACCGGACAGCCGCCGAAGGTGTACACCGTGCCGGTGCCGGACGCCGACGGGGGCAAACCCGTGGTGCACGTGTACCACCGCGAGCCGAGCCCGGGCCCGCGCGCGGCGCGGCAGACCCGGTGGGTCTTCGTGTACGACCCCGAGGGGACCGTCCCGGACACCCGGCTGAAGTGGCCGTGGTCGAAGAGCGTACGGAACAAGGGGACGCGGCCGCCCGGGGATTGACGCACAGCGGCGGATGACGGCCGCGCGGGGGCGCGGTGACCACCGAATGTCGCACGGGTGTTGGTTCAGACCATTGACAGGATTGGTCCAGACCTGTTTGCTGCGCCTTGTCATGCGCACTGCGTCATGCGCACTCCTTGAAGCAGAAGGAGCATCCCCCCGTGCTCACATCCCCCTTCCGCGGCCGGTCGAGATCCGCCATCGCCGGCGCCGCCACCCTCGCCTGCGCCGCCACCCTGGGCGGCCTGGTCGCACTCGCCCCCTCCGCCACCGCCGGTGAGTTCCTGGCCAACGGCGGTTTCGAGACCGGATCCCTGTCCGGCTGGACCTGCGACGCGAGCGCCAAGGCCGTCACCGGCCAGGCCAAGAGCGGGAGTTACGCGCTCGCCGGCACCCCCGGCGCGAGCGACACCGCCCAGTGCAAGCAGACCGTCACCGTCGCTCCGAACACCGCCTACACCTTCTCCACCCAGGTCAAGGGCTCGTACGTGTACATCGGCGTCGACGGCGGCACCAGCACCTGGACGCCGGGCACCGGCGGCGCGTACCAGCAGCTGAGCGTCAACTTCACGACCGGCGCGAGCCAGACCAGCGCCACGGTCTATCTGCACGGCTGGTACGGCCAGCCGGTCTACTACGCCGACGACGCCTCGCTCAGCGGTCCTGGCGGGCCGACCACCCCGCCCACGACACCGCCGACCACCCCGCCGACGACGCCCCCCACGACACCGCCGACGACTCCTCCGACCACGCCGCCCACCACCCCGCCGCCCTCCGGCGGACTGCCCACCCACGCGCTGGTCGGCTATCTGCACGCGAGCTTCGCCAACGGCGCGGGCTATACGCGCATGGCCGACGTTCCCAGCACCTGGAACGTCATCGACCTCGCCTTCGGTGAGCCGACCTCCGTCACCTCCGGGGACATCCGCTTCAACCGCTGCCCCGTGACCGAGTGCGCCGGCGTCGAGTCCGACGCCGAGTTCAAGGCCGCCATCCAGGCCAAGCAGGCCCAGGGCAAGAAGGTCGTCATCTCCATCGGCGGCCAGAACGGCCAGGTGCAGCTGACCACCGCCGCGGCCCGCGACACCTTCGTCTCCTCGGTGAGCGCGATCATCGACAAGTGGGGGCTCAACGGCCTCGACATCGACTTCGAGGGCCACTCGCTCTCCCTCAACACCGGCGACACCGACTTCAAGAACCCGACGACGCCGGTCGTGGTGAACCTGATCTCCGCGCTGAAGACCCTCAAGGCCAAGTACGGCAGCGGCTTCGTCCTGACGATGGCGCCGGAGACCTTCTTCGTCCAGCTCGGCTACCAGTACTACGGCTCGGGCCCGTGGGGCGGCCAGGACCCGCGCGCGGGTGCCTATCTGCCGGTGATCTACGCGATGCGCGGTGATCTGACCCTGCTGCACGTCCAGGACTACAACTCGGGTTCGATCATGGGCCTGGACAACCAGTACCACTCCATGGGCGGCGCGGACTTCCACATCGCCATGACCGACATGCTGCTCACCGGCTTCCCCGTCGCGGGCAACACCGCCAACATGTTCCCGCCGCTGGCGCCCTCCCAGATCGCCATCGGCCTGCCCGCGAGCACCAACGCCGGCAACGGCTACACCGCACCCGCCGAGGTGAACAAGGCGCTGGACTGCCTGACCAAGAAGACGAACTGCGGCAGCTACACCACCCACGGCACCTGGCCCGCGCTGCGCGGCCTGATGACCTGGTCGGTGAACTGGGACAAATACAGCAACTGGGAGTTCTCCAACAATTTCCGGTCGTACTTCGGAAGCTGAGATCAATCCGTAGCAACCAGAAGTAACCCCGCACCGCCCCCGGCCGGACTGGATTCCGGCCGGGGGCGGTCGTAGTCTCCCTCGACAGGTCCAGGCCGGAGGGGGCACGTACGCCATGTCGGAGCAGCCCGCCGGGATGTCGCGCCGGGCTCTGCTGACGGTGTCCTTCGGCGGTGCCGCGATGGCGAGCGCGGCCGGGATCGCCTGGCTGCGCAACGCCCCCGGCGGACACCGCAGCGACGTCGGCGCCGCCGGGCCCTCCCCCTCCGGCAGCCGGTCCTCGCAGCCCCATCCCAGGGGATCCCGCCCGCCTGGCAGCGCGCCGCCCCCGCTGTGGACGTACGACGGCCCCGAGCTGGTGGACGTCGCGCCGGTGGCGGTGAGCAGCACCCTCCTCGTCCTCAAGGGCTACGACGGTCTGATCGGCCTCGACACCCGCACCGGGAAACCGCTGTGGACCGCCGGCGGCTTCGAACCCGACGGCTCGCCGGTGCCCACCGGTGACGGTCTGCTGGCGGACGTGGCCTACACCGTCGGCGCCGCGGCCCCGCGCGCGGTCGACCCGGCTGCCAAGGGCCGGGTCCGCTGGACCCTGGAGCCCGCGGCCGGTCTGCGGTTCGCCCAGGACGCGCTGCTGGCCTCCGACGGCGGCGCGCTGTATCTGACGGCGTCCCAGGGCAGCCCGCTCGACGACGACTACGCGGCGCTGCTGCTCGCCTACGACCTCAAGGACCGCCGCGAACTGTGGCGGACGACCGCCGGACACATCCCCTCCGAGGCACCGGCTGCGGTGCTGCCGGGCGACCGGCTGCTGTACTGCGACGGCGACGCCCTGACCTCCCTCGACCGGCGGACCGGCGAACGGCAGTGGACGCGTGCCCTGCAGGGAACCGGCAACGGCCGCCCGGCGGTCGCCGGTCCGCGCGCCTACGTGGCGGGCGGCGGGATCACCGCGGTCGCGCTGGACGACGGCACCGTCGCCTGGCACCACGCTCCTCGCGACCGGACCTACAGCGATCCGGTGATCGCCGACGGCGTCCTGTACGCCACCGGATCCGCCGCCGGCGTCCTCGCCCTCGACGCCCGCACCGGCGGCACGCTGTGGGAGAGCGGCCCCGCGATACCGCTGGGCACGCAGTGCGCGCCGGTGGTGCACGGCGGGGTGCTGCACGCACCCACCGCAGGGGGCCGGCCGTGCGTCGCGGCGTTCGACCTCCGCACCCGTAAGGCGGTATGGAGCTATCGGGTTCCGGGAGCGGGGACCGGCGCCGCCGCGGGCATACGCCTCGCCGCCCGGGGTAGCGTCCTGTTCGTCCAGAACGGAAACACGGTGACGGCCCTGCCGTTGGGCTGAGCAGGTGAGGGGAAGGCACCACGGGGGTGACCGGATTGAGCGGAATCGCCTATTCCCACTGTCGAAGATACGACAATCCGTGACAGGATCTTGGCGCAGCAGGTGATCACCTCTGTGCAACCGAAGGTGAGGGGATGTCAGTGGCCCGACGGAACCGTGGGTGGATCCAAAGAGCGGTGATATGCGGTGCGCTCCTCGCGGCCGCCGCCCTCTCGCTCCCCGCCCAGCAGGCGGCCGCCGCGCCCCATGACCCCCCGTCACAGCCGCTGCCCCAGCTGCTGACCCAGCTCCAGACGCTGTATCTGCAGACCGAGCAGGCGACCGAGGCCTTCAACAAGGCGAAGGAAGCCGCCGCCAAGCAGCGGGCCACGGCCGTTCTGCTGGACAAGCAGCTGGCCGACCAGCGGGTCGCGGTCGCCGAGGCCCGCGACCAGATCGGGATGCTCGCCCGCCGGCAGTACCAGGACGGCGGGGTCTCGCCGTACCTCAACCTCCTGGTCGGCGACGACCCGCAGCAGCTCTTCTCGCAGAAGCACCTGCTGCAGCGGGCCGCCGGGAGCGAGGCCGACATCCTGGAGCAGCTGAAGACCGGTGAGGCCCGGATCGCGGTGCTGAACGCGGGCGCCCAGACGGCGCTCGGCCAGGCGCAGCTGCTGCAGACCCAGCAGGGCGCCGCGAAGGTCCAGGTCGAGGAGCACCTCAAGCGCGTCGAGACCATCATCGCGGGTCTGACAGGTGTTCAGCTCGACGAGCTCCAGAAGCTCGAGGAGCAGGGCATCAACCAGGCCCAGAGCGACTTCCTGGACTCCAAGGCCCTCGGCGCGGGCAGCCGGACGCCGTCCGAGGCGGGCAACCGCGCGGTCGGCTACGCGTTCCTGCAGCTCAGCAAGCCGTATGTCTGGGGCGCCGAAGGACCGGACGCGTACGACTGTTCCGGCCTCACCTCGCAGGCCTGGCTGCACGCCGGGAAGGCGATCCCGCGCACCAGCCAGGAGCAGTGGGCGCAGCTGCCCAAGGTTCCGTTGAGCCTGCTTCGCCCCGGCGACCTCGTCGTCTACTTCCCGGGCGCCACGCATGTCGCCATCTACATCGGCGACGGTCTCGTCATCCAGGCGCCGCGGCCCGGCTCCGTCGTGAAGGTCTCGCCCATCGCCGCCAACCCGATCCTCGGAGCGGTCCGGCCCGACTCGGCACAGGGCCCGATGAAGAACTACGTCCCGCCGGCCGTCCCCAAGGCGGACGCCAGGACGCCGATCGACGGTGGCTCCGACCAGGGCAACAACGTCGGCTAGGGGTGTTCCGAAAGCCCCGCCTGGCCCTCCGGGCGAACGGCGCTACTTTCGAAACACGCCCTGGTGGTACCGGGAAACTCCGGGGCCGGGCGGGCTCGTGTCGCGAGCCCGCCCGGCCCCGCCGTGTTACGCGCCCTGTGCGGGCTGCGCGGTCCGACCGGCCTGGACCTCGCCGAGGTAGGCCGCGGCCAGCTCCGGGTCGAAGAGCCACTGCCCGTAGTCGGCCGGGTCGTTGAACCCGTTGGCGAAGCGGTCCGCGACGGGTTGCAGCTCGCCCGCGGCGCCGATCACCTGGAGAACGTGCTCGGGCGGCGGCGCGAGCATCGCGTTCGTCCACTGGGTGACGGGCTCGGCGATCCGCCAGTACCGGTCGAAGGCGGACTGCATCCACGCGCCGTCGAAGGGCTGGTCGCCGCGCTCGATGATGCTCTCCAGGTAGGACGCGGCACACTTGGCAGCGCTGTTGGAGCCCTGTCCGGTGATGGGGTCGTTCGCGACGACGACATCGGCGACGCCGAGGACGAGACCGCCCGACGGCAGTTCGGCGACGCCCTGCCGGACCGTGGGCGCGTACCGGCCGGCGAGGGTGCCGTTCGCATCGGTGAGTTCCACCGAGCGGGCCCGGTCGTACTCCCACGGGGTGAACTGCCGCATCAGGTCGAGGGTGAGGCGCAGTTGCTCCTCGGGGTCCTTGACGCCCTGGAAGACGTCCAGCGGACCGCCGGGGATGCCCTCCCAGAAGAGGATGTCGGCGGGGCCCGAGGTGGTGAGGGTCGGGATCACGATCAGCTCGCCGATGCCCGGCACCAGGTTGACGTTGACCGCGAGCCGGCCGTCGCTCCCGGGGCGCGGTGCGAGGCCGTGCACGTACGACACGGCCAGGGAGCGCTGCGGAGCCTCGTAGGGCGAACGGGACGCGTCGCGGCGGAACATGGAGACCAGCTCGCCCTTGCCCGCGGCGACCAGCACCAGGTCGTAGGCGCGCGAGAAGTAGTCGAGGTCGGAGACCGCGACGCCGTGGATGACGAGCTTGCCGCCGCGCTCGGCGAAGGTCTCCATCCAGCCGGCCATCTTCACCCGCTGGTCGACGGACTGCGCGTAGCCGTCCAGCCGGCCCACCCAGTCGATGGGGCGCGACGCGTCCGGGGCCGCGACCGAGACACCGAGACCCTCGATGCGCGGGGTCTGCTCCTCCCAGAAGTTGATGCCCAGATCGCGCTCGTGCTGCAGCGCGGTGTCGAACATGCACTGCGTGGACATCACCCGGCCGTCGCGTATCTCGTCGGCCGTACGGTTGGACATGAGGGTGACTTCATAGCCACGGCCCTGCAGACCCAGGGCCAGTTGGAGCCCGGCCTGACCGGCTCCGACGATGAGTATCTTGCGCATGATGAAGGTCCGGCTTTCGTGAAAAATTCGGGAACGGATCGCTCAGAGCGGCTGTTCGGCCAGTGCGTGCGCCACCAGGGCCATGAGTGCCTCCACTACCGAATACCGCTTCCGGGCGTCGCAGATCAACACCGGTATGTGCGGCGGTACGGCGAGCGCCTCGCGGACGTCCTGCTCGGTGTACTCCGGAGTGCCCTCGAACTGGTTGACCGCCACCGTGTACGGCAGTCCGCAGCCCTCGAAGTAGTCGAGCGCCGGGAAGCACTCGGCCAGCCGCCGGGTGTCCGCCAGCACGATCGCGCCGATCGCGCCGCGCACCAGGTCGTCCCACATGAACCAGAAGCGCTGCTGACCGGGCGTGCCGAAGACGTACAGCACGAGGTCCTGGTCCAGGGTGATCCGGCCGAAGTCCATCGCGACGGTGGTCGTCGTCTTGTCCGGGGTCGAGCCGAGGTCGTCCACGGACTCGCTGGCCCGCGTCATCACCGCCTCGGTGGTGAGCGGCGTGATCTCGGAGATCGAGCCGACGAACGTCGTCTTGCCCACGCCGAAGCCGCCCGCGACCACGATCTTGGTGGAGACCGGCGCGCGCCCGCGCTCCGTCTGCCACTCCTGCGTGCCGCCGGTCTCCTCAAAGCCTGCGAAGTCCACCGAGCACCCTTTCCAACAGCGCGCGATCCGGGCTGCCGGGGCCGTGCCCGGTGCCGTAGACGCGGATCCTCCCCTGATCAGCCAGGTCGCTGAGCAGTACGCGGACGACGCCGAGCGGCATCCGCAGCAGTGCCGAGATCTCGGCCACCGACCGCATTCTGCGGCACAACTCCACGATCGCGCGCATCTCCGGCATCACCCGCTCGGCCCAGCGGCCGGCGGTCAGCACGAAATTCGGCTCCTGGCCGTCGATGCTCGCCACGAAGGTCTCGACGAACAGCACATGGCCGAAGCGAGTGCGTCCGCCGGTCAGGGCGTACGGGCGGACCCGGGCCGTGCGGCGGTCGAGGCCGCGCTGGGGCAAGGACATGGACATCAGCGACCGCCCCCGCTCTCGGCGCCGGCGGCTTCCTGGGACCGGCGCAACTCGTTGCGGAGCTGGGGCGTCAGCACGTGGCCGGCCCGGCCGACGAACAGGGCCATGTGGTACCCCACGACGCTCATGTCGCAGTCGGCGGAGGCGTGGACGCCGAGCAGCGACCCGTCGCTGATCGACATCACGAAGAGACTGCCCTCGTCCATGGCGACCGCGGTCTGCCGGACCCGGCCGCCGTCCATCAGGCGCGCCGCGCCGTCGGTCAGCGAGGCAAGGCCGGAGACGACCGTGGCCAGGTCCGCACGGGCGTCCGCGGGGCCGGCCGGCGGCTGCTGGCCGCCGGGTTCCGCCGCGGCCGCCGGATCCGGGTCGGAGTTGATCAGCAGCAGTCCGTCGGAGGAGACCACGGCGACCGAGTGGACACCCGGCACCTCCTCGACGAAGTTGCTCAGCAACCACCGCAGATTCCGGGCTTCATGGCTCAGGTCCTTCGTGTCCGTACTCGCCGCGTTCAACGGCTCGCCTCCTCGATGGTTCCAGCTGCGCCTGTGCCCCCCGTTGGGCCTGCCTTCTCCGGGGCCGCCGCCCGGGTCTCCTCTTCCGCGTCCCGTCGTCCGTCCCGAAGTCCTTGCTGCAATCCGCCGAACTTACGCCGTAGCGCCTCCGCGTCCACCGGCCCGGTCCGTTCCGGGCCCCGCGCGGCCGGCTCACCGGTCAGCCCGCTGCTGCGCGGCACGCGCTGCGGCAGGCCCTTGCCGGTGATGGATCCGTCGGGTCCGGCGGGTTCCGCCTGCGCGTCGTCGGGCGCGTGCCGCGGCCGTACGACGCCGCCCGTGGGCCGGTCGCCGGCCGGGTCCCGCTCGGGTCCCGAGTGCTCCACGGAAGCGTCACCCGCGGCCCCGGCCCCGGCCGCGTCCTGAACCGCCTCCGGCTCGGCGGGTACCCGTTCCGGTGCCCGCTCCGGAGTCTCCGACACGGCAACCGGCATCGGCCCGCCCGCGATCGCGGCCTCCACCGGGTTGGCCGGAGCCTCGTCGGGCCGGGCCGCGGGCAGCAGCCGGCGCGGCAGGATGACGACGGCAGCGATGCCGCCCTGCTTCTGCTCGCGCAGCTGGACGCGGATCCCGTGGCGGGCGGCGAGCCGGGCCACGACGTACAGCCCCATACCGGTCGCGTTGCCGGGCGCGGTCGGCTCGGGGTCGGTGAGCAGCGCGTTCAGCTCGGCGAGCCGCTCCGGCGGAGCGCCGATGCCCTGGTCCTCGACGGAGATCATGGCCTCGCCGTTCTCCAGCATCCAGCCGGAGAGCTGCACTTCGGCCTGGGGCGGCGAGAACGCGGTCGCGTTGTCCAGCAGTTCGGCCACCAGGTGACTGGTGTCGTCGGCGGCGTGGCCGGCCAGCTGCCCGGCGGGCAGCACCTGGATCCGCACCCGCTCGTAGCGCTCTATCTCCGAGATCGCCGCACGGGCCACGTCGACCAGCGGCACGGGCTTGACGGTGGCGCCGCCGTGGCTGTGCTCGGTGCCGGCGAGGACCAGCAGGTTCTCGCTGTTGCGGCGCATCCGGGTGGCGAGGTGGTCCAGCCGGAAGAGCGTCTCCAGCCGGTCCGGGTCCTGCTCGCGCTCCTCCAGGCCCTCGATCAGGGCGAGCTGGCGCTCCACCAGGCCCAGGGTGCGCAGCGACAGGCTGACGTACGTGGTGTGCCCGCCGGTCCGGTCGGTGCCGGTCCTGGCGCTCACGGTGCTCGCGGCGCTTGCGTCGTCCCGCTGACGCAGCAGGCTGTCGCGTTCCGCGGTGAGCGCGTCGCGGATTCCCAGCAGCCGGGTCTGTTCCGCGCCGAGTTCGAGGCCGCGGGCCTGTACGGCGCGCAGCTCGGTGACGAGCACGTTGATACGGCGGGCGACCGTCGCGAACTCGTCGTTGCCGATGACGCGTGCCTCTTCGGACCCGCCCTTGGCGAAGCGGTGCAGCGCGGCGAGCGGCCGGGTGAGGGAGCGGGCGGTGGAGACGAGGACGCCGACGGCGACCAGCAGGCAGAGCGCGGCGAGGGCGACCCGCAGTTCGAGGGCGGTCACCGCGTCGTCCCGCCGTTCGCCGGCCGCGTCGGCCTCGGCGGTGGCGAGCGAGGACTCGACGCTGCGCATGAGGTCGATCCTGGCGGTGAGCGCGGCCTTCACCTCGGCCGTGCCGAGCGCCCGGTCGGAACCGGTCAGCTGCGGCTGGTCGGTGAGGAGCCGGAGGTCGCTCTCGGCCTCGGTGACATCCGCGCCGGTGACGGTCTGGCTGTACTGGTCGCGGAGGTCCTGGGGCGCGGTGGCGCGGAAGTCGGCGAGCGCGGCCCGCTCCTGTACCGCGGCGGTCTGCGCGTCGGTGGCCAGCGGCCGCTGGGAGCCGGAGCCGGTGAGCGCGCTCACCAGCAGCCCGCGCTCGGTGGCGGCCAGCGCGGCGGCGCGGCTGAGCGGTGCGGTCACCGGACCCGTCACCCGGCCCAGGGCGTCCAGCAGCGGGGCGTACGCGGCGACGACGGCCTGCGGCGTACCGGTGCCGGTCAGCGCCTCCTGCCGGATCTGCGGGAGGGTCGCCAGCACTTCGCGCGGTTCCGCGCCGGTGTCCTCGTCGGCCGAGAGGCTCTGCGCCTGCCGGTCCACCCGGTTGCGCTGCGATTCGGAGAGTCCGGGGGCGCCGGTGCCGGGCGCGGTGGAGCGGCCGCCGGCGACGAAGGCGGCCATGTCGTCGCGTTCGTCGGCCAGTGAGTGCGACAGCGAGATCGCCCGGACGGCCAACTCGGCCCCCGTCACCTCGTCCTGCGCGTCGGACACGTCGCGCACGGCGACCGCCACACCGGGCGCGGCCGCGGCCGGCACGATGACAGCACAGATCAACAGGGCGGCCAGCAAGCGGCTGCGCACCCGTCCTTTGCCCGCTGCCGGGGGGACCCCGTCGCGCGGTTCACGTCGTCTTCGCACCGGAGCTCGCAATCCCGTCTCGCCTGGTCAATGGGCCCGACCTTCTCAGCCCGTTGTAGACGGGGCCGCGCGTCCCCCTCCCCCGACACCCGAACGAGTGAATCGCACCCATGAGTTGACGGACAAGTCCGGCGCGGAACGTCTCGATCCGTGATCGCCGAACGGGTTTGGCGTCGCGCCCGAGCCCTGGCAGGATGCCCGCCCGCATCCCATCCGCCCATGTCAGGCGCCATGGGATCCGCACCAAGCGCGATATGGGGCCCGTCAGGTACGGACCAAGAGGTTCGAACGGCGCTCCGGCAGAATTGAGCCATGCGCATCGAGAGCAGCACCGAGCCCGGCACCCCCGACCACCCCAACGAGGACTTCCTTTCGCTGGCCCTGCCCGCTTCCGGGCACGGTGGCGTGCTGGTTCTGCTGGATGGCGTGACGCCGCGGCCCGGCAACGGGGACTGCATCCACTCGGTGCCCTGGTTCGTGGCGCGGCTCGGCGGGGCCCTGCTCGAACTGTCCGTTTCGCGACCGGAGATGACTCTCTCCGACTGTTTGGCGTCCGCAATTGCCCGTACGGCGGACGCGCACCGCGACACCTGTGATCTTTATCACCAGCTCACACCGCAGGCCACGGTGGTCACAGTCCGGTGGAACCAGGACACCGTGGAGCATCTCGTGCTCTCCGATTCGGTGCTGCTCCTGGAGGCCGCCGACGGCAAGATCACACCGGTGCTGGACGACCGCATCGACCGGCTGGTGGCCGCGGGCCGCGCCGTCCCCGCGCTGCGCAACGCCGAGGGCGGCTTCTTCACCGCCGCCGCCGATCCGGCGGTGGTCTCCCGCGCGGTCACCGGCACCACCCCGCGCGGCGACGTCCGCGCGTTCGCGGCGCTGAGCGACGGGGCGACCCGGCTGGTCGAGGTCTTCCGCACGGACGACTGGGCCGGCACCTTCGCGCTGCTGCGCGAGGAGGGACCGCAGACGCTGATCCGGCGGGTGCGCGCCGTGGAGGCCGCCGACCCCGAGGGCCGCGCCGTCCCGCGCGGCAAGCCGTTCGACGACGCGACGGCCGCCCTCGTGGAGCTCTGACCCGGCGGGTCGCTTTCATCCGTCCGGAGGGGCCTCCAGGGCGTGCCCTAGTCCTCCGAGCCCTGCAGTTCGTTCAGCCGCTGCAGCAGCCGGGCCAGTTCGCTGACCTCGCCGCGGTCCCAGGCCGCCAGCCGCCGGAGGTAGCGGGAGCGCCGGGCGGCGCGCACGCGGGAGAAGCGCTCGCGGCCCTCGGCCGTCATCCGCATCAGGAAGGCGCGGCCGTCGGCGGGATCCGGCTCGCGGGTGATCAGCCCCAGCACCTCCAGCGCGCGCAGCTGCCGGCTCATGGTGGCCTTGCCGACGCCGAAGTACGCGGCGAGGTCGGTGGCGCGCTCGGGCTCGCACTCCTGGAGCCGGACCAGGAGCCCGTAGGCGGCGGGTTCCAGTTCCGGGTGCAGCTCACGCGCCATCTCGCCGGAGGACGCGCGAGCCCGTCGGTAGAACACCGTCAGCTCGCGTTCCAGGGCTTCCATCTGCTCGTCCACAGCGCTCCCGCTTTCAGGGGGCTGAAAGTTTCTTTCAGCGATCGTCGTTCCCGCAGCTGCTCAAGTATTTCGTAGGTGTAGACCAACGGCGGTTCCCGGGGACCCTTCCACGCGCGTAGTTTCCGCCCCTACCTTCGTCTTGTCATGGCCATCCCAAGGCCATGGTGCGCGTCAGGCCCCGTCCCCCATGGAGGAACATATGTCCTTCGGAGCCCAATCCGCCGTGCACAGATCAGGATTCTTCCGCACCCGGACGGCCTTCGCCGCCGGACTGCTCTTCGCTGTGCTCGCCCTCTTGTTCTCCCTGCCGAATTCCGCCGGCGCGGTCGGCAGCGGCCCGATGACCCACCCCGAACTCGACTGGATGGGCTCGACCATCCGCGCCCACGAGGGCGGCAGCACCACCGGAGGCGTGGCCACCCCACTGGTCACCCAGACTCGGGGCATGGACGTCAGCGGCTACCAGGGCAACGTCAACTGGTCCGCGGCCTGGTCCAACGGTGGACGGTTCGCCTACATCAAGGCAACCGAGGGCACCTCGTACACCAATCCCTACTTCGCCCAGCAGTACAACGGCTCGTACAACGTCGGGATGATCCGCGGCTCGTACCACTTCGCGCTGCCGGACAACTCCGGCGGCGCCGCCCAGGCCGACTACTTCGTCAACCACGGCGGCGGCTGGTCCGGTGACGGCAAGACCCTGCCGGGCGCGCTCGACATCGAGTACAACCCGTACGGCGCCACCTGCTACGGCCTGAGCGCGAGCAGCATGGTCAGCTGGATCGCCTCGTTCAGCAACGAGTACCGCGCCCGTACCGGCCGGTACCCGACGATCTACACCTCCACCAACTGGTGGACCCAGTGCACCGGCAACAGCAGTGCCTTCGCCGCCAACAACCCGCTGTGGATCGCGCGCTACTCCACCAGCGCCGGCACCCTGCCGGCCGGCTGGGGCTTCCACACCATCTGGCAGTACGCCGACTCCGGCGTCTTCCCCGGTGACCAGGACCGCTTCAACGGGGCCTACGACCGGCTGCAGGCCTTCGCCAACGGATAGCCGCCCGGCCCGCTGAACCGCACAGAACACGGAAACAGAACACAGAACAGGGCGCTCCCCTCCCCCCGGGGGGAGGGGAGCGCCCTGTTCTGTGTGCACCGTTCCGTTGCCGCCACGGCAGCGGTCCGACGGTCAGGCGGCGACCGGGACCCGGTCCTCCGTCACCGACTGCTCGAGCGCCAGCTTCAGCACCTGCCGGACGTCGGAGACCGGGTGCACCTCGAGCTTCTCCAGGATCTCCGCGGGCACGTCGTCCAGGTCGGGCTCGTTGCGCTTCGGGATGATCACCGTGGTGATCCCGGCCCGGTGCGCGGCCAGCAGCTTCTGCTTGACGCCGCCGATCGGCAGCACCCGCCCGGTCAGCGACACCTCACCGGTCATCGCCACATCGGTGCGGACCCGCTGCCCCGACAGCAGCGAGGCGAGCGCCGTCGTCATCGTGACGCCCGCGCTCGGGCCGTCCTTCGGGATGCCGCCGGCGGGCACGTGGATGTGCACACCGCGCTCCTTCAGGTCGCCGACCGGCAGCTCCAGTTCCGCGCCGTGCGAGCGCAGGAAGGAGAGCGCGATCTGTGCCGACTCCTTCATCACGTCGCCGAGCTGGCCGGTGAGGGTCAGCCCCGATCCGCCCGTCTCCGGGTCGGCCAGCGACGCCTCGATGAACAGCACGTCGCCGCCCGCCCCGGTCACGGCCAGGCCGGTCGCCACCCCGGGGACGGCCGTCCGCCGCTCGTCCGGCTCCTGCGCCGACTCGGGGGTGTGGTGCGGCCGCCCGATCAGTGCCCGCAGATCCGCGTCGGTGACGGTGAACGGCAGCTTCTGCTCGCCCAGTTCGTGCCGGGCCGCGATCTTCCGCAGGATGCGGGCGATCGACCGCTCCAGGGTGCGCACGCCCGCCTCGCGGGTGTACTCCCCGGCGAGCTTGCGCAGCGCCGAATCGTCGAGCGACACCTCGTCGGTGACCAGTCCTGCCCGCTCCAGCTGGCGCGGGAGCAGGTGGTCACGGGCGATGGTGACCTTCTCGTCCTCGGTGTAGCCGTCCAGCCTGACCAGTTCCATCCGGTCGAGCAGCGGCTCGGGGATCGAGTCCAGGACGTTGGCGGTGGCCAGGAAGACCACATCGCTCAGGTCCAGTTCGACCTCCAGGTAGTGGTCCCGGAAGGTGTGGTTCTGTGCCGGGTCCAGCACCTCCAGCAGTGCCGCCGCCGGGTCGCCCCGGTAGTCGGAGCCGACCTTGTCGATCTCGTCGAGCAGCACCACCGGGTTCATCGACCCGGCCTCCTTGATGGCCCGGACGATCCGGCCGGGCAGCGCGCCGACGTAGGTGCGCCGGTGGCCGCGGATCTCCGCCTCGTCCCGGACGCCGCCGAGCGAGACCCGGACGAACTTCCGTCCCATCGCCTTCGCGACGGATTCGCCGAGTGACGTCTTGCCGACCCCGGGAGGGCCGACGAGCGCCAGCACGGCGCCTCCGCGACGGCCGCCCACGACGCCCAGACCGCGGTCCGAACGGCGCTTGCGCACCGCCAGGTACTCGGTGATGCGCTCCTTGACGTCGTCGAGGCCCGCGTGGTCCGCGTCGAGCACCGAGCGCGCGCCCGGGATGTCGTACACGTCGTCGGTGGTGGTGTTCCACGGCAGTTCGAGCACCGTGTCCAGCCAGGTGCGGATCCAGCTGCCCTCGGGCGAGGCGTCGGAGGAGCGCTCCAGCTTCTCGACCTCCTTGAGCGCGGCCTCGCGGACCTTCTCCGGCAGATCGGCGGCCTCGACGCGGGCCCGGTAGTCACCGGCCTCGTCCTCCGGCTCGCCGTTCAGCTCGGACAGCTCCTTGCGGACGGCGTCCAGCTGCTGGCGGAGCAGGAACTCGCGCTGCGCCTTCTCCATCCCCTCCTGCACGTCCTTGCGGATGGTGTCCGCGACGTCCTGCTCCGCGAGGTGGTCGCGCAGCGTGGCGATGGCGATCCGCAGCCGCTCCACCGGGTCGCCGGTCTCCAGCAGCTGCACCCGCTGCTCGGTCGTCAGGAACGAGGAGTAGCCGGAGTTGTCCGCGAGCTGCGAGACGTCCTCGATCTGCTGCACCCGGTCCACGACCTGCCAGGCGCCGCGCTTGCGCAGCCAGCTGGTGGCCAGTGCCTTGTACTCCTTGACGAGCTCGGCGACCGCGCCGGGCGCCTCGGTGACCGCCGGCTCCTCGACCTTGGTCGCCTCCACCCACAGCGCGGCGCCGGGTCCGGTGGTGCCGGCCCCGATCCGCACCCTGGTCACCCCGCGGATGACCGCGCCCGGGTCCCCGTCGGGCAGCCGGCCGACCTGCTCGATCCAGCCGAGCGTGCCGACCGCGGCGTACGTGCCGTCGATCCGTGGAACAAGCAGCACCTGCGGCTTGCTCTTACTTCCTGAGACGTGCGCGGCCTGCGCGGCTTCCACGGCCGCGCGCACCTCGGTGTCGGTCAGGTCCAGCGGCACCACCATGCCGGGCAGCACCACAGCGTCATCCAGTGGCAGCACGGGCAGGGTGAGCGGTCCGGACGATGCGGTTACAGCAGCCATGATCTCTCCCTAAGCAAGCAAGTTGAGCTATGTGGACTCAATGCATCTGATGCCCCCGGTGTTCCCCAACGGATGTTCGCTCTGAGCGATCACGTTCGTGACGCCCGGCAAGGACGCCGGGTGCCCCTTTTGGGCCACGTAGCCGAGCGCGCCGACCGCCCCGTACGCTGCATGCCAACCGGGACGACCTTGTGGGGCGGCAATGGACAGCACACAGACGACACCAGGCGCACAGCGCCGGGTGCTGGTGGTGGAGGACGATCCGACGATCGCCGACGCCATCGCGGCAAGGCTGCGCGCCGAAGGGTTCCAGGTACGCACAGCGGGCGACGGACCCACCGCGGTGGAGACCGCGATCGCCTGGCAGCCCGATCTGCTGGTGCTCGACGTCATGCTGCCCGGCTACGACGGCCTGGAGGTCTGCCGCCGGGTCCAGGCGCAGCGGCCGGTGCCGGTGCTGATGCTGACCGCACGTGACGACGAGACCGACATGCTCGTCGGCCTCGGGGTCGGCGCGGACGACTACATGACCAAGCCGTTCTCCATGCGCGAGCTGGCCGCCCGGGTGCACGTACTGCTGCGCCGCGTGGAGCGCGCGACGATAGCGGCGCACAGCCCGCGCGGCGGCAGTCTGCAACTGGGCGACCTGGAGATCGACAACTCCCAGAGACGGGTCCGGGTGCGCGGCACGGATGTGCACCTGACCCCGACCGAATTCGACCTGCTGGTGTGCCTGGCACAGCAGCCGCGCGCCGTCCTCTCCCGCGAGCAGCTGCTCGCCGAGGTCTGGGACTGGGCCGACGCGTCCGGCACCCGCACCGTCGACAGCCACGTGAAGGCGCTGCGCCGCAAGATCGGCGCCGAGCGGATCCGTACGGTGCACGGCGTCGGCTACGCGCTGGAGACCCCGGCCCCATGAGGCTGTGGGCGCGCCTGTGGGCGGCGCTGAGGCCCTACGACCCGCTGCGGTCCATCAAGGCGGCGCTGCAACTGCTGGTCGTCGTCTCGGTGCTGATCACGACGCTGCTGGTGATCGTCGCGATCCACTCGGCCACCGAGCTCCGGGTGATCACGATCTTCTCGATCATCGCCTGTCTGCTGATCACCCAGTTCGTGGCGCACGGGCTGACGGCGCCGCTGCGGGAGATGACCGCGGTCGCGCGGGCCATGGCGCAGGGCGACTACAGCCGACGGGTGGCGCAGGTGCGCCGCGACGAGGTCGGTGAGCTGGCGGAGACGTTCAACCGCATGGCGGCCGATCTGGAGGCCGTCGACCAGCACCGCAAGGAACTGGTGGCGAATGTCTCACATGAGCTCAGGACGCCCATCGCGGCGCTGCGCGCGGTCCTGGAGAACGTCGTCGACGGGGTGTCCGAGGCCGATCCCGAGACGATGCGGACCGCGCTGCAGCAGACCGAGCGGCTGGGCAAGCTGGTCAGCCAGCTGCTGGACCTGTCACGGCTGGACAGCGGCGCGGTGCACCTGGACGCCAAGCCCTTCGAGGTCTGGCCCTATCTGTCGGCCGTCCTGAAGACGGCCAGCCTGGGCATGGAGGGCGCCGCCCGCGCCGGCCGGCGCAGCCGCCCCCGCGCCGACGTCCATCTGCACCTGGACGTCTCACCGCCGGAGCTGACCGCGTACGCCGACGCCGAGCGGCTGCACCAGGTGGTGGCCAACCTCGTCGACAACGCCGTCAAGCACAGCCCGCCCGGCGGCCGGGTCACCGTCCGCGCCCGGCGCGGGGCGGTGCCAGGGAGCCTGGACCTGGATGTGCGGGACGAGGGTCCGGGCATCCCGGAGGCCGAGCGCAACCGGGTCTTCGACCGCTTCAACCGGGGCGCCCACCCCGGCGGCGACGGCGGTACGGGACTGGGGCTGGCCATCGCCCGCTGGGCGGTCGATCTGCACGGCGGGGACATCGAGGTGGCCGAATCCCCCCGTGGCTGCCGGATCCGCGTCACGCTTCCGGGTTCGGTTCCCGCGCAACGTTGACATAGGCTGGCAATACGGGTGCGGCGGACAGCGGGCCGTACTCGTACGGGGGGACGCCGTCACAACCCCTTAAGAGGGACCAATTTCCCGCCATGCACAGCGCCGAAACCCCTCTTCCGGTGTGACTTACGCGACGACTGACCCCCGGGCCTGCGCCGAACGGCCCGGTAGGCGTAGCCTTTATTCCCGCTGTCCACCATCTTGTGAAGCGGAAGAGGGCGGTTGCCGCCGTGTCGCCACAGTCCCCCAATAGCTCGAGCACATCGATCGAGACCAACGGTCAGGGCAAGAGCCCTGCCGCGGGCTTCGGCCCCAACGAGTGGCTCGTCGATGAGATCTACCAGCAGTACCTCCAGGACCCGAACTCGGTAGACCGAGCCTGGTGGGACTTCTTTGCCGATTACAAGCCAGGGACGGATACGGGTTCGTCCGTGGCCGCCCCGGCCGCGCCGGCCCAGGCCGCCCCGGTCACGGCTGCTGTCCCTGCCCCACAGGCCGCGCCGGCCGCTGCGAAGGCCGCCGCTCCGGCGCCGGCCGCC
>NZ_JAAGLX010000069.1:0-30793 GCF_010548325.1 Streptomyces sp. SID13666 | reverse complement strand
CGGGTATGGCATGCGTTCACTCACCCAGCCACCCCAACAGACCACCGGCTGTCGCCCGGAAGATTCCGCCCATAGCCACACCATCAGGCGATGACAAACCACCTCAAAGACTCACGAACCGTCCTCTGAAATGCGCCCGTCAGCTGTTGGTGCTAGGGAAGCGGGTAGGCGGTGTAGACGACGTATTAGCTGGGTTTGTGGGACTTGCCGACGTACCGCAGCAAGATTGTCACCTTATTGCTGGCTGCCGTGCCGGCTGCGGCGCCGCCCTTCGTGAAGACGGTGCCGAGTGAGGACTCGCCTTTGAGCGTCCAGTCGAAGGAGAGGCCGTCATACCTCGGGTCCCAAATCCATCCGGACGGGCCCTGTATTTTGGCTTGCTTGATCGTTCATTTTTCCAGCTTCAGGGCGTTGCCCGGCTGCTTGATCCATTCCCCGAAGGCGGTGTCCACGGCGCGCGCGGCGGTCGCCTGGTCGGTGAATCGGGTGGCGACGCCGCCGAGCTCTTTATTGGCCTTCTCCATCATCTTGAGGTCGTCCGGGCGGACGTGATCGAGGAGGGTGTGTGCTCCCTCGATGCCTTCGTCGGCGAGGATGTTGGTGCAGTTGTGGACGAGGATGTCCTGCGGCTGCTGGCCCTGGGGATGGACGTAGAAGGTGTGTAGTCCGTCGACGCTGAGGTCGTAGACCTGCTGGGGCGCCAGGCCGGGCCGGGGGTGCAGGGCGGTCAGCGTCTGTGTGGTGTCGTTCGCGGTGCGCAGCCGGTCGCCTACGTGCAGAGCGGAGACCAGAACCCAGCCGCGTCCTTCGACGTAGAACCGGTGGCCGACGGTGCTGGTCAGTACGCCGCCGGCAACCGTGATGTCGATGAGTTGCCGGGTGTCGTGCCGGAAGGTGTCGGTGACTGCCCGGGCTGCTTCGGTGGCGGCCTTGCCGGCCTGGTTGGCCTTGGCCTGAGCGCCGCGCTTCTTGTTGCTGGGCTGCGGTCTTGACTGCCTGTCCGATCAGGACGGCCAGTCCGGCTGAGGCGTCGGTCTCCTTGTAGGGGGATCCGAGTTCGATGGCGTCGTTGGCGGGCTTGATGACCTGGACGGCACTGTCGCGGGCGGTCAGAGCGGCTTGTGTGGTGGCGTAGGCGAAGCCGGCTGTTTGCTCTGCTGACGCGGCGGCGGCGTTCGCTTCGACCCGGGCGAGCACGGCGTTGGCGTGGGCCTCGACGGCCTTCGCCTGGGCGGTATCGGCCAGTGCTTTGGCCGCACGAACGTTCTCGGCTGCCGCTTCGGAGTATCCGATCGCGTCGGCCGCCGCCGTGTGGGCCTTGGTCACCGCGGCGTTGGTGATCTTCACGTCCCGCTGGGCCCCGTCGGACGCCGCCTTCGCACGCGACGCCGCGGCCTCTGCCTTGGTCGCCGCCTCGCGGGCGTTGGCCGCGGCGTTGGTGGCGTCGTCGGCCGCCGTACGGGCGTTGGTGGCAGCGGTGGTCGCGGCATCGGCCGCGGTGCGCGCCTGGGTTGCTGCGGTGCGGGAAGCCGCTGCGGCGTCGGTGCCTTCGTCGGCGTCCGCCTTCGCCTCCTTGGCGGCGGCCTTGGCGCCCAGCGCGTCCCGTCGGCCCTCCGCATTGAGCGCGTCGTTGCGTGAGGAGATGGCGTTGCGCTCCGCGTTGAGGGCGGCCTCCTTCTTCGTAGCCGCTGTGGTCCCGGCGGTTTGCGCGGCCGACAGCTTCTGCGCAGCGGTCTCACGTTCCGTCTGGGCTCGCGCGTTGGCGTCGGCTGTCTTCTGCCGCTCGGTGGCGGCGATCTCCTTCTGTGTCTTGGCCTTGTCACGCTCGGCCTCGGCCGTCAGCCGCTTGGCGTGCGCGTCGGCAGCGGCGCTCTTCGCGGTGGCCTCGGCGCCTTCGGCCTTGGCCTGGGCGGCCTTGGCCTTGGTGGCGTTCTCCGCGGCCTTGGTGGCCTGCAGCGCCGCGCCGTCCGCGGCGGCCTTCGCCAGGTGGCCGGCGCCGATGATGGTGCCGGTGCCGGTGGCGGTGGCGGAGGTGAAGTCGGTGCCGGTGGCGGTGGCGATGTCGGTTCTGTTCCAGGGGTCGTCGTGGTGCTGCCAGGTGTAGATGCCGGCGCCGGCGGTTGCGCCGATGACGCCGCGGGCCCGGCCAGGTCGCTGGCCTGTCCGGTGCGGGAGCGGTGGGCGGGTTCCTCGTACGGGTGATGTGCGGGGCGTTTGCCGCGCGGTCCGTGGTGCTTGCACTCGACACTGGCCACGACGGGCGGCTGGGTGCGACCGGGTGGAGAGTGTCATGGCGAACGGTAGTGTCCTGCTGGCCCTGCGTGAGGACCCGCGGGGAGCCGGCGGTGACCAGCTGCGACGCATCGGCAAGGAGTTGGAGAACCGCGGGCTCCTGGGAGCGCTGGAGGCGTTCGACCGGGCCTTCCCCGGCTTTCACAGCGAAGCGCACGGCGTGTCCATCGACCCGGACACCGGCGGCTACCTCATCGAATGCGTACGCCCGGACGTCCAAGCGGGCCGGCGCTCCTAGACCTGACGACCAGTCTGCACCGGCCGGCACCCGGGGGCAGACGCGTGATGCGAGGAGACACCTGTGACCTACCGTGACGGCGGTGAGCCGGGCCTGGCCCAGGACGCGGTGGCCCTGGCCGCCGGCCTCGCCGATCTGACGTTCAGCGGGCTGAGCAGCGCCGTGGGCGGCCTCTGCGGTCTGCTGCGCCGCGCCGACCTGGCCGAACTCCTGGCCGACGGCCAGGAGGAGACCAAGGCGCGCGGCCGTCTGCTCCTGGACCGGCACGCCGCCACGGCCCCGGCGCACCTGGAGATTCTGGCCCGCACCCTCACCGCACGCTCCCGGGCGGAGCACGGCAGTGACTGAACGACAGGAGCAGGCACTGCTGAAGAAGCGCGTCGACCACGTCCTCAGCACGTTCGTCACCGCGCAAGCACAAGCGCTGGACGACATCGACGCATGCCTGGCACCGCTGTCGCGGCAGCTGCACGCCGCGACCGGGCAGGGCAAGCGCCTGCGGGCGGCGTTTTGCTACTGGGGCTGGCGCGGGACCGGCCAACCCGACAGCGAGGCCCTGGTCCACGCCGCGGCTGCGATCGAACTGGTGCACGCGGCCGCGGTCGTGCACGACGACCTGATCGACGACAGCCGCACCCGGCACGGCCACCCCACCGCGCACCTCGCCTTACGGCAGGCCCTCCCCGACCACGAACACCCCACGGCCGGCGCCCGGGCCCTGGCCATGCTGGTGGGGGACCTGCTGATGTCGATGGCCGGTCAGCTGTTCACCAGCTGCGGCCTGCCCGGCGCCTTCCTCAACAGGGCCCGCCCGATGTGGGCGGTTCTGGCCCGGGAACTGGTGGCCGGCGAATGCCTGGAGGTGCTGCACACCGGCCGCGAGCCGAATCCGGACGCGTCGGTGAAAGTGATCCGCTACAAGACCGCCAAGTACACCGTCGAGCACCCGCTGCACATCGGCGGCCTTCTCGCCGGCGCCCCACCACCACTGCTGCGGGCGTACAGCCAGTACGGCCTGCCGCTGGGCGAGGCGTTCCAGCTGCGCGACGACCTGCTGGGCCTGTTCGGCGACCCCGAGCACACCGGCAAGAACCCCGCCGACGACCTGGCCGGTGAACGCCCCACCGCCCTGATGGCTCACGCACTCGCCTCCGCCACCCCAGCCGAACACGCCGAACTGCGCCACCTGCTCGGGCAGGCGGACCTCAGCGAGCGACAGGTGGAACAGGCCCGGGAGATCATCCGCCGCACCGGGGCCGTCACCCGCGTCGAGGACATGATCACCACCCGGCTCCGCCAGGCGCACGAAGCCCTGGCCGACGCCGACCTGACCGGTGAGGCCCGCCGCGCGCTGGCAGACCTGGCCACGAACGCGACCGACCGCACCCACTGACCGCCACGCATCCGAGCGGAGCAGCACGATGACCTACACCCCGGCATCCATGGACGCCCTGCGCACCCAAGGGGACGAACTCGCCGACGCGACCGTGGCGACGCTGTTCGAGCGCGGACAGGTCGGCACGTTCAACGCGCTCATGCGCTACGTCTCCACCGCCGGCCAGGCCTTGCCCGACGCTCTGCCCGAGGTCGCCCGCGAATTCCTGCACGCGACCAGCTCGCCCCCGCACTGGGTGGACTGGTCCGAGATGGAGAAGGCCCGGCTGTTCTTCCTTGACAACAACGTCCACGTCTCCACCGCCCTGTCGTTCGCCTCGATGCCGGCCTGCTACGTCGTGCCCCACATCGCCAGACTGCTGTCGGCCACCCACTCGCTGAAGTACCCCTCCAAGCGGATGGCCGAGACCGGCCAGTTCACCGTCTACCTCATGCAGCCCGACGCGTTCGAAGCAGGCAGCCGCTTCATCCCCGCGGCCCAGAAGGTCCGCCTGCTGCACGCCTCGATCCGCCACCACCTCAAGCGCGAGGACCGTTGGGACGTCGCGACCCTCGGCACGCCGATCTGTCAGGAGGACATGATCGGCGGGCAGATGATGTTCTCCATCCAGGTCCTCGACGCACTGCACCGCCTCGGCATCCACATCAGCGCCGAGGGCGCCGACGCCTACTACTACGCCTGGAAGGTGGTCGGCGCCATCCTCGGCATCGACCAGAACCACGTTCCCCACAACCTCCAGGAAGCCCGCGCGTTCTCCGACCTGTACATGACCCGCCACATGGGCCCCAGCCAGGAGGGCGCCCAGCTCACCCGCCAACTCATCGACCTCTACGAGGAGGTGGTACCGGGCACCTTCTTCGACCCCGTCGTCTCCGCCCTGATCCGCTACCTGATCGGGGACACCTGCGCCGACTGGCTGAACGTTCCCCGCACCACCTGGGACACCGTGGTCAAGGCCGCCCCCGCCCTGCTGGGCGTGCTGGAAACCCTCGAGGACCGCTCACCGCTGGCGGCCTGGGCACTGGACCGGGTCGGACACCTGACGAGCATCCTCGAACTGTCCGCCCTCACCCGCGGCCGCGTCATGCACTACGCCATCCCCGAACAGCTCAAGAGCGACTTCGGGGTCGACACCACGGTGCCGCCCAAGAGCCGCTGGACCCCGCCGCCGGCCACCGTGAGCCGATAGCGCAGTGACCGGGCCTTAGCGCGGTGGGACCGGTTCACCCTCGTGCGAACCACAGACGTCCCCAGGCCCCGGCAGAGCGAACGGCAAGGACGCAGGGCCCGGGGTAGGCGGCGATGATGCCTGCGAAGATCAGTATCAGCGAGCGAGGGCGAGAAGCCGAAGCCGCGCCGTACGCAGGCCGACAAGTGGACCGTCAACCTCGCAGCAGCCCGGCAGTTCTTCGAGCGCGAAGGCCCTCTGCAGGTGCCCCGGAAGCATGTCGCGACCGTCTCTGCGATGACGGGGAGCCTTAGTTCCGCCTGGGGGCATGCGTCAGCAACCAGCGCACCAGGGCCGCCACACTCACCCCGAAGCGGATGGGGCAGCTGTCCCCGGCAGGGATGCGGTGGACATGATGGGCATCATCATCAGCCAATCACCGGTGCCCACCTGGTGTCCTTGGTCCATGCTGGCGGCAGGTTCGAGAATGGTGTCCTGGTCGTGTCACCAGGCGATCAGCACGCCATCTGATACGCCGATCTACAGATCACCGATGAGTTCGGCCGGTACGCCGAGTCATACCCAGCACAACGAACCTACGAAGAGGGACCACCATCCGATGAGCGAGCTGAATGCGGAACATGCCCGGCGAGCGATCGTCGAACACACCCGGCGTCTGGCGGAAGCAGCCGCCGCGGCCGGACCTGACGCCGCCGTGCCGACCACCCCGGGCTGGACCATCACCGACCTGGTCCAGCACGTGGGCCAGACCCAGAACTGGGTCGCGGAGATCATCGAGCGGCGCGTCACCGACCCCACACAACTGCCCACGCAGATGGCCGTACTGCCCACCGCCCCCCGTCAGTGGCAGGAGTGGCTGTCGCAGTCCGCACAGCGGGTCGCGAGCGCGTGCTCCGACGACGCACTCGACGCGCCGGTGTTCAACCCTGCGGGGGACAAGCGGCCCGGGGCGCGATTTTGGATCTCCAGCATGCTCAACGAGGCGGTCGTCCACGGCTTCGACGCAGCCAACGCGGCGAACAAACCGGCCGACATTCACCCCGACATCGCAGCCGCGCTCATCACCAACCACCTCACGATGCTCACCTCCCCCACCTGGGAGATGCAGCGATCCGAGTCCGCCCACGCCATCCGCGGCACCGGGCAGACCCTGCAATGGCTGGCCACCGACACCGACACCGACGCGGGCGCCTGGATCGTCGAACGCCGGCCCGACGGGGCGACGTGGCAACCCGGAAACCAGCAGGCCGATGTGACGGTGACCGGCCCGGCACGATCGCTGCTGCTGACCTTGACCCGACGACTCCCTCTCACCGACCACGACACCACCGACATCAGCATCGACGGCGACACCGCCCTCGCCCAGCACTGGCTCAACAACACCGGCCACGTCAGCGGCTGACCGGCACCCAGGCGCCCACCGCGACGACGAAGGCTCTGTGCGGCCACCCAAATACCAGCGCCCAGCGCTCAACATTCGGTGACAACGCTCAAGGTTCGATGACACGGGACAACGGAAGCCGTCTGCCCCGCCTCAGGAGATCTGTCCCTGTCTCAGTTGATCTGGGCCCATTCGCTTGTCGTCTCAGACGATCTGGTCTGTTGGTGCTGCTGTCGGTGGCGGGTGGCAGGCTGCGCCAGTGAGCTATGACCTTGCTGTGTGGGAGGGCGAGCGGCCGGCGGATGACGCCGCCGCGGGCCGGCGTTTCACCGCTCTGTACGACCAGTACATCGACACAGAGGACGCTGAGGTACCTCCAGTGGAACGAATAGCGGCCTTCGTGGCCGCGCTCTTGGAACGATGGCCGGAGCTGGCTGAAGACGATGACGACACCGCGCCGTGGTCAACTGGGCCGCTGATCGGGGAGGCCCGGGGCCCGCTGATCTACTTCCCCATGCGCTGGAGCATGGCCGAGGAGGCATCGGCTTACGCGGCGGGGGTTGCCGCGTCAATGGGCCTCAACTGCTTCGATCCGCAGGCACGGAAACTCCGGCCCTGACTGAACCGCAGACACCGACCAGGTCGGCTGAGACGAGACAGGGCACCCGTGCTTCCGGGACCCGATCGACTGAGATTCCCATCGCTGCGGCGTCTCACTTCTTCTGGTCGCCACCGGCCATGGGCATTGTCCCGTGTCATCGAACCTGGATCGTTTGCCATCGAAGTTGGACGACCGGCAGTCGGAGGGTTGAGTGCTTCAGTTGCTCCCTCGGTCCGGAGACGCGGAATGATCGGGATATGGACGTGGCGGATCAACTGGTGCGGTCGGCGGACGCCGGCGACGTGATCTCGGTAGCGCGGCAGCTGGAGCTGGGTGCTGCGGTGGATGCGCCGGACACGGGCGGGCGTACGGCGCTGGATGTGGCAGCGGGGCGGGGACATGCCGATGTCGTCCGTCTGCTCATTGATGCGGGGGCCGATTTGGAGCAGCGGGCGGGTGAGTACGAGGAGTCGACGCCGCTGTGCCTGGCGGCGATCCGTGGGCACACGGCAGTCGTGGGGGCTCTGCTCGATGCCGGTGCCCGTACCGGTGCCCAGGGCCGGATGGGCTACGTGCCGCTGGTGCTGGCAGCCACGGCTGGGAACGAGGGGTACCCGGAGACGGTAGATCTGTTGCTGGACCACGGGGCGGATGTCAACGCGGTGATGAAGCGCAAGACCGCCCTCGACTGGGCGACCGGGTTCGGACAGATACCGATGGTGCGCCACCTGCTCAGCCGCGGTGCCACCCCATCGGCCAAGGCTCTGACCAACGCGCGTGAGCACACCGACCGCGATCCGGAGTGCCGGCAGAAGACCGGGCGCATCGCCGCCGTGCCGCTCGGGGCGGGCGCCACGGCCGGCGCGGAACAGGTCGTTCGGCATCTACCTGAGCAGGATGATCCCGGGACGGAAGCCAAGAATCAGGCGTAGTGACCGCGCAGAATCTGAGCCGCCGGCCCCGTCCGACTTCGCTCTTACGAAACCAACGGTCGTCCAACTTCCATGGCAAACGGTCCAGGTTCGATGGCACGGGACAGTCAGGACAGCAGCGGCCGGGGGTAGCAGCAGGTGTCACGCCACCCTGTCACGCGGGGTGTCACGCCGCCTGTCACGCTACCCTGTGCTACACCTCTGACCAGGGCGGATACCCCTCAACGCCCCCTTTGCAGCAGGGTGACCTGTGCCAGTGAGCGTTGATCGATTGACAGCGAAGGCCGATCGATTGACTTCCGTGCCAATTAGGGATGACTGCCTGCGGGTTTTGTGACAGTGGAGGATGACCGCAGACAGCGACGATCACTCTGCTCGACGGGTCTGTAGTGTGCGGCGATGACAAGAAGTGAGCGGCTCGCGGAGCAGTTGGATTGGTACTGGCGCAAGAACCTGCGGCCCCGGCTGGATGGTCTTACTGACGAGGAGTACTTCTGGGAGCCGGTGCGCGGCTGCTGGAGCATCCGCCCACGTGACACGTCGGCCGCACCGATGTTGGAAGGCTCGGGGGAATGGACGATGGACTCCGCGTCCCCTGCCCCGGTGCCGGCACCGGTGACCACGATTGCCTGGCGGCTGGCGCACCTCATCGTCTCGTGCCTGGGCTATCGGGTCGGATGGTACTTCGGCGGCCAGGACGCCGACTCCCAGACATTCGCCTACGCGGGGACTGCTGACGAGGCGCTGAAACAGCTCGATGAGATGTATGGGAGATGGAACGCGGGGGTCCGCCAGCTCTCGGACGCTGACCTGGACACTCCGCCCACGGTGGGTCCCGAGCGGTTTCCCCTGGAGAACAGGGTCCTGCACGTCAACAGGGAGCTGATCCATCACGGCGCCGAGATTTCCCTGCTGCGCGACCTCTACCGCTGGCAGGACGGAGCCGTACCGCGCCGAATATGACTTTCGGTAACCGGCGATCGAGCTTCGGAAACCTAGGGTTCGTTACGGGTCGCACGTCCGGCGCAGGCAATCCGACTCCAGCGTCACCGCGCGGCAACCGGCTCCGGAGTGGACAGCCATCGAACCGCACCATTGCCGGGCATCCCTCGGTTCGCTGACCTGCGCGATCATCCTTCGGTGGCACAGAACGCCGTCGATCACCCGTAGGTGCCAATCGGTCACCGCTCACTGGCACGGGTCACAGGGGGCGTGACAGCGTGACACTTCATACGTCGACGGCGGCCTGGCGCTCGAGGATGACCGGCCCGGCGGCGATGGCGTGCTGCACTGCTGCACGCCAGATGTCCCCGGCCGGTGTCACCTGCGCGGCCAGCTCTTCGTACTCGACGAGCGCCGCGTCCTCGGCCGGGTAGCGGAACGGCTTGGTCGGCAGCATGTCCGGGTGCTTGTCCCGCCAGTCCCGCAAGCGTCCGATCGCGTCCTCACTGGTGTGCCGGCACGCCGCCAGCACCCGGTTCACCAGCCCGGCCGGAAGGCGCACCGTCACTCGTTCCGGCAACCGCCGTCCCGCATCCCGGGCTACCGCCCGGGATTCTTCGCCTGCGCCGGCAGCACCGGCCAGTCCCGGTCCCAGCCTGGCGCCGCCAGCTCGGCCCGCACCTGGTTGGTTCGGGCTCGTGTGTCACGGAGACATGGGGGTATTTGGCCCGCTCAGAGTCAGTTTTCGAGAATGATCACGGTGGCACTGGGTCCGAACATGTCGGTGACATGAGTCCGTGTCGTCTGGTGCCAGACTGTCCGCATCTCCTGGGTACCGTCGCCACGGTTCCCATCCGGTGGCGCGCTGCGCCGTTGTCCTGGTTCAGCGAAGACTCACCGATCTCACCGAAGATTGACGACTGACCTGTTCGTCTCGTCGAAGTCTGACCAGGCAGGCTCGTTGCCCTGTCCCTGTCCTGCTCCGACTCATGAATGGCGCTCCCCAGCGAAGGGGTGGTCGAGTCGGGGTGGCGAAAACGCCTTTGCGATTATGTGCGCATGGACTTCGAGCTCGTCCCGCCCAGTGGTGTCGGTCCTCTGAGGATCGGCATGCCCCGCCAGGAGGCAGACGCGGCGCTGCTGTCACTGCGTGATCCGTCAGTGATTTCCGACTCGGACCGGCCTGGGCAGCACGTCTTTCGCCCGAGTGGTCTGATGATCAGTATCAGCTGCGCTCGCGGCCTCTTGGAGGCAGTCGAGTTGGGATGCCCATCGGGCGCAAGGGATAGCGTGCGGTTCGGCGCTATTGACGTATTCGGCTTTCCGGCACTCGAGGTCATTCGGCGCACGCGCGAGCGGACAACGGTCCTCGCGGATGAAGCAGATACAGCGTCTTTCGTGGCACCTGACCTGCTGCTGAGCTTTTGGCGTCCCTTCGCGGCTGACGATGAGCCAGATGAGGAGCAGGGTTACTACTTCAGCTCGGTTCTCCTTGCCTGTCCCGGGTATTACGACGGTCCGGGGCTGTGACCGACATCGGCAGTCACGCGAACGTAGAGCAGCGACCAGTCAAACTTCAGTGAGAACGGGCGCCCGTTGTTGGTCAGTCCCGTCGGACACCGTGGTCGATCCGGTCGATCCGGTCGATGACGGCTGCGGCCCGCTCCGGGTGCTCCTCCAGCCACCTGCCGAGGTGTTCCTCGACGGCCTGTCCGACGCAGGTCCGCACTGCGGTGTTGACCAGCGTGTCGCGCGTGGAGCCCTTGAACTCGGGATGGTCCAGCTTCACCGACACGACCGCCGTCAGGCCTTCGCCGATCCGGTCGGTGCTGAGATCGGGGTCCGTCGCTGTCAGCAGTCGCTGCCTCCGCGCGTACGCGGTGAGTGCGGCTGCCACCCCGGCGCGGAAGCCCTCCTGATGCGTGCCGCCGGCGGTGGGCCGGCTGTTGGCGAAGCTCCGGACCCGTTCCTCGCGGGCGTCGCACCAGCGGAAGGCCGCCTCTACTGTCCCCGCCATCCGCGGGTCTTCCCGATCGAAGCCGATGACGTCCGTGGGGGCGGGCGCCGCCGCCTGCGCGTCGAGGAAGGCGACAAAGTCCCGCGCCCCGGCCGGGAACCGGAACCGCACCGGCCGGGACTCGCCCGCGCGGCGCTGGTCGGTCAGCCAGATGTCCAGGCCCCGGTTGAGGAAGGCCAGTTCCCTGAACCGCTCCGCCAGCGCGTCGAACGAGCACTCCACGGTTCCGAAGATTTCTACGTCGGGCCAGAAGGCGAGGGTGGTCCCGCTTCCCGTTGCCGTTCCCAGTTCGGTGAGCGGGGCGACGGCCACGCCGCGCGCGTACTCCTGGACCCAGCGGACTCCCTCGCGTCGCACTTCGGCCGTCATCCGGCGCGACAGGGCATTGGCGACAAAGGGTCCCACGCCGCAGAAGCCGATCGTCACGTCGTGGCGGCTGCCGGGCCGCGGCCAGGCCTGCAGGCGGGTCAGCAGGGCTTCGAGGCTGGGACCGCCTGTGCCCTCGGCCTCGTCGGTGGGAACGCCCGGCCCGTCGTCGGCGACACACACGCCGCCGTCGGACAGGAGAGTGACGTCGACGCGGCTGGCACGGCCGGCCAGGACCTCGTTCACCGCCCGGTCGGCGACCTCGAACACCATTTGGTGCAGGCCGCGTTCACCTGTCGAGCCGACGTACATCCCGGGCCGCTTGCGAACGGCTTCCCACCCCTCCAGTAGCTGGATGTGGCTGGCGTCGTACTTGACGGCTTCCTCGCTCATGATGTCCCCTCCCGTAGTGCCCATCAGAACCTCACAGTCTAGGAGAATCCAAAGAAAACACCAGGTCAGAGCCAGTTCGCCGAAGGCGTGAACGGGCAGGTGAGCGCCCGCTCGGAGGCGGTCGGCCAGGGGATCGCGAACCGCCGCCACAGCGCAGCCAGGGGCCGCCGAGCCCGCATACAACGCCGTTCCCACCGGTCCTCAAGGGCCCAATTTTGTTCGGTGTGCTGCACCCAGGCCCGGAACGCCTCGTCTCCCGGCTTCGCCGCCGATCTGATCCGGTCGTACCGGACCAGATCTTCTGAGATTTCCAGCAACAACGCGTCTCTGTAGATCTGGTCGTCGCAGGTTCGCAGCCCTGGCGTCGAACCAGATCAACAGAGACGGGACAGCGGCCAATGGGTGTCTACTGCCACGGTGAGGTCGGTGGAGGGCTGGTTGGTGGAACGGGCGCACCCACCTTGGCTCCCGGGTCTTCCACCTAGAGGTCCGTGGGTGGAAGCCCATCCCACCCACCTCGTCAGGCCGCCCGGGGCAGCGAGCCGGGATGCTCCTGCGGTCCGATAGCACGGGCATCCGTGCTGTGCGTTCGCAAGGTGGTTGAGGTTGCGGGCTTGTCTCCCGCCTATAGGACTGCAGATTTGGTGCGACGTGTTGGGTGGTGACTTAACGGAAGGTGCAGGGGTGTGAGCCTGTAGTCCTTCAGGACGAGTGAGACTGCCGCACCTGCGGTGGGAACGCTTATGTCCAGCGTGTGGGTTGTCGTTCGTGGCCGTGCGGGCTGTGCGGCGCGGTGGCGGGGAGCGCGTCCGGCCGGTTCCGTGTGCGTGCCGCAGAGCAGCGACTGAATGCCTCCCAGGTTCTGTCATCGCAATGGCCCGAAGGGTCTTTCGCCTCGGGCTCCCGTCATGGCGGGCTGTCTATGGTTTGCGGCGTCGTCGGAGTGCGCGTTGGGCTTGGGCGCGGGCGCATTCGCGGGTGCAGTATTTGATGCCGGTGGTGCGGTGCTGGCCGTATTCGGCGCGGCCGCGTTGGCGGACGAAGGCGCGGCCGCAGGGTTCGTTGGCGCAGTGCCGGACGGTGGCGCCTTCGACGAGGTGGTTGTACAGCTGCAGGAAGGCCACCGAGACGATGGTGGGGGAGCGGTCGGACAGGTTGCCTATGCCGATGCTGAACCGGCTCAGTGCCGCGTTCAGCACGTGCTGCAGTGACGAGATCTGGCTGTCGATGAGGAGTGCTTCCAGGTACTCCAGTGAGGGTGGCCACGGCGGGTCGTGGTCCGGGTTCTGTGCCTGGACTCCGGCCAGGTTCTCCGGGGTGATGTGCGGCTTGACGAGTTCTTCGAGACCGCCCGCGCGCCGGCAGGCGAGCCATGTCGTGATCGCTTCCTGGGCGGTCTGGAGGTGGATGCGGACCAGGTCGCGGTGGATGCCGAAGGGATGGGGCTGGTCGTCGCCGCCGGCTTCGGGGATGGTCTGGAGTTCCTCGTAGACGTCCTCGGAGTCCACGTACAGATCGTCGTGATCCATGCTGCTGAGTGTTCCGTAGGTGCGCATCATCTCGGCCGCGCCCTCGAGGTCGTGAGGATCCAGCTGCATCAGCTCGCGCAGGTAGAAATCCTCCGGAAGCTCCACGAGCTGGCGGTCGTCCCACAGGACGGGCGTCCAGAGGATCCAGTCGCCCCGGACACGGACGTTGGTGATGCCCTGCGCGAGAGGGGGCGCGGGAATGAGCGTGCCCGGCCAGAGCGTGGGACGAAACCGTGGGTCAACGTACTCCGTCATGGCGGCATCATAGCCGCTATTTTGGTAATACAAAATGGTGAAGCTCCGTACTACGCCAGGCTGTTCGCAGACCAGGGGGAAACGCAGTGGCCGACTGGGCGGAACGAAAGATCATCGGGGACCAGCACGAACACACCGTCAAACACGCACTCGAAGACCACGGATGGACCGTGCATCCCTGCGGGCAAGGCACCTACCCCACGCCGATCCAGCGCGCCTTGTGCCGTACGGAATCAGCACTACGACACTTCCCCGACCTCCTCGCAGCACGCGGCACCGAGCTCGTGGCCATCGACGCCAAAACCCGGATGCCCAGCACCATCTCCCACCGCTACGCCATCTCCCGCCGGTGTGCCCTGGCGGGCCTACAGTTCATGGCCGCCAATGCTCCGGTGCCGCTGTACTACGTCCTGGGCGACCTCCGCGTCCTGACACCGGCGGAAGTGCTCTACGACGCCTTCCACACCCTGCGGCCCACCGGCGGCTCCTATCACCTCGTCAGCAGTCGCCTGGCCCGACCCTTCGACGACATCTTCGGAAGTACCCCGTACCAACGGGCCGCCTGACCCTTGGACGAACCCGGTACGCAGGGCCGCCCAACCCCCGTCCGTGCCATCCCCGTTGTCGCGTGGTGGTGTCAGTGTCCGGGTCTAGGGTGCGTGCGCATGAGCCTGACGTCACTACTGGATGATCCGACATCTTCGTTGCGCCGCTTCATGGACGCGGAGTTACCCCGGGCGGCCCGGTTACGGGCGGCGTTCCGAGCCGAACTGCCCACGGCCACCCGTCCTATCCGTCCTATCCGTCCTGACCCGCCGGCCGGCCGGCGTCCCGCCTGGACGACACTGGGAACCGCGGTCGATCACCGGCTGCGCTGCGCGCTGACCGGTCGGACCCCTGACGACGGGGCGGTCGCGGCCGGGATCGACCGGGCCACGGCCGACGCTGCACTGGCGGCACCGACCGCTGCTGCCCTGAACACGGCCGGCTACCAACTGCTGGAGCATTTGCGGCATTTGGCGGTCCTCCATCGGCTGGGCGACCGGTCACGGCCCTGGACCGGACCGGCGGCCGTCGAGGAGCAACTGGCCCGCGCGTGTTACGCGGCCGCGCTGTTCGAGGAGGTCTACCGGTGCCCGGACCCGTCCCGCACCCTCCTGTTCCGGGACGCACACCCAGGCCTGGACCTGGACGGGCTCCTGGCATCGGTGCCCGCCTACGCGGTGGCCGACATCGTGGCCGTCACCGCTGCGGCCGGCGACGGCCTGGCCTACGTGCGCAGTATTGCTCCCGATCGGATCACGCTCGCCCCCACCTTCGACGGCAGTGCGGACGTCGGGGGAGCCGACGCCGACTGGATCGCCGCCGGCACGCTGATCGACGTGAAAACCACCATCACTCCCGGCAGACTCCCCGTCACCGACATCTACCAGCTGGCCGGTTACCTCCTACTGGACTACCACGACACGTACCGCATCACCCACCTGGGCTGGTACTCCGCTCGGTCCGCTGCTCTGGTGCGGTGGCGGACCGCCGACTTCCTCGCCCTGCTCGGGGCGCGTCGCCCCCTGACCGGACTGCGCCAGGACCTTGCGGGCTTGTTGGGAGGCCGGCCACGGCCGCCCGTCACACCGACCGCAGGCGAACTCGGTCCGGACGCTGATACGTGCCGTACACCGCCGCAGAGGTCGCAGACCCTCACCCGGCGCAACGAGGCGATCAAGCAGCGGCCGGCGATGGTGTCCTGGCAGGACACAGCCACCACCCCGTCCGGCCGCACGGTGCACTGCGGTCAGGCGCTGATCCACGACGCGACCCGCTGCCCCGTGGAGTCCCGCCTGTACACGCGTGCCGAAATCCATGCCGTGTGGGGCGATGCTGCCCATATCAACCCGCCCGATGAACGGGTGGCCGCCTGGTCGCAGCGGTTCGACCTGACGGCCAAGGACGGGATGCTCCAGGCACTTGCCTACCTGGGACAGCAGGCGCACTACGTTGAGGACGTGCACGGCTGGGGCACTTGGACACTGCCGGACCTGCAGGAAGCGTGCCGGCGTCTGACGAGTTGGTGGTCCTTCAGCTTCGACCAGCTCACCACCGCCGACCGCGCCGACGTGGTAGCGGCGATCCGCGCCATGGACCGCGTCCACCTGGCCGTCTTCGACGAGCGGGCCATGGAAGGCGCGTGACGGACCGGTGCGCACCCGCTCTGGCCCACGACCGACCCGCCGGTGTGCCAGGCCCGCGGGCCGCCTTGAGGCAGGCATCTGTGTCGGGGGACCGGCTGCATCCGTGTCCAGGCCGCGGGATCTCAGGGGCGAAGTACCGTACTGGTCCGCCGGGGCAGGGGGAGCGCGCCGGGGGTGTTGGTCGGTGCTCGGCCGACGTGTGCCCCGTGCGCCGATCTCGCGTGCGGGTCCCGTGTCCGCATACCGCGGGGGGTTGATGTCGTTGTACCGGGTGACAGGACAAGAGCGTGAACACCAGTGAGCACGGGTGGGGAGAGGTGTCGTGACGGTGCCGTACAGCAGGCCGGTCAGGGAGGATCCGTGGGCGGGATACGCGTGGGTGGTCTGGCAGATCGAGGTGCTCGATCCGGAATGCAGGATCAGCGAGCCGTACGCCTCGGCCGGCGTGGCGTTCTTGCTGGCACAGGAGAGCCGGGAGGTGATGGTGGATTTCGCCGGCCGGCTGGGGTGTGTTTACGAGGGCTGCAAGGACGACGGGGGCTATGGCAGCGACAAAGACCCCTGCTACAGCTGGTGGTTTCGCGTACCGCGCGCCGAGCACGTCCGGCGCGCCCCGCAGGGATGGCCGGTGGCCGTAGAGGAAGCCCGGCTGCAACTCAACCGTATGTTCGCCGACACCCAGCATTGGCTGGTCACTGTCGACGGGCGCCGGACCCGCGCTCTGGCGGCGGGGGAGCCGGTACCTCCCTTGCGCTGACCGCCGAGGCCGACGCAGTCAATCGGTACAGCGGTGCGCGCTGGTGCTCCAGGTAGCGAGCCGAGACCAACATCGGGTTCCGCCACCTGCTTCCACGGGGGAGACCACACTGGTTGCATGACACCCGATCTCACCAAGCGCGGCGTAGCAGAACCGCTGTCGTTCAAAGGTTATGTCGCTTCGGTGACCCTCCATAGTGATCGCGCCGAGATCAAGCGGAAGCTCATGGGGAAGGCCACCGGAGCGAAGGACGCCGTGATTCCGCTTCAGTCCGTCGTCAAGGTCCTGTCCCGGGACCCGACCCGCCTGTTGAACGGATACGTCCAGCTCGCCACGGAACAGGACCGCGAGCATCTGCGGATGGCCACCGCCGAAAGGGAGAAGGCGGTGGCCAACAACTCGCGCACCGTGATGTTCACCTGGCGGCAGCGCGAGACTTTCATGGCGTACCTGGCTGCGGCCCGCGCCGCCGTGCAGGCACACGGCAGCGGTCCCGCCACCTGAAGCACGCGGGTACCGCCCAAGGTCCGCCCGTGGCGTCGAGCCGCTACCTGGTGGCGCCGTCGGCGTCTCGCCAACGCCCTCGCCGGACGTCAGGGTCGCAGCACCGCGGGCAGTGCCAACCAGCACGCCCCGCAGCCCGGGCTGCGGGATCCGTCCCACCGGTTACCGGCATCGCCACACACGTGCCGCCCTAGCAGGCATCGCACACGGGCGTGTGCTCGAAGAATCGGGTGCCGTTGCTGAGCGAGATCTGCCGGACCCCCGCCACTGGCGCGGGCAGCGGATCGTTGACCGTAGCGATGACCTGGCAGCCGTACCCGTCGACCGGCGGGTTACCGGCCACGCTGATCAGCCTGCGTCGGCCACCGGTTGATGACCTGGAGCCGGCGATACCACAGGCCGCGGTGCTGCCGGCCGGCAGCACGTCGTAGGTGGTGAGGACGTCGACGTTGTCGAAGACGTAGTAGGCCGGCAGCAGCGTCCAGGCCACCAGTTGGAGATGAGCGCCGACCGCGGCGTGCTCCACGGCCTGGCGGCCGGGGGCACGGCGTGGTCATCGGGCTCTTGCAGTCGATCAGGGCAACGCGCGTGTCCTGGGCCGGGATCAGGTCGGGTGTCCAGCACAACGAGCTGGTGGTGCCCCGGAAGGCGAACCGCACAGCGTCGGTCAACACGCCCTGACCCCATGCGTTGACGGTCCATCCACGACGGGTGAGTTCCTGGGTGACGCGCAGCCGGGCCGTTGCGGTGACCCGGGCGAGGTTGCTGCGGTTGTTGTGCACGGCGCTGTCCCGCGTTCCTTCCCTGCTATCAAAGTGGACGTGTGTAGTATTTGGGTAAGGTCTACGGTTTGGGAGTTGTTTCGTGAGGATCAACATCGGAGGCGAGCGGGTCGAAGTGCCCGACGACTTCGCCCGTGCCCTGCTCGCGGCCCTGCGCGGCGAGCGTTTGGTGGAGCCGCCGCAGGCCTCCGCCTTCGAGGACCTCACCGCCCTGGTTGCCCGCATCAGCCACGTCAGCCAGCACCTGGGCGTGGTCAAGGAGCTGGCGATGTCCCGTGCGGATGCCACCGGCGGCTACTCCAACCGCCGTGCCCTGGGCATCGCGGCCGCGATGGCCCCCTCGCAGTTGGGCAGGGTGCTGGAGGGCCACGGACTGCCGCGCGACCGGCGCAGCGGCGGCGTGGACCTGGCCATCGCCTTCCGCACCGTCGACGACGGCAAGCTGCATCTGGCGGGGGAGGCCGACGTCGCCGGCCTGCCCTCGTTCACCTTGCCCTTCGCCCCGGCGGAGCGGGCGATGGGGCCGACGCAGTTCGCCGGCCGGGAGCTCACCTTCTACTACCGCCCCCAGGTCCCGATCGCGGTTGCCGACCTCGGGCGCACCGCCGGCTATACCCTGCGCAGCACCGAGCAGGGCCTGATCGCCTGCGTCACCGAGCAGGTCTTCGACGCCTTGTTCGGCGACCCGCGGATCGACCCGACCCGACCCACCGGACGCTGAGGAGACCGCCCGATGTCCGACGAACTGTTCAGCTCCGTCGACGCGCTGCTCGCGGCCGTCAACGTCGGCACCGTGCTGCCGCCCCCGGCGGAGCGGCAGCGGCTACGCCGGGCCGCCGGGCTCACGACGGCGCACATCGCCGCCGCCCTGCGGGTGGACCCAGCCCTGGTCCAGGGCTGGGAGGACGGCGCCGCCGTCCCGGGCCCGGAGATCGCCCCGGCCTACGCAAGGTTGCTGGAGGGTCTGGCTGAGCGCTTCCCCGCCCCCGCCGCGGGACAGCCAGCCCCCACCCCGCAGCCTTTGTGGTCCGCTCCGGCGGCGGCAGCGGCCGGAGCGGAGGTTGCGGACCGTGGTGCTGACGGTGAGGTGCTGATGCTGGACCCGATGCCGTGCCGGTGGTGCGGCATGCCGACACCGATCCGCGTGGGCGGCGTCCCGCAGCACCTGGGCGGCTTCTGCCGCACCCGGCAGCCCCCCGCCGCCCCGGCGCCCGTGACCGTTGCGCCGGTGCAGCCCGCTCCCGCGCCGGTCGCCCCGCCCGCTCCCGCGCCTGTAGCTGCTCCAGCGGCTCCCGTCGTCGTGGAGCCGGTCCGGCCGGTGGCCACCGCGCCGTGGACCCCGGCGGCGGGTGCCCGGCGGCACCCAGCTGCTGCCCGTACCCCGAGCCGTCCCGCTGCGGCGCGTCCCGCCGGCCCCACCGACGCGACGGCTGCAGCGGCCCGGTGGTGGCCTGTGGTCGCGCTGGACGTCGCACCGGACGGCGGCTGGCTGCTGGACGTCCCGCAGGTCCCGGCTCCGGCCGGTGCCAAGCTCGCCGACTGGTTCGCCTGGCTGGGCACTGGGCTGCCGCTGCGGGTCGAGCGGGCCCACGCGTCCGGGCGCGGCGGTGACGGCATGGTCTGCCTGACCGAGGCCGCGCTCAAACAGCTCGGGCTGCCCGCCGCTCTGCCGACCACCGACAAGGCCCTGACGGCGCTGCAGGCCAAGCTGGCGAAGGCTGCCGGGACCGTGGGCATGGAGGTCAGCGACCAGATCGGTCCCGCCTTCCACGCCTTCCGCCGCAAGGGGTCGGCCGGTGGCCCCAGGACGTCGGTGCGGATCACGGTCGCGCCGTGGCTGGGGCAGGGTGACGCCCGTCAGCAGGCCACCAGTGCCCTGGCCGCCCCCCTCGCCACCGCCCCCGACGGCACCGTGGACGGGCTGACCCTGGCCCGCCGCTTCCGGGCCTTTACCGCCGACCTGGGCGTGGCTCCCGGGGCGACAACCGCCTCCACCGCGATGCTGCTGCTGGACGCGGTGCGCCCGCGCGTGGAGTGGGTCAAGGACCAGGCCACGGGGGAGTGGTCCTCCCACCTGCGCGACGGCGCTCTGCCGGCGGGCGACCTGTCGGTTGCCTCCGCCGCCGGGGCCCGTCATCCGCTGACCCGCGAATTGCTGGACCGTGGCGAGGCGGTGTGCGAGGAGGAGGACTACAAGTGGTGGGCCCGCACCCCCACCCCGGAGGAGGCCGGGCGCCCGTTCGCGGTCGCGGTCGACGTCTGCGCCTCCTACCTGTCCGTCACCGAGTCCCTGCGCCTGCCCTCCGGCCCCCTGGAGTACACGGCGGACCCGGTATGGGACGGCGGGAAGACTGCCGGCCTGTGGTGGTGCGACTTCACCACCACGGCGGTGGACGACCTGCTGCCGCACCCGGCAACGTTCCACGGGCTGCCGCCGACCGGGCCGGGCTGGTACGCCACCCCGACGGTCGCCTACATGGCCACCACTTACGGCTTCGACCCGGCCACCATCACCGACGCCCAGCTGTCGACGCACACGGTGCCGCTGCTGAAGGAGTGGACCGGTCGGCTGCGTGGCGGGTACAAGCGCGCCTACGCCGACCTGGGGCTGAGCGACGGTCAGAGCCCGACCGAGTTCCTCGCCGCCTACGCCGTCCACAAGGACGTCGGCCAGGACCCGGTCCGCGCGGACGCGCTGGTCCTGGCGGGGCTCTACAAGAACATCTACAAGGGCGGGATCGGCAAGTGGGCCGACTCCGCCCGCCACCTGGACGACGCCGCCTGGCTGGAGAAGGTCGCCGCCTCCTGGGCCTACCGCCCCGAGATCCGGTTCCACATCATCGCCGCCGCCCGCATCGCCGCCCACCGCCGCCTGCGCAAAACCTGGCAGCTCACCGGCCGGGCCCCGTTCGCGGTCAACGTCGACTCCTACCTCTACGCCACCGACGCCCCCTCCCCGCTGGAACTGCTGCCGGTCAAGGACGACGGCTCCCCGATCCCCGGCGCGCTGCGCCTTGGCATCGCCCCCGGCAGCCACAAGCACGAGTCCTCGTTCCCGCTGGCCGAGGCGGTGGCGGCGATGGAACTCCGCGAGCACCCGTCCCGGCTGGTCCACCAGTACGGCACCGACGGCAGCCCCGTCGATCACGCCAAGGACGACGCCCGGGAAGGCGGTGGGCTCTGATGACGGCCAGGGGAATGTTCGGGCGGGTCCGCGAGGCGCTGTTCCCCTCGCGGAAGGCCCCGGCGCACTCGCCGACGCAGGCCGTGCACGTCAGAGACAAGATGTTCGGGGGCTCCACGAAGGCCATGGCCCAGGCCTACGGTGTGAGCCAGCGGACCGTCGAGCGCTGGATCGACGGCACCCGCAAGCCCCCCGAGCTTTCCCACGCCGCCGAGCGGCGCTGGGAGGCGGAGAACACCGCCCGGGCCCGCCAGGGGCGCCCCCCGCTCCCGCGCCCGACCACCTCAGCCGATCGGCTGGCCACAGACGCGGTCCGAGCGCAGACCACCGCGCGCGGCCGCCAACGCAAGGCCAAGCAGTTGGCGCAGCTCGGCACCTTCTCCGGCCACACCGCCCGCGTTGGCCGCGCCACCACCTTCAACATCCGCGGCTCGGACGCCGTCCGCTCCCGCGACGTCCACGTCACCCTGACCGGCGAGCAGGCCGCCGCCCTGGCCCTGGCCGACGACGAGGACCAGGTGCGCACCGTCATCGGCCAGGCACTCGCCGACTACTTCAACGGCGGCGCCTCCGGCGGCTTCAGACCGGAAGACTTCGAATGGGACGAGAACGACTTCGGCGTCCGCTGAGCACCCCTTCCAGTAGTCCTCGCCATCGCAACGCCAACCACCCGGACCCGTGGCGCGGCGTTGAGCAACGAGATCGCTCAGGGGCCAGTCCAGCCAGGCCAGGGGCTACCCGTCCGGAGCCCGACGCGCGGATGGCCGCACCAATGGCGCTGCCGTGCGCTGTCGCCGACGCGGTCCGCTCCGGTTTGTCAGTGGGGGTCGCTAGGGTTGTCTGTGGTTCATGTGCGGTGCGGGGCGGGAGCGCATGAGGAGTCTGCTGCGATGGTCGAGGTGTGGGCATGGGATGGAGCGTCAAAGCGCAGGTTGCGACTGAGCGGAGCACGTGGTGACGGGCGGCCGCGCGGCCTCCGGGCTGCTGTCTGACGATCCGGCAGCCATCGACCTGCTGTCCTTCGACGCGGTGGCGCACACCGTCGTGGACGCACTGCTGGACACCCGCCTGGATCCAGTCGCGCTGGGGTTGTCCGGGCGCTGGGGGTCGGGGAAGACAACGGTGCTGAACCTGGTCGCCGATGAGTTGCCCCGCCGCGTCGCGGCACCGCAGAAGGTGCTGGTGCTGCGCACCGACCCTTGGCGCTACGACCCGGCGACAGGCGCGAAGGAAAGCCTGATCTCCGAGGTCCTCGGCGTGCTCGGGGCGGAGCTCGCCGACCACAAGACCCTTGCGGGCAAGGCGAAGGACCTCCTCGCCCGTCTGAACAGGCGCATCGACTGGGCGAAGGCGCTCAAACTGGCGGCCACCTCGTCGCTCACGCTGCAGATTCCGAGCTTCGACAGCCTCTTCGAACTGGTCAAGCCGGGCGAAGGCGGTGCGGCCTCGGAACGCGGACTGGAGGCGTTCCGCGAGGAGTTCGCCCAGCTGATGTCCTCCGAGGAGCTTTCTCACGTCACGACCATGGTCGTCCTGGTCGACGACTTGGACCGGTGCCTGCCGCCGACGGTCGTGGAGACGCTGGAGGCCATGAGGCTGTTCCTCGCGGTCCCGAAGATGTCCTTCGTCATCGCCGCCGACGAGGAGAGGGTCGCCGACGCGATCCGGACCCGCTTCGCCTCGACCGGCGCCGCAGAGCCGGGCACGGAGGACCGCCAGGACCCCGCCACGCTCTACCTGCACAAGATCGTTCAGACCACGGTGCCCCTGCCCGCGCTCAGCCACTTCGACACCCAGGCGTACCTGCTCCTGCTCCAGTTGCATGCCACCGCCGCCACTACGGCGTTCGAGGAGTTGGTGGCGCGCTGCTCCCAGGTGCGGCGCGAAGGCGGCACCATCGACACCATCGGTGAAATCAATGACCTTCAGTTCGCTGACGAACTTGCCTTCGCAACCCGGCTGACCCCGTTGCTGTACGAGAAGCTCCAGGGCAACCCCCGCTATATCAAGCGCTTCCTCAACGATCTTCATGTGCGGCAGGCGGTGGCCCGCCGCCGCGGGATCAACCTGGACCCGGGCGTCGTGGCCAAGCTGATGGCGCTCGAGGCACTGATGAAGATCGAGTTTCGGCAGCTGCTGGGATGGTTCGCCAAGGGCGAGATGCGACTGCAACTCGAGGCGCTGGAGCAGGCTGCCGGGCGACAGTATCCCGCCCCCGCCCCCGCCCCCACGGCACAGGCAGCGGCCGGGGCTGCGGCTGCCTCGGGACAACCGGTGCCTGCCGGACAGTTCTCGCAGGCGCTGCTGCGCTGGGCGACACTCGCGCCCCCGCTGCAGGGCCTGGACCTGGCCCCCTACCTGACCCTGGCCGCCTCTTACGCCGGTATCTCCCTGATTGACGACAGCCTTCCGGAGCGCCTGCGGGACATCGCCGCCAACCTGCTCTCCGAGAGCGGCCGGCATCAGGTCCCCGATCCAGAGCTGACGGTCATCGGCGAGGGCGAAGCGGCCGACCTGCTGCGCCACCTGGGACGCTCCATGCGCGACCGGCCCGAGCGGCAGAAGACAGCGGTCAACGCCATCTTGCGTATCGCCCGACTGCGCCCAGGCGCAGCCCAGGTGGCGGGGGAGGCACTGCGCATGCTACCTCCCAGTGACCTCACGTTCGCCACGCCGGTGCAATTCCAGTCAACCGATCCTGCCCCGATCCGCGCCGCTCTGACGTATTGGCAGCAGTCCGGCGCTGTCACCACCGGGCCGGTGAGGCGTTCGCTTGAAGGCGCGCTGAGGCAGCCCGGCCAAGGGGGTGGCGTCTGATGGGGACCAGCGGGGCCTACACGGGCAGCGGTGGGAAGATCGGGAAGGACCTGCGGGACGGGATCGAGGACTTCCTTGGCGCACCCCCCGGAGCACCTCCTGGCCCGCCATCGGGCCCGCCCGATCCGACGGACCGCCGACCCCTGCCGCCGATCAATCCGGCGGTGTTCCGCGCCGCCCTGCAACTGCTGCGCCCCGGCACGGGCGGTGGCGGGGGCGGCGATGGCCCGGGCGGCGCGGGCGGGGCCCGCGGCGGGGGAGGTCCGCAGCGCACCGCAGCCGCTGCGGCCGGCAGCGCGGGCCGGGCCGCGGCCGCCGCCCACGCCTACACCACCGGTGATGCCGCGGCGCTGGACGCGCTCGGCCTGGACTTCGCTGAACTGCAAGCCTTGGACGACGACTTCGAGGTCGTACGCCGCATCGTCGCGAGCGCCTGCGGCACCCCGGACAGCACCATCGACGACTCCGAGCAGCGCTGGGTCGCCGCCGGCGTCGCGGAGTGGATCATCGAGAACGAGCAGAACAACCCGGAGGCGATCGTCCGCCAGACCATCGCCGCGATTATCACGCAGACGGTGCTGGTGGAGTCCGGCGACCTCATCAACCACCACCCCGACGCGGTACGCGCGGAGCACGACATTCGCGACGCCGCCGAGGCGCTGGCTGCGAAGGCCCAGCTATCGGTGGGCGGAACCAGCGAGCAGGAGATCGCACACGCGGTGGAAGAGGGCCTGAACATCCTGCGGGAGATCCTGGGAGGACCCGATGCCTGACTTCACCCTGCGGCTCGCCGCCGACCAGCCCACCGCGGAGCACAAAGCCCGGTCCTCTTTCTACTGGCTGGCGGACGCACGATCCTCCTTCCGCGGCATACCCCCGACGCTCCACCCCCTGACCGCCGTGCCCGCGCTCAACCGCGACTTCGTCCGCGTCGCCGCCACCGTCCTGGCTGCCGACCGCTCCGTGCTGCGCGCAGGCCGGGGCTCCGACTGGAACCAGCGCCGCATTAACCTGGCGGTCCCGGTCTCCGCCCCGGACCGGTGGAACCAAGCGGCCCCGGAACTCGCCCGGGTACTGGCCTTCCTCAGCGGCGACCACTGGACGCTGACCTTCCACCACGACCCCCCACAGCAGGACGCCCCCAGGCCCGACGATCCACCCCAGCGCCCCGCACCGCGCCGTGTGGTCCTCCTCAGCGGCGGCGCGGACTCCGCAGTCGGAGCACTGCGCTCACGCACCGAACTGGCCGAGGGAGAGAGCCACATCCTGCTCTCCCACTTCAGCAACACCATGCTGCCCCCGATCCAGAAGCACGTCGCCGAACAAGCTCAGGCCCTGACCCCCGGCCCGGGCCAAGACCACCTCACCATCCACCTCGGCCGCGGCAGCAAGCGCATCGACGGCACCCCCTACCCCTCGGAGTCCTCCACCCGCACACGCTCCCTGCTCTTCCTCGCCCTGGGCCTGGCCGCAGCGGCACCCCACCGGGTGCCGCTGTGGATCCCGGAGAACGGCTTTGCATCCCTCAACCCCCCGCTCGGCCCCGAACGCCTCGGCAGCCTGTCCACCCGCACCACCCACCCGCGCTTCCTTCAGGACCTGTCCCAGACGCTGGCCAGCATCGGCGCACACGCCGCCATCGAGAACCCCTTCGCCACGAGCACCAAGGGCGAGATGTTCACCTGGGCCATCCAGCTCCTGGGCGAAGAACGGGCCTCGGCCTACCTCAGCGCCACCCACTCCTGCTCCCTGGTCGGACAGTGGACCCACGGCTTCGGCGCCAACCGCTCCTGCGGGGTCTGCTTCGGCTGCACCCTGCGCCGCGCCTCCTTCACCGCCTCCGGGATCGCGGACCGCACCGCTTACATCGACCCGGCGGCCGACAGCGCCGCCGCAGCCTGGCTCGCGCGCAAATCGGTGCGCCAGCCCATGCGCAACTTCGTACAGCGCGGCGTCACCGGACGCGACCTCGCCGCGATGAGCCTGCCCGACACCTACCTGCTGCGCGAGGCACTCGACCTGTGCCGCCGCGGCATCGCAGAACTCGAAACCCTGCGCCCATGAGATCACTGCCCCCCATCGACCTGCACACCCACGTCGCACCCGACATCGCCCCGGCCGAACTCCAGGTGCTGAACGCCGTGCTGTTCGCCGCCACCCGCACCCTGGACGAGGCCAAGCAAGCCCTGCAGCGCGCCGACGCCGCGACCATCTGGGGCGTCGGCTGCCACCCCGGCCTCGCACGCGCCCACAAGGCGTTCACCGCCACGCAGTTCACCGACCTGATCACCGGCACCGCCTACGTCAGCGAGATCGGACTCGACGGCAAGTCCCGCGTCGCCCTCGACACCCAACATGCCACCCTAGAGAGCATCCTGACGGTCCTGCAGGACAAGCCGCGAATCGCCAGCATCCACAGCTACGCGGCCACCGACCCCGTCTTGGACCACCTGGAACAGCGCCCCGTCTCCGGCGCCGTCCTGCACTGGTGGCTCGGCACCCCCAGCCAGACCCGGCGCGCCCTCGACCTCGGCTGCTACTTCTCCGTCAACGCAGCCATGCTGCACGATCCGGAACGCATCGCCGCCCTGCCGCTGGACCGGATCCTGACCGAGACTGACCACCCCTTCGGGGACCGCGCGTCCGGCACCGCACGCCGCCCCGGCGGTGTCGAACCAGTCGAGCAGGCCCTGGCCCGAACCCACCAACTGGGGCCCCAGGAGATCCGTGCCCGGATGTGGCAGAACCTGGCCCGCCTGGTTAGCACCACCCGCACGGGGCGCCTCCTACCGCGCGGTCTGCGTACCGTACTGGCCGCCACCCCATAGAGCAGCAGCGAGGCCCAGCCACGACCGGCTTCCCCCAGCGCCCCCCGAGGGATCATTGCCAGCGCATGCCGAGTTCGGTCAGTCGGGCCGCTCGCTCCGCCGGGATAGTGGCCTTCCGGGCGCGGCTGTTGGCGATGAACAGCCCCAGGGCCACGGTGACCCCGGTCACCTCGGTACCGGGATCGCTCGCTCCGGCGTCGTCCAGCAACAGCTGCTCCTGGTGGTTGCGTGGGACGTTGAGGTGGCCTTCGCGGGCCTGGTATTGGGCGGCTGCGGCCAGGTTTCGGGCCTCCTTCTGCGCGTGCGGGACCTTCTCCTTGGGCCGTTCCTCCGGTGCGAGTGGCTCGAGTCCGAGGACGTGTTCGCACATCCACTGCTGCGCCGGCCCGAGCTTGTCCCAGCCGAACTGCTGCATCCTCGCCCATCCGGCGAGGTCCTCGCCCTGGGCGGCGATGCTGCCGGGCTGGGCGCCGAGCAGGACGCCGCCGGCCTGGACGTGGCGGCAGGCCAGGGTGAAGGACCTCTGCCACTCCAGCGACCACCCCGTCGGGCACCAAGCCGGGTCGATAGCGTCGAAGGCGGCCTTGCGGTCGGCGGGCAGCGCACCGGTCCAGTCCAGGCCCCGCTCACCGGCCTCCTGACGGTGCTGCAGGTTCTCGGTGCGCCGCTGGGCGGTGCGGGCGTTCTTCATGATCACGCCGACGGGCCTTCCGCCCCAGACGGCGTCGGCTGGTGGGCAGGCGTGGCCGTGTTCGGTGGCGTAGGCGGCGACGGCGGTGAGGTTGTCGGTGAAGGCGGTGTCGAATGCCGACCAGATGAACCCGAGCTCGTTCAGCAGGCCGAGGCGTTCGTCGTCCAGGACGTCAGCGGCCTTGTATCGTCGCTGGTCGGCGACCCAGACCCCGAGCCGGTGTCCGGAGGGTGCCCGGTAGGCGTAGGGCACGCGGCAGTCGCCGAAGGCGTCCTTGTAGGTGATGAGCTCGTTAAGGCCACGCCGGAATTCCGCTCGTTCGGGTTCCATCACGCGGGTGCGGACGAACGCAGCGATCAGGGCGGGGTCGCGCTGGGTGGAGAAGCTCAGCAGCTGTTCCCCGGCGCGGGCGGAGCGGCGTTCCTGGGGGTCGGTGTCGCTGGGCTCCCTGGAGGGCCGGGTCTCGGACTGGGGCATGGCGAGGCGCTCGATGGCGGCGGAGTCGTGCGCGCGCAGGGCCATGAGGATCTTGGAGAGTCCGTCGTAGGCCTGGGAGGTCAGCAGTTCCCGGCCGGTCTCGCCCACGCCCCAGATGACGGGGACGACGATGGTGGCGATCTTGCCGCTGCCGGGCTTCGTCCGCAGGGCGCGTCCGACGGCTTGGACCAGGTCGACCATGCTCCCGCGCACGTCGGCGAAGTAAACCGCGTCGCAGTCGAACGTGTCGACGCCTTCCGAGAGTGTTTTTACGCTGCTGAGGATGTAGCGCAGCAGCCGCCACCCGTCGTCGCGGACCAGCGACGCGAAGGTGCCCAGCACCGCCCGCCGCTCAGCGGGTGTGTGGACGGCCTCCAGCCAGCTGGTGCCGATGAGCTCGGGGCACGGGTGCAGCGATGGCTCCAGCTCCCACAGCACCCGTGCTACGTCGTGCAGGCCGGTGCTCATGGCGCGGGCCTCGGCCACGAGGTGGTGGAAGGACAGCGGCCGGTTCAGGTCCCATTCCGCGCACGCGGTGAGCAGCCCGGTCTGCAGGGCGGCTAGCCGGGCCCCGCGGTACTCCAGCGACCGCTCATCGACGCCGCGCTGCTCCAGGCCCTGCAGGACGGGGTCGGACACGTCCACGCACACGATGCGGTAGGGGGCGACTGTGCCGTCGGAGATACTTTTTCCGAGGGGATAGTCGCTGGCCACGGGGCCGAAGACGGCCTCGTCGTCCATGCTCGCGATCAGTTCCGCAGCCTCGGTCCCGGCCGCCGCCGCCGCGGCCTTCTTGTCGCTGTCCTTGATCGCCCACAGGCGGGGTGTGGCGGTCATGAACAGGCGCCGGTCGCAAGGGATCCGGGTGTTGTCGAGGATCGCCGCCCACGGTCGAGCGGCGTGGCCGCTGACGCGGTGCGCCTCGTCCCCGATCGCGAGCGAGAACGGCTTTAGCCCCCGCTGGTGCGCCTCTTCCAGGTGTCCGAGTCCGAGTGAGGCGTAGGTGGCGAACACGGTGACCTTCCCCGGGTCCTTCGTCCATGCCACCAGCTCCGCTGGATCGGTGGTGCACTTGATCCCCGGCGGGCGCTCGCCGGCCTTGAGCGAGCACAGCCCGACCATCAGGCCGCCGTGGCCTTCCTCCTGCCAGACCCGTACCGTCTGTTCCAGTAGCGGAAGTGAGGGCACCAGGACCAGGGTGCGCTCGGAGTAGAGCCGGTTGGCTACGTGAACGGCCGTCAGCGATTTGCCTGAACCCGTCGCCGCCCGGATCTGGCACCGAAGCCCCGCCAACGGCACCAGCCCCGATGCCGGCAGTGTCAGAAGTCGTACTGCCGCGTCGCACGCCTCTTCCTGGTGCGGACGCAATTTCTTCGCCATGATGACCGTTTTCCTTTCCCGGTATTCAAGCGACATTTGAAAAGCCGATACCAGCCCTTGGGCCCGAGTTCGGCTCTGTCGGTGGGAGCCGCGCGGGTCCAGGGCCTGGCCTCCGGCGCCGGCCGCGCTGTGGGCGGGTCACTCCCGGGTTGGCGTGAGTAGTTGTTCGGCGCGTCGCCGGATGGTCGTGTCGTCTGACGTCCGGGCCTGGTGCAGCAGCCGGGCTCTCAGGCTTGCGGGGATGGTGTCGATGTCCCGTGCCTGCTCGTTTCGGCTCTTCCAGCCGAGGAGGTGGCGCACGGCGCCGGTGTCGTGGCGTTCGTCGGCCTGCGAGTCCTGCAGGGCGGTGATGATGACGGTGATCGGCACGTCGCTCAGGAGCAGGCCGGGGAACGCTTCGTGGACGGGGTAGCCGGAGTATCTCCCGGTTCCGGATCCGTGCCATGCCAGGAGGGCCAGGACACGGGGTGTCGGCTCTCGGAGGCCATGGCCGAGCAGGGTATGGGCCTCGCTGAGCAGTTCCGCCGAAGGGGACTCTCCTGTGCTGGATAGGGCGAGTATCCGCAGGGCGAGTCCGCTGAGCGCGGCCGGCATGGCGGCGGTCCAGCTGGCCTGTACGGCCAGGGCGCGTGAGCGCTGCCGCTTGTCCTCTTCGAATTGCTCCAAAGCCCTCGGGGCCTGGTGGTCATTGAGCCAGTACAGGAGGGCCTGCCCGTCGACCAGGACCGTGTTGCCCTCCCAACCCGTCCAGCGCAGGGTGACGCCGTGGTGGAAGCCGACGGTGGCGATCTGCTGCCCGTGGCTGTCGAGGAAGTCGAACCTGATGTCTCCACGGCACATGCAGATGCCGCCGGGTAGCGAGCTCACCGCCATGGCCCGGCGCAACCGGCTCAGATCAGCAGGTTCCATGAGGTCCGTCAGGATCGCCGGTTCGGCAGGGTGGACGACATCGCTGACCCGCACGGCGCGGGCTCGCTGGAGAAGACAGTCCAGTGCAGCAAGGTCAGGCACGACTGATTCCCGGTCTGGAGCCACTGGCTTTCCTGTCCTTCCTAGTGCACTACTGGATAGCAGCAGGGGCCTTCCTGAACTCCACCAGAACCCATTCACAGTCCCAGAGTCTATCGGATACACATCTTTGATGCACAAGAACAGGAAAATGCCGCTGTGCACAACCCAATCGAGGACTCTCGCCTGACCACCCATCACGGTTCCGCCCCCCTCAAGGTGCGAGCACCACCCTCGCGCTCCGATTCGAGCGAGGATCCGAACCATCCCGCCACCAGCCAGGGCCGAAGGCCCCACTTCGAGTTCACCGCACATTCCCACCGTTCAAGGCGCGAAGCGCCCCCTGCCCGCATACCCTAATCTACCCAGGCGGAAGCCCCAGGACAGGCCCATCACAACCTCGCAGCGAAGCGGAGAGGTTGACCCACCATCAATCAGGGCGCGCAGCGCCCACCCTCACTGATTGGGCGCAGCCCGATCAGCCGGCGTAGCCGGCCCACCGCCTGACCGAAGGTCAGGCCAGCACCGGGCGAAGCCCGGTGCTCCCGCCCGAAGGGCGGGCAGTTTCGGCGGCGAAGCCGCCGCGCAGCGCGGAAGGCCCAAGCAACCCGGGCCGAAGGCCCGTGGTTACCCGGCGTAGCCGGG
>NZ_JAAGLX010000068.1:0-32982 GCF_010548325.1 Streptomyces sp. SID13666 | reverse complement strand
TCAGTGAGATCGCGGCGGGACTGGTCGGCCAGGGGCTGACCATCCTGGACTCGGTTCGGAAGAACCTGAGCGGTTCCACCGAGTACCCCCGTCCGGGCAAGGACAACGGCCTGCTCGAGCTGCAGGGATACCTGAAGCCGGCCGCCGGGCCCACGGAGCCGGTGAAGCCGAAGCCCACAGACAAGGACACAGAGAAGGACACCGGCCGGGACAAGCCGACCGACGGCCCGATCACGATCGACTAGCGCCTGGGAGGCAGCGCGCCACCGGCGCGGCCGGAGCTCCACGAAGGGACCGGCGGACAGGGGTTGGGCCCCCGTCCGCCGGTCCCTTCGGCATGTCCGGCACGGCAGGACGGTCGGGTGCGCTACGCCAACAGCGGGAACGGAACGGCGTACGCGGCTGCCGGTGGCCCTGACCGGGAAGAAGGACCGAGCGGTCCGCCGTCCTCCGCCCGACCGGCTGCGGTGCCACTCCCCCAGGCGGCAACGGCCGCTGTCACCGCGGCACGTCACCGCACGTGTCACCGAGCACGTGTCAGCACACACGCGTCGTCGCACAGGCAAGAAAGGTCCGGCCCATGCTCCGCGCCACCTCGCGCCTGCCCGCCGGTCCATCCGGCTCCCGCGGTCACTCCCGGCCCGGGCGCCGCTTACGTAGGGCGGTCGTCGTGACCGCCGTCTGGAGCGCCCTGGTCGTCGTGGCGGCGCCGGGGAGCGCCGACGCCGATCCGGGCCTGCGGCTCTCGAACGCGGCACATCTGGCGCCCGGCGTGCGGTACGAGACGTTCTCGGTGACCGCGTCCCACGGAACCGCGCACGGCCACCTCCTGACGGTCGATCTGGACGACGCGCGCATGAAGATCGAGCTGCTGCGGCCCGGCACGAGTGGCGCGGTGACCGGCATCCGGGCACCGGTGTCCCGGCTGGCCGACGCGCGCGGCGCGGTCGCCGCCGTCAACGGCGACTTCTTCGACATCACCGAGGTCGAGCATCCGGGCGTGCGGCCGACCGGTTCCACCGTAGGGCCGGCCGTCGCGGACGGACGACCGCTCAAGGCCGCTGTTCCGGACGGCCAGCGCTACGGGCCCGCGCTGGTGCCGGGAGCCACCGACGAGGACGTGCTGGGCATCGGAGCCGACGGCGCTGCCCGGCTGGACCGGCTGCGGCTGCGGGGCGCCGTCGTCACCCCGTCCGGGACCTGGGAGCTCGCCGGCTTCAACCAGTACGCACTGCCCGTGGATGGCATCGGTGCGTACACCTCCGCCTGGGGACCCGCCTCTCGCGCACGGGCCAGCTGCGGAACCAACGACGTTCGCGCCGCCGCCTGCGGCACCGACCCCTACGAAGTGACGGTGCACCACGGTCGCGTCACCTCGGCCTCGGCCACCCTGGGCGAAGGCGTCGTCCCGCGCGGGTCGGTCGTCCTGGTGGGGCGCGAGGCCGGCGCCCGCGCACTGCGCCGGCTGCGGATCGGTGACCCCGTACACGTCCGGCACCGCCTCCGGGCCACCGGAAGCGTCCCGTTGGCCTTCGCGATCGGCGGGTATCCGGTGCTGCGCGGCGGCGTCCCGCACGACGGCCTCGACGAGACCGCCGCCGCCACCCGGACCGCCGCCGGCTTCAGCGGCCAAGGCCGCCGGTTGTACCTGCTGGCCCTGGACAGCGGCGCCGAGCACGACGACGGACTGACCCTCGGCGAACTGGCCCGCCTGCTGCGCGCCCTCGGAGCCGACGGCGCCGTCGATCTCGACGGAGGCGGCTCGTCCACCCTCGTCACCCGGCCCCCGGGCGCCGCGTACAGCACGGTGCGGAACCATCCGTCCGGCGTGCCCGAACGCCCGGTGCCGAACGGGATCGGCGTGATCTCCTCCGCGTGACGCCACCGCCCTACCGCACTGACACGCTCACGCCCCGTGGTGCTCCGGACCGTGGTGCGGATGCGGCGGCGGGGGGCCGGTCGGCGGGGGCGGGATCGAGCCGAGACCGGGGGCGGGTTCGGGCCACACCAGCAGGACGGGACAGGGCGCGTGGTCGACGACGAAACGGCCGTCGCGCCCCAGACTGCGCGGCCCCAGCCGGTGGAGGTCGCCGTCCCGCGCACAGATCAGCAGTTCGGCGCCCTCCGCCGCCCGGACCACCTCCCGAGCGATGCGCCCGTGGACCTGCAGCCGGGCCGCGGGCCGGCCGAGCCGGTCGGCCGCCGCTTCCAGGAGTTCGGCGCCGGCCGTCGCGGACAGCGCCTCCAGATAGTCGCCCGGATCGCGCTCGCGGTGACCCCGGCCGAGCAGACCGGCGAACGCGCCGTGCGCGGCGTCCTCGACGTCGTCACCGGTGACATGGAGCAGGGTGAGTTCGGCCGTGTCCGGAACGTGTGAGCGGGCGGCGTCCACGGTCGCCTGCCAAGCGTCCTCGGTGATCCAAATGATCGTGGTCACGGGTCGTCGGGCCTCCGGTCGTCGGACTTCCGGTCGTCTGCGGCGCCACTCACAGTGCCACAGCGACGGCCGGCTCGGCGGGAGCGGCGTCCCTTAGCCTGTAAGGGCTATGGCGCACGCCGGGCGGTGAGCGGAGTGTCGGAGTATGCAGATGAAGCAGATGACCAGGAACCCATGGCTGTTGCTCGCCCTGCCGATCATCCCGCTGGTGGCCCTGCTGCGTCGGTTCCGGCGCCGGGTGCGGCCGGGCGGCGGCGGTCCCGGCGGTCCGCCGCCCGCCGGCGTCCGCGAACCACGCCGGCCGAAGCCGTCCCTCCCCGCGGCGGCGCTCTCCCGCTCGGAGCCGGGTGCGTGAACCCCCCGATCGGTGACGACGCGCCCGCGGAACACGTCGACGTGCTGATCGTCGGTGCCGGCCTGTCCGGGATCGGCGCCGCCTGCCATCTCCGGCGGGAGACCCCGAACAGGACGTTCGCGATCCTGGAGGCCCGCGAGGCGATCGGTGGCACCTGGGACCTGTTCCGCTACCCCGGCGTCCGGTCGGACTCCGACATGCAGACGCTGGGCTACACGTTCCGGCCCTGGACCGGCGCCAAGGCGATCGCCGACGGGGACGCGATCCGCGAGTACGTCCGCGACACCGCCCGCGAGCACGGAGTGGACGGCGCGATCCGCTTCCGCCACCGGGTGGTGCGCGCGGAATGGTCCTCGGAACAGGCGCTGTGGACCGTGCACGTCCTCCGCACCGGCACCGGCGACACGGTCCGGATGACGTGCGCGTTCCTGTTCGTCTGCTCCGGCTACTACCGCTACGACCAGGGCTACACACCGGACTTCCCCGGCACCGGGGACTTCACCGGCACGATCGTGCACCCCCAGCACTGGCCGGCGGATCTCGACTACGCGGGCAAGCGCGTCGTGGTCATCGGCAGCGGCGCCACCGCCGTCACCCTCATGCCGTCGATGGCGACCACGGCCGGGCACGTGACGATGCTGCAGCGCTCACCGAGCTATGTGCTGTCCATGCCGTCCCGCGACGCCCTCGCCGACCGGCTGCGCCGGCTGCTCCCCGCGAAGGCCGCCCACCCGGCCATCAAATGGAAGAACGTCCTGCTGGCCACCCTGAGCTTCCAGCTCAGCCGCCGTGCGCCCCGGCTGCTCAAGGCCGTACTGCGCAAGGGCGTACGGAAGCAGCTCCCGCTCGGCTACGACATCGACACGCACTTCGCCCCGCGCTACAACCCGTGGGACCAGCGACTGTGCCTCGTCCCGGACGGCGACCTGTTCAAGGCCGTCAGCGACGGCCGGGCGTCGATCGTGACGGACCGCATCGAGACCTTCACCGAGAACGGCCTGCGCCTGGAGTCCGGCGTCGAGCTCGACGCGGACGTCGTCGTCACCGCGACCGGACTCAACCTGCTGGCCATCGGCGGCATGACACTGGCCGTCGACGGCACGGAGATCGACCTCGCCGGAACCGTCGCGTACAAGGGCATGATGCTCTCCGGCGTACCGAACTTCGCCCTCGCCCTCGGCTACACCAACGCCTCCTGGACGCTCAAGTGCGACCTGGTCAGCCAGTACGTGTGCCGGTTGCTCAACCACATGGCCGCGCACGGATACCGGGCCTGCACCCCGCTGGCCCCGGAGCCGTCGCTGCCCCTGGAGCCCCTCATCGACCTGCGGTCCGGCTATGTGCGGCGCAGTGCCGCCGCGCTGCCCAAGCAGGGCCCGACCGCGCCCTGGCGGCTGTACCAGAACTACCCGCGCGACATCCTGATGCTGCGGCGCGGCCCGCTGGAGGACGCGGGCGTCCGGTTCAGCCGCCTGCCGGCGACCGAGCCCCTGGCTCAGAAACTCCCGTAGTTGACCTGCCAGGTCGGCAGGCCCATCCGGCGCCAGATCGCCACGACCCGGTCGCGGTCGTCCAGGCTGACGCGCACGTTGTAGCGGTCGCGGACGTGCGCGTCGAACAGCTCGGCCTTGACGATGTCGTCGCGGCGCGTGTCACCGGCGTGCCGCATCCACAGCTCGTCGCAGGGCACGTCGTGTGCCGCGATCCAGGCCTCGGTCTGGGCGCGGAACTCCTCACCGCGGCCGGACAGCAGCACGATCCGGTCGCCGTTCGCCTTCTGGAAGGCGACGAGGGCGTCGCGCACCGAGGTGTTCAGGCCGTCCTGCTCGCAGCGGCTGAAGTCGTACGGATTGCGGTTCTGGTTGATCGCGAGGGTGCCGTCGATGTCGCACATCACCGCGTCGGGCAGGGTCGTGTCCGCGGTGTAGAGCTGGACGGCGGGTGTGTCGTTCATCCAGGCGTCGGTGAGCCGCCAGCCGCCTCGGGTGGACTTGGCGTGCTTGTCGGCCAGGATGCGGATGATCTCCTCGCCCACGGGGTTGGCGCGGGCCGCGTCGCGGCGCAGGCACTCCTCGATCGGCACATCGGTGAAGTCGTGCACGACGAAGACCGCCAGGCCGCCGACGGCGGCCTTGAGCCGCTTGGGGATGTTCGGGGTCAGATGGGTGTTGTCGACGACGACGTCGAAACCGGCGGCGACCGTCTCCCGCACGGCGGCGTCCTGGATGGCGAGGACTGTCTGCTCGTGCTCGTGCGACCACTGCCGGCCGCCGCCGCTGCCGCCGTCACCGAGCATGACCCGCAGGTCGTCGAGGTTGACACGCCGGACGCGGCCTTCGGAGTCGGCGCACAGCTGGCGGGCGGCGGTGGTCTTCCCGGAGGCGGGCAGACCGGTCATGACGTGCACGGTGGGCATCGGGTTCAGCCTTCTTCGTCGTTCGCGAAAGGGTCGGAGGGGCCGGGCTTGATCGCCCGCCAGAACTGTAGATCGACGTTCTGTCCGTCGAGCAGCTGGAACATGGTGCCGCGCACCGTCCGGTCGCTGATCCGCTGGATGGCGCGGGCGAACGCGGCCCGGTCGTGGCCGAGCGGCGCGAGGGCCGCGAACTCCTCCCGGGCGCTCGCGGCCAGCGCTTCGGCCTGTGCCTCGAGACCTTCCACGATGCCGCGCACCCAGGCGTCGAACTCGTCCGGGACCTGTTCCAGCAGCGCGTCGAGCGGACCGGTGCCGCTCGCCGCGTAGGCGGCCAGTTCCTGCGGCCGGCAGCCGAGGATCTGGGTGAGCCGCTTGGGGTCGCGGTCGGCGAACCGCTGGATGCCGAGGCTGCGCCAGATGTCCCGTTCGGTGACACCGGTGATGACCTTGTGCAGCCGCACGTAGTCCGCGGTCTTGGCCTTCGTCCGCACCCCGGAGGCGAACCGCAGGACGTATCCCTCGGCGTCCGTTCCGGTGACCTCCTGACCGTCGATCCGGATGTTGTCGGCCGTCATCTCGAGCAGCCGGGCCAGCTCGGGCGCGGGCCAGCTACGGACCACGGAGCCGATCGGCCGCCACTCCACCGCGGCCCCGCCGAGGACGCGCTCGGTGCCGTCGTGCGCGTACGCCGCGAGCAGCACGAGGTCGCGCCGCTCGCCGTAGTTCACGACGATGCGGTTCTCCGGGTACAGGATCTCGACGAGGTAGGTGCTCCGCGGGTCGAGCGCGCCGGTGTCGGCGGCCCGCAGCCGCCGCGTCGCCCAGGTGGCCTGTTCCGACGTGAACGAGCCCTTGGAGGCGACGTGCCAGCGCTCGTCGTAGTGGAAGACGATGCCGAGCGATCCGTCGACCTTGTCGTACACCTCGAACGGCTCGACGGGCAGTGCCGGCGCGTACGGCAGCCCGAGCCCGTGCTCCCCGACGTTGAAGAACTTCTCGAACGGCCACGCCACGATCGCACCGGTCTCGTCGTCGGCCACCAGACCGCGGCAGCGGGTGGTGACGGCGTTCCAGGCGCGCTCGTACTGGCAGGTGCGCGTGTAGGTGTAGATCGAGAGGGGCAGTTCGGGGTGCTGCTTGCGCGAGACGTGTCCCGACTCGATGGCCGCGACGAGGTCTTCGGGCTTGACGAGGGTTTCGAGGTCGGTCACGGCTGCTCCTGGTCGGGTCATGGGGTGTCTGATGCAGCGTGACCGGTATCGCTGGTTCGTGCGATCGAATTATTGATCATCATCGGTCGCGCAGCGGACACCGCCCGGTGGCGGGTAGGATCGCCCGCGCCATGCAGATGAATGCCACGTACACCAGTTTTGTCGCGGTCGGCGACTCCTTCACCGAGGGAATGTCCGACGCCCTCCCGGACGGTTCGTACCGGGGATGGGCCGACCTGGTCGCCGGGCGCCTCGCCGCCCGTGCCCCCGGTTTCCGGTACGCCAACCTCGCGGTGCGGGGCAAGCTCATCCGGCAGATCGCGGACGAGCAGGTGGACACCGCCGCCGCGATGCGCCCCGACCTCGTCACGCTGGTCGGCGGGCTCAACGACACCTTGCGGCCCAAGTGCGACGTCGACGCGGTCTGCGCGCTGCTGGAGCAGTCCGTCGAGAAGCTGGCGCCCGACTGCGGGCAGCTCGTCCTCATGCGCAGCCCGATCCGCCGGGGACCCGTCGCGGCCCGCTTCCTGCCGCGTATGGAGCAGCTCTTCGCGTTCCTCGACACCCTCGCGGAACGGCACGGCGCGATCGTGGTCGACCTCTACGGGTCGGGGGTGCTCGGCGACCCGCAGATGTGGGCCGACGACCGGCTGCATCTGAACGCCGAGGGCCACCGCCGGGTGGCGGAGGCGGTCTGGCAGGCGCTCGGCCACGAGCCGGAGTCGGACTGGACGGAGCTGCTGCCGCCCGCCGTGCCGCCGGGCTGGGTGACGCGGCGCGGCGCCGACCTGCGCTTCACGCGCGAGCACCTGGTGCCGTGGATCGGCCGACGGCTGACCGGCCGCTCCTCGGGCGACGGTATGCCACCCAAGCGCGGCGAGCTGCTCCCGTACCCGGGCGACCAGGGCTGACGAGCGCCGACACGGTCTTCCTGCGGCCGATCCGGCCGGGGCGCTGGCCTGCGCCGACGCGCAGTAGACTCTCTGCACGTGACTGCTAAGCCTCGTATCCCGAACGTCCTGGCCGGCCGCTACGCCTCCGCGGAGCTCGCCACCTTGTGGTCCCCCGAGCAGAAGGTGGTGCTGGAGCGCCGTCTGTGGCTCGCCGTCCTGCGGGCGCAGAAGGACCTCGGTATCGAGGTGCCCGAGCAGGCGCTCGCCGATTACGAGCGGGTGCTGGAGCAGGTCGACCTCGCCTCCATCGCCGAGCGCGAGAAGATCACCCGGCACGATGTGAAGGCCCGCATCGAGGAGTTCAACGCTCTCGCCGGGCATGAGCAGGTCCACAAGGGCATGACGTCGCGCGACCTCACCGAGAACGTCGAGCAGCTGCAGATCCGGCTGTCGCTGGAGCACGTCCGCGACCGCACGGTCGCGGTGCTGACCCGGCTGGGGAAGCTCGCGGCCGAGTACGCCGAGCTGGTCATGGCCGGCCGTTCGCACAATGTCGCCGCGCAGACCACCACCCTGGGCAAGCGCTTCGCGACGACCGCGGACGAGCTGCTGGTGGCCTTCGAGCGGGTCGAGGACCTGCTGGGCCGCTACCCGCTGCGCGGTATCAAGGGCCCGGTCGGCACCTCGCAGGACATGCTGGACCTGCTGGGCGGCGACACCGCCAAGCTCGCCGAGCTGGAGGACCGGATCGCCGGTCACCTGGGCTTCTCGCGGGCCTTCACCTCCGTCGGCCAGGTCTACCCGCGCTCGCTGGACTACGACGCGGTGACCGCGCTGGTGCAGCTGGCCGCGGCCCCCTCGTCGCTGGCCAAGACGATCCGGCTGATGGCCGGGCACGAGCTGGTCACCGAGGGCTTCAAGCCCGGTCAGGTCGGCTCGTCCGCGATGCCGCACAAGATGAACACCCGATCCTGCGAGCGCGTCAACGGCCTCGCGGTGATCCTGCGCGGCTACGCCTCGATGGTCGGCGAGCTGGCGGGCGACCAGTGGAACGAGGGCGACGTGTCCTGCTCGGTGGTGCGCCGGGTCGCGCTGCCGGACGCGTTCTTCGCCTTCGACGGTCTGCTGGAGACGTTCCTGACGGTGCTGGACGAGTTCGGCGCCTTCCCGGCTGTCATCGCCCGTGAGCTGGACCGCTACCTGCCGTTCCTGGCCACCACGAAGGTGCTGATGGGCGCTGTGCGCGCGGGTGTGGGGCGCGAGATCGCGCACGAGGTCATCAAGGAGCACGCGGTGGCCTCCGCGCTCGCGATGCGTGAGAAGGGCGCCGAGCGCAACGAGCTGCTGGACCGGCTCGCCGAGGACGAGCGGATGCCGCTGGACCGGGCGCAGCTGGACGCGCTGATGGCCGACCGGCTGTCGTTCACCGGTGCCGCCGCCGGACAGGTCGCGGCCGTCGTGCAGCGGATCGCCGAGGTCGCCGAGCGGCACCCGAAGGCGGCCGCTTACGCGCCCGGAGCGATCCTCTGACGCCGGAGGAACTCGAAGCCGCCCGCGACCGAACCATCGAGGATGTGGTCGCGGGCGGCCTGCGTGTGCTGTTCTGCGGGATCAATCCGGGGCTGCTGTCCGCGGCGACCGGCCATCACTTCGCCCGGCCGGGCAACCGGTTCTGGCCGGTGCTGTACGCCTCGGGCTTCACTCCCCGGCTGCTCCTCCCCGCCGAGCAGCGGGAGCTGCTCTCGTACGGGCTCGGCATCACCAATGTCGCGGCGCGGGCCACGGCGCGGGCCGACGAGCTGAGCGCCGCGGAGATGGTGGAGGGCGGCCGGATCCTCGACGCCAAGGTGCGGCTGCTGGAGCCGGCGTGGCTGGCGGTGGCCGGTATCACCGCCTACCGGGTGGCCTTCGGCGAGAAGGACGCCCGGATCGGTCCGCAGGAGCGGACCATCGGCAGGACCCGGATCTGGGCGCTGCCGAACCCCAGCGGCCTCAACGCCCACTGGACGGCCGCGGCCATGGCGGAGGAGTTCGGACGGCTGCGCGCGGCCGCCGACGACCCGGATCCGGGCGCCCGCTAGGGACTTGGGGAGGCTCCGGAGATGCTCCGGCGGCGACCGGCGCGGCGCCGGCTGCAACGGCACTCGCCGCGCGGCCGCTGGCCAGGTACGATCCGCCCACATACACGCGCTGGCTGGGAGGACATACGTTGGGGCGGCTCACCGGCGGGGATCCATCCCTGCTGCGACGGATCAATTCCGCGGTGGTCCTCCACGCGCTGCGCGGGTCCCAGACCCCCACTCTCACCGAGCTGGTGCACAGCACCGGCCTCTCCCGGCCGACCGTCGAGGGCGTCATCGAGGGGCTGACGGAGTCCCGGCTGGTGGTGGAGGCCCCGGCCGAGCCCGGTGACGCCCGCAAGCAGGGCCGGCCGGCCCGCCGCTTCCGGTTCCACGCCGAGGCGGGCCATCTGCTGGGCATCGAGATCGGCGCGCACCAGGTGCGTGCGGTGCTGTCCGACCTCAGCGGCCAGCTGCTGGGCTCGCTGGGCCATGACGTGGCGGAGGCGGCTTCCGCGGACGACCGGCTGGACCGGGTCCGCGGCACTGTCGCCGAGCTGCTGCGCAAGTGCGGGGTGGCGCGCAGCACGCTGTGGGCGGTCGGGGTCGGCAGCCCCGGCATCGTCGAGGCCGACGGCGCGGTGCGGTTGAGCACGGCGCTGCCGGGCTGGACGGGGCTGCCGCTCGGCGAGCGGCTGCAGCGGTCGTTCCGCTGTCCGGTGCTGGTGGAGAACGACGCGAATGTCGCGGCCGTCGCCGAGCACTGGAAGGGCGTCGGCATGGGGACCGACGACATGGTCTTCGTGCTGGCCGGGCTGAGCCCGGGTGCCGGTTCACTGATCGGCGGCCGGCTGCACCGCGGCTTCGGCGGTGCGGCGGGCGAGATCGGGGCGCTGCACCTGCTGGGGCAGGAGGTGACACCGGAGCATCTGCTGTCGACCACCGGGACGCCGCTGCACCCGCTGGACGAGTCGGCTGTCGCCCGGGTCTTCGCGCTCGCCAAGGGCGGCGATGTCCAGGCCAAGGAGGCCGTGGACCGGTATCTGCGGCGGCTGGTGCACGATGTGGCGGCCCTGGTGCTCGCTCTCGACCCCGAGCTGGTCGTGATCGGCGGCTGGGCGGCGGGCCTGGACGGCGTCCTGGAGCCGCTGCGCGACCAGCTGGCGCGCTACTGTCTGCGGCCGCCCGAGGTGACGCTGTCGGCGCTGGGCCAGGAGGCCATCGCGACCGGGGCCCTGCGGCTGGCGCTGGACCACGTCGAGGAGCAGTTGTTCGCCGTCGAGCAGACCTCACTCCCCCGGCGCTGAGCCGAAAGCACCCTCCCGACCGACAGCACATGAGCACCGGAACCCCCAGGGTTCCGGTGCTCATATGTGCGTACGACGATGTGTGCTCAGGACGCCTGGCGGCGCTCCTGCTCCTCGTGGGGGGTGACCTCCACGGTGCCGGTGTCACCGAAGGTGAGCCGGCAGGTGTCCGCGCGGTAGGTGGAGATCGCGACGGCGGCGACCTGGCCGGCCGCGAAGTAACGCGTGGTGACGACGAGGACCGGGGCACCGGGCAGCCGGTCGAGCTGCTTGGCGTCCTCGGCTCGGGCCGAGCCCAGCTCCACGGCGCGGTCCTCGCCCTCCAGGTCCAGCCGCTGCAGCTCCCGCAGCACGGCGGGCGCGTGGCTCGCCGGGGTCAGCAGACCGGGCAGTCCGGGCACCGACTCGGCGGGAACGTAGAGCAGTTCGGTGGCGACCGGCTGGCCGTTCATGACGCGTTCGCGCCGGATGGTGTGCACCGGGACCCCGCCGGCGCTGTCGAAGAGACGGGCGACGGCGGTCGGGGCGACGGCCTCGGCACAGCCGACCGTGCGCCAGGTGTCGTTGCCGATACCGGGCCAGGCGTTGTCCGTCGGACCGACGGCCACACCCATGCGGGGCGGGGCGACGGTGGTGCCGACACCACGGCGGCGCTGCAGCCGGCCTTCCAGCTCGAGCTGCTCCAGGGCCTGGCGGAGCGTGGCCCGCGCGACACCGAAACGGGCGGCGAGGTCACGCTCGTTGGGCAGGATCTCGCCCACCGAGAACTCGGAGTCGAGCGCGTCATTGAGCACGGTCTTCAGGTGCCAGTACTTCGGCTCCTGAACCTCCTGCGTCGCCTCGAGCTGCGTGGTCCCCACCCTGTCCTCACAATCGCTGGGGCCCTGTGCGGGCCTTGTTCAGCCTTGTTTCGGAACCCCTATTTATTAAAGGTCCTTGCACTACTAAGGCGACGATAGGGCGGGCCTCCCCCTTGGTCAAGACCAATCATCGTTCCGGTCCCTGACCAGGGACGCCTCGTACGCATGACGTTCACGCGATGTTGATGCCGCGCCGCAGGGGCGCCGGCCGGTCACGGAGCGTCGGCTCCCCACGCATCAGATCCCACCCGACCGGCCGTGCCGATGTCCAGGCGGGGCGGCGGGGGCGGAGCCACAATGAGGCCGGGCCGCCACAGCGGTGGCGGCCGGTGCGGGAACGAAGGGGAACCGGATGCGTTACGCGGTACTGGGTACGGGCGAGGTCGGCCGGACGCTCGCGGGCAAGCTCGTCGCGCTGGGCCACGAGGTGACGCTGGGCTCGCGTACGAAGGACAACGCGGCGGCACTGGCCTGGGCGCAGGAGGCCGGTCCCGGTGGGCACAACGGGACGTTCGCGGATGCGGCGGCCTTCGGCGAGGTCGTCGTCAACGCCACCGGGGGCATGGTGTCGCTGCAGGCGCTGGAGGCGGCGGGTGCGGCGAACCTCGCGGGGAAACTGCTGGTCGACGTCGCCAATCCGCTGGCGTTCGCGGACGGCGAAGTGGTCCTGGACCCGGTGGGTTCGGACAGTCTGGGCGAGCGGATCCAGCGGGCGTTTCCGCAGGCCCGGGTGGTGAAGACACTCAACACGGTCAACTCGGCGGTGATGGTGGATCCTTCGCGGGTGCCGGGTGAGCATGTGCTGTTCCTGAGCGGGGAGGACGCGGCGGCGAAGGATCAGACGGCCGCGCTGCTGGCGGAGTTCGGCTGGCCGCGCGAGCGGGTCGTGGACCTCGGCGGCATCACGTCGGCACGCGGTACCGAGGCCTATCTGCTGCTGTGGGTGAAGGCCATGGGCGCCCTGGGGCACGCCGACTTCAACGTCACACTGCAGCGGGCCGGTTGACCGCTGTCCCGCCCTCCACCGGGGAGGGAGGGGCCCCGACCGAGACGGGGGCGCCCGGTCGGGGCTGCTGGCCGGGCCGGCAGCGAACACCGGCCCGTATCCAGTGAACTCACGGTGCCCCATAGGAGTTCCCGGGCTTCCCCGATACCCTTCCTGACGTCATGTCTATCAACGGTCAGGAGCGCTCCATGCCCCGAACCGCCTCCCTCGTCGAGGTCTCCCCCGCCGGTCTCCCGCCCGTTCTCGTCGCCTACGAGCGCCGCGGCGAGGGAGAGCCGCTGGTGCTGCTGCACGGCATCGGGCACCACCTGCAGGCATGGGACCCGGTGGCCGGTCTGCTCGCCGCCGAGCGGGACGTCATCGCCGTGGACCTGCCCGGCTTCGGCCAGTCCCCCGCTCAGCACGCGTCGGTCCCCAGCGACCTGCCGACGGCCGTCGCCGCGCTCGACGCCTTCTTCACCGCGCTCGGGCTCGACCGCCCGCATGTGGCGGGCAACTCCCTCGGCGGGCTCGTCGCCCTGCACCTGGGCCGCGAGCGGCTGGTGCGCAGTGTGACGGCGCTGTCCCCGGCCGGGTTCTGGACCGAGTCGGAACGGCGCTACGCCTTCACGGTGCTGGGGGCGATGCGGCGCGGCGCCCTGCTGCTGCCGCCGACCACCGTGCAGCGGATGGCCCGCAGCACGGCCGGCCGCGCCGCGCTCACCAGCGCGATCTACTCCCGCCCCGGACAGCGCTCGCCGGAGGCCGTGGTGGCCGAGACGCGTGCCATGCGGGAGGCCGCCGGATTCGAGGCCACGCTGGCGGCGGGCCGAGCCGGCGTCGTCTTCAGCGACGACATCCCCGATGTCCCGGTGACCATCGCCTGGGGCACCCAGGACCGCGTCCTGCTGCGCCGCCAGGGGATCCGTGCCAAGCGCACCATCCCCGGCGCCCGGCTGATCCGGCTGCCCGGCTGCGGCCATGTGCCGATGAACGACGACCCGGAACTGGTGGCCCGGGTCATCCTCGACGGCTCGCGCTGACCGCCGGCCGGGCCTCTGCCGCCCGGCCCGTCAGGGCTCCGGTCCGTTCCCCCGGCGCGCGCCGGGCGAGCATTCCGGAGCCCACCGCGACACCCGCCGCGACCAGCAGGCTGCCCGCCAGCCGCCCCGGCCCGAAGGTGCCCACGCCGACCAGCGGCGCGGTCAGCGCCGCGGAGACCGGGATCAGCCCGGAGAAGAGCGTGGCGCGTTCGGCGCCGATCCGCTGCATCCCGGCGTACCAGCAGATGAAGCCGATGACGGTCGCCACGACGGCCTGCCAGCCCAGCGCCACCGCCTCGCCCGTGTCGGGCAGCCGCAGCGCGGCCCGCCCGTCGAGCAGCAGTCCGAGGAGTCCGGCCTCGACGGCGGCGAAGCCGCAGACGCAGGTCGACAGCAGTCGTGGACCCAGCGGTCCGACCAGCGGTGCGGCGACCACCGCGAAGGCGACCTCCCCGGCCAGCGCCGCCACCGACCACACCAGCCCGGCCGTGTCCGAGCCGCCCCATCCCTGGACGGCGAACGCCCCGCCCGCGACGAGCAGCGCACCGGCCAGCACCGCGCGGGAGGGACGCCGGCCGGCCAGCAGCGGCACGAGTACCGCCACGACGATCGGCGCGCAGCCCACCAGGACGCCGGGCACCGCGGGTTCCGCGCTGCCCTCGGCGGCGAGCACCGCGAGGTTGAAGCCGACCATGCCGGTCGCGGCGAGCACCGCGAGCCGCAGCCACTGCCGCCCGGTGAGCGCACGCAGCCGGACGGCCGTGTCACTGGTGCTTCTGAGCGTGAGCAGGGCGAGCAGCACGAAGGCGATGCCGTACCGCAGCGCCTGGCCTCCGGCGTGCGGGTAGTCGACGAGTGCGCCGTTGGCGGTGAAGGAGCCGCCGACCAGGACACAGGCGAGGGCGGCCAGGAGCGCTCCACGGCGCTGGAATGAGTTCATGCGATGACGCTATGAAGAGAACCGGTCCGGATTAAGGTCCAATCCCATGGCTGCTTCGAGGACCACTTCCGACGACGGCGACGGTGACGGAGCGGGCGGGACCGCCGCCTGGGAGCTGCTGCTCCCTTCGGCGGCCGCCCCGGCGCGCAGCCGTGGCCGCGCGCTGCAGGGGGCGCTGCGCGACGCGGTGCGGTCGGGCCGGCTGACGCCCGGCACCCAACTGCCGTCGAGCCGGGAGCTGGCCGCCGATCTGCGGGTGTCGCGCGGGCTGGTGACGGACGCGTACACGCAGCTGACCGCGGAGGGGTATCTGAGCGGCCGGCAGGGCTCCGGGACGTGGGTGACCAGTGCGTGCGCGGGTCCCGTGGCGCCCGCCCCCGGACCGTTCGCGGCGGACGACCGGGGCGGCCCCACGGACTTCCGGCCGGGGCTGCCGGATCTGTCGCTCTTCCCGCGCGCCGCCTGGTCGGCCGCCCACCGCAGGGTGCTGACGCGGCTGCCGCACCGGGCGTTCGGCTACCCCGATCCCCGCGGGCTGCCCGAACTGCGGGCCGCGCTCACCGATCTGCTGGCCCGCCGCCGTGGGGTCGCGGTGGAACCGGACCGGGTCGTGGTGTGCTCCGGGGTGGCGCAGGCGCACACCCTGATCGGCCTGGTCCTGCGGGACCGCGGGGAGCGCCGGGTGGCGGTGGAGGATCCGGGCAGCCCCGAACACACGGCGCTGTTCGCGGCGGCGGGGCTGGCGGCCGTGCCGGTGCCGGTGGACTGTGACGGCCTGGACCCGGCGGCGCTGGCCGCCACCGGGGTGCGGGCGGCCGTGGTCACCCCGGCCCACCAGTTCCCTTCGGGGGTGGCGTACACGGCCCGGCGGCGCGGTGAACTCGCCGACTGGGCCCGGGAGAGCGGCGGACTGCTGATCGAGGACGACTACGACGGGGACTTCCGCTACGACCGGGCGCCCGTCGGCGCCCTCCAGGGCCTGGCCCCCGGCCGGGTCGCCTACACCGGATCCGTCAGCAAATCGCTGGCTCCCGGACTGCGGCTGGGCTGGCTGGTCGCACCGGCGGAGCTCGCGGCCGAGGTCGCGGCACGCAAGCGGACGATGGACCTCGGCAATCCGGTGACCGAGCAGGCCGTCCTGGCGGAGTTCATCTCCGGCGGCCACTACGACCGGCAGTTGCGGCGCTGCCAGCGCCTGTACCGCATCCGCCGCAACACCCTGGCCGAGGCGCTGGAACGGCACTTCCCCGGGGCGCGGGTCAGCGGCATCGCGGCCGGACTGCATGTGATCGCGGCCCTGCCCGCGCGCTACGGACCCGAGCCGCGCTTCCTGGCGGCGGCCGCGGCGGCGGGTGTCGCGGTACGGCCGCTGTCCGACTACACCGTGCGCGGCGGCGGTGCGGACGACGGCCGGGTGCACCTCGTCATGGGGTACGCGCACCTGTCGCCGGCGGACATCGAACGGTCGGTCGCCCTGCTGGCCGGGGGGCTTTGATCTCGAATCGGCAACGGCAGGTTTAACTTCTCGATACCCCCTTCTGTCGCAGTCGTCCCACTTGATAGATATGACGCAGCGCGTTCCTGTCGGTCGATAGGCGCTCCACCCCCTTTTGGCCTTCGTCCTGTTGAGAGGTACGCCCATGCCTCCGCGCCCCCGCGCGGCGGTCCTGCCCCTGGTCGCGGTCTTCGCCGCCGGGTATCTCGCCGCCTATCTGCTGCCCACCATCGTCGGGCACCTCGGTTCCTCCCCCGGTGGCCTCGGCCTGAGCAGCGCCCATGCGGGCGCTGTCGGCAGCGCACTGCTGCTCTCGTCGGCCGGTGCCGGACTGACCCTCGCCTCCCGCGTGGACCGCCTGGGGCCCGTCCGCCTCGCCCGCGCCGGCCTGCTGCTCATGGTGGCGGGCTTCGCCCTCGCCGCCGGCACGTCCCACGTTCCGCTGGTGGTCGCCGGCTGCGTCATCGGCGGCTTCGGCTCCGGGACGGCGACCGCGGTCGCCGCCGTCGGGATCGCCGCCCGCCAGGATCCGCACCGCGCCTCGGTACTGGGTCTGTTGACCACCTCGGCGACGGCCGGCGCGCTGTACCTGGTGCTGCCGCGACTCGGTGGCGGCCACGCGCTGCCGTTCGCCGCCATCGCCTGCGCCGCCGCGCTGGCGCTGCCCGCGGCCGGGCGGCTGCCGGCCGCACCGGACCGGGTGGCGTCACCGCGCCCCGACGCCGGCGTCCCGGCCCGGCGCCCGCACCGCCGCGCCGGCGCCGTGCTGGCCGTCGCCATGCTGTGCTGGTCGATGGCGCAGAACGCCCTGTGGGGCGTGAGCGGACGCATCGGCCTCGACCGGGCCGGACTCTCCGAGGCCGCGCTCGGCCTGGTCTTCGCCGTCGCCCTCGGTGGCGGTCTGGCCGGGGTCGGCGCGGCGGGCGCGCTCGGCTCCCGGCTCGGCCGCGCCGTCCCGATCGGTGTGGGCACCGCGGTCATCGCCACCTGTGTCGCGGTGAGCGCCTCGGCCGGCGGAGCCGTGCCGTTCGCGACCGGCGAGGTGCTCTGGAACACCGTCTACCCCGTGGTGCTCTCCTACCTGATCGGCCTGGCCGCCTCACTCGACGGGCAGGGCCGCTGGGCCGTGCTGGCCGGTTCCGCCTCCAACCTCGGCGTCGCGTGCGGACCGCTGGCCGGGACGCTGCTCGCCGGTCATGTCGGCTACCCCGTCATGGGCGCCGTACTGGCCTGCGTGCTGTTCGCCACCGCCGTGCCGCTCACCGCGGTCGCACTGCACAGCGGCGGCCGCGTCCTGCTGCCGGGCACCGTCCGTCGGCGCGGCGGCGCGGCCGCGGCGGCTGTCGCGGGCGCGGCCGGCGCCCCTGCGGGGGCCGTGCCAGAACTGGGCGGCACCGAACTGGTGGTGACCGATATCGAGGTCGCCCCTATGCCCGTGCCGGAAGCGGTACTCGTCCCGCCGGCGGCCGCGCCACCGGCCCTCCGCGAGGAACCGGCGGCGCAGCTCACCTCGGTCTAGCGCACGGCCGTGCGCGTCAGGAGTTGGACCACTGGCGGGTCGACAGGACCAGGCGGTAGCCGTCCGCGTCCTCGATCGTGACACCCCACTGGTCCCAGTACGGGTTGTGCGCGGGCACGCGGGTGCCGCCGTGCTCCAGCAGGCGGGCGAGGAGGTCGGCCGGGACCTCGCCGTCGAGGTAGACGACGAGCAGGTCCTCGGCCGTCGGCCGGGGCTCGACCGGCTGTCCGGGGTCGTGCACCAGCTCCAGGTGCCAGGCCGCGTCCGGCCAGCCGGCCATCAGCAGGGAGTGGTCGCCGGGGGTGCCGTCCCCTTCGTGGCGGTAGAGCACATCGAGGCCGAGACCGCCGATCCAGAAGCGTTCGGCCGCCGCCAGATCCTTCGACGGCCGCGCGATGCGGACGTGTGCCGTGCCGTTGACTGCCACGAAACCCCCTGCCCTGGGGCCGCCACCCGCGGCGACCCGATATCGAGGAACCTACCGGGCCGTTGATCATCCGCGCGATCGGCCCCGGGCCCAAGGGTTCAGGGAGCGGGATCCGCGTCCGGCTGCTTCGTGCGGTCGAGGACGGACCCGGCTTCGGCACGCCGCCGTTCGGCCGTCCCGCCCTCCTCGTCGCCGTAGTCGGCGAGCACCGCCCGCGCCCGGTCCGCGGCGGCGTCGGGCCGGCCGAGGTCGGCCTCGATCCAGGCCGCGACCAGCTGTGCGGCGGAGCGGCCGTCGCGGGACCCGTAGGTCGCGGCGGCCCGCCCGGTGTGCACGAGTGCCTCCTCGTAGGCCGCGCGGGCGGAGCCGTCGGTGTCCGTGTCCCCGGGTTCGGCGGGGCAGCCGCGGACCAGGAGTTGGCCCGTCTGGAGGTGGGTGTCGGCGAGGTCGGCCCGCAGCATGTCCCGCTCGTGCTCGTCGGTGGCCGCGGCGAGCGCAGCGGCGGCGGTCTCTGCGGCGGACTCCATCGCCCGGCGGGCGGCGGGCAGCCCCGGCCGGCCCTCGCGCAGCTCGATCCACGCGCGGGCGCGCAGTGCGCGCACCACCAACGGGGTCCGCCCGAGGGCGCGCCACAGCTGTTCCGCGCGCTCGTACGCCTGGACGGCCTGGTCGTCGAGCCCGGCGCGGTTGAGGGCGTCGGCGGCGAGGTGGGCGAGATTCGCGTGGTCCTGCTGTTCCTCCCACTCCTTGGCGATCTCCGCGGCGAGCAGGAACTGCTCGGCGGCCGCGCGGGGTTCGTCCAGCTGCAGCAGGCATTCGCCCAGCCACCACCGGGCCTGAACGACCCGGCCCTCGTGGTGCGCCGCGCGCAGGTCGGGCAGCGCGGTCTCCAGGACGGCGGCCGCTTCGGCGGCGCGGCCGAGGCGGTTCAGCGCCCCACCGAGCACGAGCCGGGCCCAGCCGCCGGTGTCCTCGCCGTCCCCCGCCTCGTCGGCCCAGTGCGCGCCTTCCAGCGCGTGGTCGGCGGCCTCGTCGTCCTGGCCGGTGTCGGCGAGCGCCTGGGCGAGGACGGTGTGCAGATGGGCGTGGTGCGCGGGGGTGAGGAACTCGGTGCCGAGGTCGAGCGCGGAGCGGGCCGCGCGGGCGGCGGTGTGCGGATCGCCGTGGTTCAGGGCGAGCTCGGAGAGCATCGCCTCGCCCTCGACGGCGAGCCAGGGGCGTCCGGCCTCCTGGTGCAGTGCGGAGGCCCGGGTGAACGCCTCGGCCGCGCCCCGGACATCGCCGCGGCCGGCGACGAGCCGGCCGAGCAGGCAGGTCGCGTCGGCGATCCGGCCGAGCAGGCAGGTCGCGTCGGCGATCCGGCCGAGGACGCGGTCCTCGTCACGGTGGGCCTCGGCCAGGACCAGGATGTCGGAGACCTCGGCCTCCACGGCGGCCGCGGCCGCCTGGGGGTCGGCAGCCTGTCCGACCGTTCCCAGCCTGATCCGGGCGCGCAGCAGGAGCGCGCCGGTGAGCTGGCGGGTGGTGGCCCGCTCCTTGGCGTGCAGTTCCCTGAGCTGTTCGCAGGCGGCGTCGGCCGCGGCGAGGGCGGGCCGCACGGTTCCGGCGAGCGCCATGGCGTAGGCGGCGCGGCCGCGGCACACGGCGGCTTCCCCGTACTCCCCGGCCGCCTCGAAGTCCGCCGCGGCCGCGGTCAGCAGCGCGAGCGCGGCCGGCGGGTCGTCGAGGCTGTCCATGCCGGCGTGGTCGGCGACTTCGGCGCGGGCCATCGGGTCCAGCGGGGTCCCGGTGCGGTCGGCGGCGCGGCCGACCGCGGCCCACGCCGCGTGGGCAGCCTCGCGTTGCTCCCTGCTGAGCTCGCGGGCGCGGGCGATCAGCTCCGTGAGGTCGTCACTCCGGTCCGCGGCAGCGTCTGCGGACGGCACTTCGGGCGCCGCGGCCGGTGCCGTTTCCGGCAGGCGCGCGGCGCGCACCCCGAGCGGCAGCCGGTCGAGCAGCGGGGTGCCGGCGAGGCGTTCCGCCACCCAGGTGCTTACGGTGTCCGTGCCGTTGCGCTCGTCGAAGCCGCGGGCGAGGCCGGCGATGGCGGCTTCGGTTCGGGTGAGGAGTTCGGCCGCGGTGCGCGTCGTCGCCCCGGGCGCGGGGACGGGACGGTCGCCGTGGCCGAGCGCGGTGAGCCGGCGCAGCAGGACGGCGGCGGCTCCCAGGAAGTGCAGCCGGGACAGGGGCGTTCCGTCGCCCTCCAGGTGCGCGGTATGTTCGGCGAGGATCTCCAGGCCGCGTGCCTCGTTGCCGGTCAGTGCGCAGAACTCGATGTGCCGGCCGATGGAGGGCAGCAGGCTCTCGTTGCCCCGGGCCAGCCGGTAGCCGCGCAGATGGTTCCCGCGGGCCTCGTCGGTGCGCCCGAGCCGGACCAGGGGCAGCAGGGACAGCGACAGGATGCGGTGTGGTTCCTCCTGGCAGCTGTGCTCGCCCGCCAGCACCGGCGCCCAGGCGGCGACGGCGCGTTCGTCCTCGCCCCGGTCGGCGTGCCACTCGCCCTCGTCGTTGAGTTCGCAGGCCCGGCAGTCGCTCATGATGTCGCGGTCGGCGGCGGTCCAGGCGGCCAGCGAGCGGATGGCTGTGGCCGTGTCGCCGGTGTGCCGGGCCAGGCTGTACTCGGCGGCGTGTACGGGCCGCTGCGAGTAGCCGCCGAGGGCGTAGCGGCGGCCCATCTCCACCAGCCACCGTCGGATGGACTCCAGCGGGATGTCGGAGTAGCCGATCATGCCGGTGCTCACCCATTTGAAGCGCCAGTGCAGCTGGTGGACGGCGCGCTCGCCGAAGTCCTCCGGGTGCTCGTCCCACATCCGCAGCAGTCGGGAGAACGGCACGAACATCTTGGCGCGCTCGGTGCTGTACTCGTAGGCGCTGACGAGGTCGAAGAGCGCGTCCAGCAGCAGCGGCCGGTCGCCGGTGGTCTCGGCGAGCGCCACCAGTTCCTCGGCGCGGGCGTTGCGCACGGTGCCGTTGCGGGCGGAGCGGTTCTCCTCCAGCGCCCGGTGGATCTCGTGGACGGCCGCCGTCATCGGCTCTCCTCCTGGCCTTCGGGGTGCGTGGCCCACTGCAGCAGGTCCAGGAACGCACGGTTGATCAGTGCCGAGTCGGCCGGGCGCAGCGGGCGCTGGGCCAGCATCAGGGCCTGGCCGTACAGCGCCTCGGTGGCGGTGCCGGCGAGTTCGGGGTCGTCGAGGGCGCTGATCCGGCGGACCAGCGGGTTGTGGTGGTTGAGGACGAGCCGGGCACGTGGCGCGGAGCCGCGCAGCGAACCCAGGATGCCGGCCCACAGCCCGTCCGCCTGGGTCTCCTCCTCGGCGCGGGCGCGTTCGAACCGGGCGGCGCGGTCGTCGAGGTGCAGGGCGGGGACAGTCAGCGGGTGGAAGGTGCGCAGCACGACGTCGCAGCCCAGGGCGTCGAGCCGGGTGCGCGCAGCGGTGAGGAACCCGGCCAGCGCGAGCTCCTCCGCGGGGTCGACGGCGTCCAGGTGTGCGGTGACGGTGTCGGCGTCGAGTTCCGCGACGGCGGTGCCCGGCCGTACCCGCGGCAGCAGTTCGACGAGGTCGGCGTCGTAGGTGTAGCCGCCGTTGACGACCCCGATGCCCTGGGCGGACGCGATGGGCGCGACCTGCCGGTACTCCTCAACGGTGCGGGTGAAGTGCACGACCGGGTGGCGGCGGGCGAACTCCTCGAGCGACAGCCGTCCGTCGGTGGTCTCGAACGGCAGCCACGGCAGCATGACGCCGAACATCTCCGGGTCGTGCCGGGCCAGCGACTTCACCCCGAGGTGGTGCACGGACAGGAACTGCCCGAGCTGTTCGGGGTCTCCCGCGGCAAGCGCGGTCAGCCACTCGCGGATGCGTCCGCCGAGGGCGTCGCGGACGGCGGCCAGGGTCTCGTCGGCGTACAGGCTCTCGCGGGACGCGGTGGGGCGCAGGCTGTCGGTGTCGATGACGCACCGGACGAAGAACGCCCAGTCCGGCAGCAGGTCGTCCGCCCGTTCGGTGAGCAGCATGCCCTTGAGGTGGACGCGGTGGCCCGCGCGCCGGGCGGGGCTGACGGCCTCCGGCAGCACGTAGGCGACACCGCGGACGCCGGCGAGCGGCACGTCCAGGTCGATGGCGTCCAGCGGGGTGAAGCCGAACTGCTCGTGGCAGTGCCGGGCCAGCGCGATCCGCCGGGCGGCCGGGCTGGAGTGCGGGCGTTCCCACACCGCGGGCAGATCGGTGACCGGTTCGTCCCCGACGCGGACGTCGTAGGGCAGCAGCGAGCCGAAGTCCCGGGCGAGGGCGATGACGCGGGCGGGTTCCAGCCACTCGGCGGCTCCGGGCCGGGCGCTGAGGTACACCGTGGTGCCGGGTTCGGTGCGCGCGTCCGACGGCAGGGTGCGGACGATGTAGGAGCCGTCGTCGCGGGCCGTCCACTCCACCGGCGGGGCGTCGGGGGTGCGGGCGGAACGGCTGACGACGCGGATCTCCCCGGCGACGACGAAGCACGCGAGCAGTCCGATGCCGAACTGGCCGAGGAATTCGGCGCGCGCCGACTCCAGGCCGTCGCGCTTGGAGCTGCGGCCGATGGTGGCCAGCAGGGTGTGGACGTCGCTCTCGGTGAGACCGATGCCGCTGTCCTCGACCCGCAGCCGGCCCTCCCCGGCGTACAGCCGCACCCGCGCGGGCGCGTCCGGCTGTTCGGCACGACGCGCCGTGATCGCGTCAACGGCGTTCTGCAGCAGTTCCCGCAGGTAGACCTTGGGGCTGGAGTAGAGGTGGTGGGAGAGCAGGTCCACCAGGCCGCGGAGATCGACCTGGAAGGTGTGCGGTATGTGATCAGCAGTCATCGTCTCAGCCGTACAGGGGATGAATTCCGGCCATCGTAGGGCGCTACCCCGGTGTTGACCATGGGTTTCGGTGCGCGGTCCGGTCCGCCCCCGGCGCCGTGTTCACCGGCCGTTCGACCGGACGGCATCCGGGACCAGTAGGAACGGGGACGACGCAGGGGCAGCCGAGCAGCAGGAGTCGCACATGTCGCAGATGCCGAACACAGCACACCGGGAACAGGGTTCGCCGCAGTCGCGGCCTTCGGCCACCGGGGTGGACCGCCGGACGGTCCTCGGCGGCGGCCTGGCCGCGGCAGGAGCGCTGCTCGTTCCCGCCGTGACGGCGGCGCCCGCGCTGGCCCTGTCGGGACGGCCGGCCGCGCCGTGGGGTGTGCAGAGCGGCGATGTCACGGCCACGTCCGGCCTGGTGTGGGTACGGGCGGACCGGCCGGCCCGGATGGTCGTGGAGACGTCGGTCAGCGGCACCTTCCGCGACGCGCGCCGCTGGCAGGGCCCGCTGCTGGGTCCTGACACCGACTTCACCGGCACGACCTCGCTGCGTGGGCTGCCGTCCGGCGAACAGATCCACTACCGGGTGCTGCTGGCCGATCCGGACGACCACCGGCGTACCGGCGCACCCGTGGACGGCACCTTCCGCACCCCGTCGGCGCGGCGCCGCGACGATGTGCGCTTCCTGTGGTCGGGAGACCTCGCCGGGCAGGGCTGGGGCATCAACCCGGACATCGGCGGCTACCGCATCTACGAGGCGATGGGCCGGCTCGACCCGGACTTCTTCCTGTGCAGCGGGGACAACATCTACGCCGACGGCCCGATCGCGCCCACCGCGGCGCTGCCCGACGGCCGGGTCTACCGCAACCTCACCACCCCGGAGAAGTCCAAGGTCGCCGAGACGCTCGCGGAGTTCCGCGGCGCCTTCCGCTACAACCTGCTCGACGACAAGCTGCGCGCCTTCAACGCCCGGGTGCCCTCGGTCATCCAGTGGGACGACCACGAGGTGCGCAACAACTGGTACCCGGGCGAGATCATGGACGACGCGCGGTACGCCCAGAAGAGCGTGGACGTGCTGGCGGCCCGCTCCCGTCGCGCGTTCTCCGAGTACTTCCCGATCTCGACGCTGCGGCCGAACGCCGACGGGCGCGTCCAGCGGGTGCGGCACCACGGCCCGCTGCTGGACGTCTTCGTGCTGGACATGCGCACCTACCGCAACGCCAACTCCCCCGACACCCAGACGCAGGACGAGCAGGGCATCCTCGGGCGGGCGCAGCTGGAGTGGCTCAAGCGGGAGCTGTCCCGGTCCCGCGCGGTGTGGAAGGTGATCGCCGCCGACATGCCGCTGGGTCTGGTGGTGCCGGACACCACGGAGGGCAAGCCGAACATCGAGGCGGTCGCGCAGGGCGATCCGGGTGCCCCGCTCGGACGTGAGCTGCAGATCGCCGAGCTGCTGCGGTTCGTCAAGCACCGGCGGATCACCGGGACGGTGTGGCTGACGGCCGACGTGCACCACACGTCGGCGCAGCACTACCAGCCGTCCCGCGCGGCGTTCACGGACTTCGCGCCGTTCTGGGAGTTCGTCTCCGGCCCGCTGAACGCCGGCGCGTTCCCGGCCAGCGCACTGGACGGCACCTTCGGTCCCGAGCGGGTCTTCGTCAAGGCGCCCGAGCGCGCCAACGTCTCGCCCGCCGAGGGGTACCAGTTCTTCGGTCAGGTCGACATCGACGGGCAGTCGGGCGAGCTGACGGTGCGGCTGCGTGAGCAGGACGGCACGGTGCTGTTCACCAAGGTGCTGCAGCCCGGCCGCGTCGGCCAGTAGGGCACCGGCCCGCCGCGTCCGCGGTTCTGCCGTCTGCCGGTCGCGGGACACCGCCCGGCAGGCGGCAAAACCGTTGAAAGCGCAAATTAACCACCAGGAATCACCCTTAACCCACCGGTCATAGAACGTTCGTGATCACGCAACACATGTTCGACATGGTGTTCTCATGCCTCAGCTGACTCCGTCGAACCCACGCCCCTCCCGCGCCCACCGCCACCACTGGCGGCGCGACCTGGTGGAACTCGCCGCCCTCTTCACCGCGGTGGCCACCGCGGACCTGGTGTCCAATGTGGTGGTGCACGGTCCGGAGGGGCCCGTCCTGCTGGCCGCCTCGGCCGTCGCACTGCTGGCGACGGCCGGATTCCACACATGGTGGGCACGCCGCCACAGTCATGCGCCCCCCGGACCGGCTCCGGCGGACCGGGCCGACGAACCGGGCCCGGCGACGCTGTGGCGGCTGCGCACCACGGTGCGCGACACCCCGGGCAGCCTGGGCTCGGTGTGCATGGCGCTGGCCGACGCCGGCGTCGACATCCTGACGCTGCAGACCCACCCGCTGGCCGACGGCACGGTCGACGAGTTCCTGCTCCGGGCACCTGGATCGGTACCGGCCCTCGCGCTGTCCCAGGTCGTCGGGGCGGCCGGCGGACAGGACACCTGGACGGAGCGGGCCGACGCCCACGACCTGGTGGACACCCCCACCAGGATGCTCACGCTCGCCACCCGCACCGCCCTGGACGCCGCGGAGCTGCCGCTCGCCCTGCGCCAGCTCTTCGGCCGGTGCACGATCCGCTCGGTCCCGGCCGCGAAGGACGGCACCCCGGCACCGGAGGACTCCCTGACCGAGACCGTGATGACGCTGCGCGACCCGTCCGGCGGCACGATCACCGTCGAGCGGGCATACCTGCCGTTCACCCCGACCGAGTTCGCCAGGGCGCGGGCCCTGGTGGAACTCGACTCGCGGCTGGGCGTCCGGATGCCGGAGAGCAAGGACGTGCTGACGCTGCCGGAGGGCAACGAGATCACGATCCGCCGGGCCGGCCCCGAGGACCTGCCCGCGGCCCGCGCCATGCACGACCGCTGCTCCCCGGCGACGCTCGCACAGCGCTATCACGGCCCGGTCCCCGACGCGGACCGCTACCTGAAGCACCTGCTCAGCCCGCGCTTCGGCCGGACGCTGGCCGTCGAGACGGCGTCGGGCCGGCTGGTCGCGCTGGCGCACCTGCTGTGGGACGGCGACGAGAACGAGGTCGCCCTGCTGGTCGAGGACGACTGGCAGCGCCGCGGCATCGGCGCGGAACTGCTGCGCAAGCTCGTCGGCCACGCCGTCGAGGCGGGCCGGGGCAGCGTCTACGCCGTGACGCAGGCGAACAACACCGGCATGGTGGCGACCATGCGCGATCTGGGACTCCCGCTGGACTACCAGGTCGAGGACGGCACGCTGGTGATCACCGCGACGCTGACACCGTCGGGCGTGCCGTCCTCACCGAAGGTCACGAGCCGGAACTGACCGACTCGGCGAGGACCGAGGCCCGCAGCGCGCCGTCGAGGTCGCGCCACAGGTCCTCGACGTCCTCCAGGCCGACCGACATCCGCAGCAGCCGGTCACTGACGCCCGCCGCCCGGCGGTCCCGCTCGTCGACGACGCGGTGGCTGATCGAGGCCGGGTGCTGGATGAGGGTGTCGACACTGCCGAGGCTGACCGCCGGGGTGATCAGCCGGACCGCGGCGATCACCTCGTGCGGGTCGCCGTGCACCTCGAACGCGACCATGGCGCCGCCGATCCGCGGGTAGTGCACCGCCGCCACCCGGGGGTCGGCGGCCAGCCGCCCGGCGAGCACTTCGGCGCTCTGCGAGGCGGCGCGCATCCGTACCGGCAGCGTCGACAGCCCGCGCAGCAGCAGATAGCCGGCCAGCGGGTGCAGGACGCCGCCGGTGGCGAACCGGACCTTGCGCAGCAGCCGGGCGAAGTCCTCGTCGCAGGCCACCACCCCGCCGAGCACGTCGCCGTGACCGCCGAGGTACTTGGTCGCGCTGTGCAGCACGATGCTCGCGCCGAGCTCGGCGGGGCGCTGCAGCACCGGCGTCGCGAAGGTGTTGTCCGCGAGCAGCGGCACCGTTCCGCAGGCGTGCGCTATCGCCCGCAGGTCCAGTTCGGCGAGGGTCGGGTTGGCGGGGGTCTCGACCAGGACCAGCCCGGTGTCGGGCCGGATCGCGTCGGCGATGCCCGCCGGGTCCACCCAGGTCACCTCGGTGCCCAGCAGCCCGCCGGACAGCAGATGGTCACTGCACCCGTACAGCGGGCGGACCGCGACGACGTGCCGCAGGCCCAGGGAGCCGCGCGCCAGCAGGCAGGCGGTCAGGGCGGCCATGCCACTGGCGAAGGCGACCGCGTCGTCGGTGCCTTCGAGCCGGGCCAGGGCGGTCTCGAAGCGGCTGACGGTCGGATTGTCCAGCCGGCCGTAGACGGGCGGGCCCTCCAGGCGGGCGCCGGTGGCGGCGAACGCGTCGAGCCGGGCGGCCTCGCCCCGGCTGTCGTACGACGGGTACGTGGTCGACAGATCCAGGGGTACGGCGTGCACGCCGAGCCCGGCGAGGTCCTCGCGGCCGGCGTGCACCGCCTCGGTGGCCAGGGAACGAGGCGGTGTCACAGTGTGTTGTTCCATACCCAGAGCCTGAACAATCGGCGCCCATCGGTGACCGGATCCCGTGCTACGTTCGGCCGATGACCGATTCCGTCACTTTGGATCCGATCGATCTCGAGATTCTCCGGGTCCTGCAGAACGATTCCCGGACCACCAACCGCGATCTCGCGACGGCGGTCGGCGTCGCCCCGTCCACCTGTCTGGACCGCGTGGCACGGCTGCGCCGTACCGGAGTGATCCTCGGCCATGAACTTCGACTGGATCCCGCCAAGCTCGGACGCGGTCTCGAGGCGCTGCTGTCGGTGCAGGTGCGGCCGCATCGCAGGGAGCTGATCAGCCCGTTCGTGGCCCGGATCCGCGCCCTCCCCGAGACGCGGGCGCTGTTCCACCTCACCGGCCCCGACGACTACCTCGTCCATGTCGCGGTGACCGGTACGTCCGATCTGCAGCGGCTGGTGATCGACGAGTTCACCTCGCGCCGCGAGGTCGCCCGGGTGGAGACCCGGCTGATCTTCCAGCAGTGGGACTGCGGCCCCCTGCTGCCGCCCGTCCCGCGCGCCTGACCGCCGGGCCGCGGGCCCTGGACGGCGGCGCCGGCAGCGCGGCCGCCCGCCGACAGGTACGTAGCCAAGAAGAATGATGACGCGGCGGGCCCGTTCGTACGAGGATGGCCGTATGTCCACGAATACCAGCAGCCCGCTGCCCCGCCAGGTGGCCGACGCGTACGTCGACCACCTCATCGAACTCGACCCGATCATGGGTACCTACCTCGGCATCGCGCAGAGCAATTCCTCTCTGCCCGACTACTCCCCCGCCGGGACGAGCGCCGTCGCCGACCTCGCCCGCACCACGCTGGACCTGCTGACCCAGGCCGAGGCGCAGCCGGGCGCGGACACCGACGCGGAGCGGCGCTGCGCCCGGCTGCTGCGCGAGCGGCTCAACGCCGAACTCGCCGTGCACGAGGCCGCGGAAGGGCTGCGCGCGGTCAGCAACATCCACTCGCCGCTGCACTCGATGCGCGAGGTCTTCAGCGTCACCCCCGCCGAGACCACGGAGGACTGGACCGCGATCGCCGCCCGGCTGCGCGCCGTCCCGGCCGCGCTGGAGGGCTACCGCGCCTCGCTCGCCGAAGGCCTCGACCGCAAGCTCCCGGCCGGCCCCCTCCAGGTGACGACCGTCATCGGCCAGCTGACCGGCTGGATCGGCACCGACAGCAGCTACTTCGGGACGATTGCCGCGCCGGGCCCCGAGGAGCTGCGCGGTGAGCTCGACGCTGCCGCCGCCGGGGCCACCGAAGCCCTCGTGGCGCTGCGCGACTGGCTGCGCGACACCTACGCCCCGAGCGTCGAGGGCGCGCCGGAGACCGTCGGCCGCGAGCGCTACGCCCGCTGGTCGCGGTACTGGAACGGCACCGACCTCGATCTCGACGAGGCCTACGCGTACGGCTGGTCCGAGTACCACCGCATCCACGAGGAGATGAAGACCGAGGCCGAGAAGATCCTGCCGGGCGCGGCGACCCCTTGGGAGGCCCTGGCCCACCTGGAGGAGCACGGCACCCGCATCGAGGGCGTCGAGGAGGTCAGGACCTGGCTCCAGTCGCTGATGGACGAGGCCATCGAGGCTCTGGACGGCACGCACTTCGAGCTGGCCGACCGCGTCAAGCGCGTCGAGTCGCGGATCGCCCCGCCCGGCGGCGCCGCGGCCCCTTATTACCTGCAGCCGTCGGAGGATTTCTCCCGCCCCGGCACGACCTGGCTGCCGACGATGGGCCAGACCAGCTTCCCCGTCTACGACCTGGTCTCCACCTGGTACCACGAGGGCGTTCCCGGCCATCACCTGCAGCTCGCCCAGTGGACGCACGTCGCGGAATCCCTCTCCCGCTACCAGGCGACCGTCGGTCTGGTCAGCGCGAACTGCGAGGGCTGGGCGCTCTACGCCGAGCGCCTCATGGACGAGCTGGGCTTCCTCACCGACCCCGAGCGCCGGCTGGGCTACCTCGACGCGCAGATGATGCGCTCGACCCGCATCATCGTCGACATCGGTATGCACCTGGAGCTGGAGATCCCCGCCCACTCCCCGTTCCACCCCGGCGAGCGCTGGACGCCGGAGCTGGGCCGCGAGTTCTTCGGTCTGCACAGCGGCCGCCCCGCCGACTTCGTCGACAGCGAGCTGATCCGCTACCTGGGCATGCCCGGCCAGGCCATCGGCTACAAGCTCGGTGAGCGCGCCTGGCTGACCGGCCGCGAGGCCGCCCGCAAGGCCCACGGCGACGCCTTCGACGCCAAGGCCTGGCACATGGCCGCCCTCTCCCAGGGCTCCCTGGGCCTCGACGACCTGGTCACCGAGCTCTCGGCCCTGTAGGAACACCGCGGGGCCCCGGCCTCGCAAACGTTTCCGTGCGGGCGGCGGCGGATCTCCTCCGCAGCCGTCCGCACGGAGCCGCCTCGGGCGCCGCCGGATGTGGCCGTCCACGGCCGGTCTAGGCTGCCCGTATGGGGGCCACCATCATCTTCTGCGCGGATCCGCTGAATCCGCGGCGACCGGACGCCAACTTCGCACCCGAGGCGCGGGCCGCGCGGGAACTGGGTCTGACCGTCGCGCTGCTCGACCATGACGCGCTGCTCGCCGGAGATCCGGCGACTGCCGTCGCCCGGGTCCCGCGGGGCACCGGACCCGCGTGGTACCGCGGCTGGATGGTCCCCGGGGACCACTACAGCAACCTGGCGCAGGCGCTCGACGCACGCGGCTGCACCCTGCTGACGGAACCGGACCGCTATCGCGCCGCGCATGAACTGCCCGGTTGGTACGGCACGTTCGAGGAGCTGACGCCGCGCAGCGTCTGGCTGCCCGTCGACGCCGGCCGGCCGCCGGACACGGCGGCGCTGGCCGCCCTCACCGCACCACTGGGCGGCGGCCCCGGCATCGTGAAGGACTTCGTCAAGTCCCGCAAGCACGAGTGGGACGAGGCCTGTTACGTCCCCGATCTCGCGGACACCGAGCGGCTCGCGGCCGTCACCGCCTGCTTCGTCGAGCGGCAGGGCGACTTCCTCGCGGGCGGTGTCGTCGTCCGGGCCTTCGAGCAGTTCACGGACACCGGCGAGGCACGGGTGTGGTGGCTGGACGCGCAACCGGTCCTCGTCACCGCACACCCCGACACCCCGCAACTCCGCCCACGGCCGGCACTGGACCGGGTACAGCCGCTGGTGGCCGCCCTCGGCTGCCGCTTCGTCACCACCGACCTCGCACTGCGGGCCGACGGGCAGTGGCGGGTGATCGAGGTCGGGGACGGCCAGGTCAGCGATCTGCCGCCGGACGCGGACCCTGGGGCTCTGGCCGGAAAACTCGCCTCCGTCCGAGTGCCCCGAGGGATACTCTGCAGATCCTTTGCCTTCTCCGACAGGACGGTCCCGATCCATGACCCTGCGCACCTCCCACCATGACGGCCGACAGGTGCTCGAATCCGGCCGGGTGACCCTGCGCGAACAGCTGCCCGCCGACTGCGCACAGCTGGCCGAGGGCAAGCCCGCCGAGCTCGTCTGGATCGACGGCATACCCGGCGAGGGCACGACGAGCGCCGCCGGGATGACGGTCCAGGCGGACGCGGCCGGAGTGTTCCAGCCCGGCTGGGGAGTGTTCGCGATCCAGCGGTCCGAGGACGGCATGGCGATCGGCGGCATCGGCTTCCACGGCCCGCCCACCGACGGCGTCGCCGAGATCGGCTACGACCTCTCGATCTCCGCCCGCGGCGCCGGCTGGGCCACCGACGCCCTGCTGGCCCTCGCGGAATGGGCCCTCACCCGCCCCGGCGTCCGCGTCCTCCTCGCGACCACCGAACCGGACAACATCCCGTCCCAACGGGTCCTGGAACGAGCGGGTTTCACTCGCGTGGCGGACCACGGGAACCTGCACGCATTCGAACTGGTCGGCCCGGCGGTCTGACCGGCCCCATCCTGCGCACGTCCGCAGCGACGACCCCGACACGTCCGGCGATCGCCGCACGGCCGGTCAGCAGCCGCAGGTGTCGGCGCCGGTCGGGGCGGTGAGGGGGTCCGCTTCGTGGCGGGCTTCGCCCTCGGAGGTCTCGAAGGCGTAGCCCTCGCGGATCCAGTACTCCATGCCGCCGAGCATCTCCTTGACCCGGTAGCCGAGGGTTGCCAGGGCGTGGGCGGCGCGGGTCGCGCCGTTGCAGCCGGGTCCCCAGCAGTACACGACGACCGGGACCGAGCGGTCCAGGAACTCCGCGGCGAGCTGCGGGATCTGGGCGGTCGGAAGATGGACGGCGCCCGGTACGTGGCCCTGGTCCCAGGATTCGGTGCTGCGGGAGTCGACGACCACGAATCCGGGGTGCTCGGCCTGCAGACCGGCCGCGACGTCGGAGACGTCGGCGTGGAAGGCGAGGCCGGCGGCGAAGTAGGCGGCCGCGTCGGCGGGGGCGGCCGGGGGGACGCGGAGGACGGGGTTCTCGGAAACGATCAGCTGTGTCATGGCTGGAAATCTACGGAACCCGGGCGGGACCGTGAAGTGAGATTCCCCGGTGGTTTTCTTGCACGGCCGGGATTTCCCCTGCTATTCATCGGTCATGACCAGTGAATCCCTCGACGCCACCGACTGGCGCATCCTGGAAGCCCTGCAGCTCGACGGCCGGGCCAGTTACGCCGAGCTGGCGCGGGCGGTCGCGATGTCGCCCAGCGCGGTGACCGAGCGGGTCCGCCGGCTGGAGGAGTCCGGGGTGATCACCGGTTATTCGGCGGTCATCGACCACGACCGGGTCGGTCTGCCCATCCTGGCCCTGGTGCGGCTGCGCTATCCGACCGGCAACTACAAGCCGTTCCACGACCTGCTGGCGTCGACGCCGGAGATCCTGGAGGCGCACCACGTCACGGGCGACGACTGCTTCGTCATGAAGGTGGCGGCCCGCTCGATGCGGCATCTGGAGGAGACCGCCGGCCGGATCTCAGGCCTCGGATCGGTCACCACCAGCATCGTCTACTCCTCGCCGCTGTCCCGCCGCCCGCTCACGTTGTGACGGGGGTGACGGCGCCGCGAGCGGTGCCGCGCCCGGACGGGCCCTGGGCGACCGTGGAGCCCGACTGTCCTTTGACGACGCGCAGTTGGGCGGGGATGCGCTGCCGCAGATCGGCGACGTGGCTGACGATGCCGACGGCGCGGTCCCGTTCCCGCAGCGCGTCCAGGACGTCCAGCACCTCGTCCAGGGTCTGCTCGTCGAGGCTGCCGAAGCCCTCGTCGATGAAGAGGGTGTCCAGCCGGGTGCCGCCCGCCTCGTCGGTGACGACGTCCGCGAGGCCGAGCGCCAGCGCCAGGGAGGCGGAGAAGGTCTCGCCCCCCGACAGGGTCGCGGTGTCGCGCTCGGTGCCCGTCCAGGCGTCGACGGCCATCAGGCCCAGCCCGGACCGGGAGCGGCCCGCGCTCCTGGCGTCGCTGTGGACGAGGGTGTAGCGCCCCGACGACATGCGCTGCAGCCGGACGCTGGCCGCCGCGGCGACCTGTTCCAGCCGGGCGGCCAGCACGTAGGTCTCCAGTTCCATCTTCAGCTGGTTCTCGGTGGAGGTGCCGGCCGACAGGTCCGCCAGCCGCCGGATGCGGGCGTACTCGGCGCGGGCCGGGGCGAGTTCAGCGGCCTTCGCGGCGGCCTGCGCCCCGAGCCGGTCGAGGTCGGCGCCGCGCGTCTGCCCGGCGGCGTGCGCG
>NZ_JAAGLX010000067.1:0-33775 GCF_010548325.1 Streptomyces sp. SID13666 | reverse complement strand
CTGCCCGCCGCCCGCGTCCTTGCCGCGCTGCGGCGGCCGGCCGACCTGTCCCGCGGGACCGGCGGGGGCACCGAAGGCGTTGGTGGCGGGGGCGCCGGGGCCGTTGGGCGTACCGGGCATGCCCGTCGCGATCGGGCCGCGCTTGCCTGCGGCCGCGTTCTTGGCGTTCTGGCCGCCCTGCGTGACGTCCACCGGCAGCATGACGAGCGCGGTGGTGCCGCCGGAGTCCGACGGGCGCAGCTGGATGCGGATGCCGTGTCGCAGGGACAGCCGGCCGACCACGAACAGGCCCATGCGGCGGGAGACCGAGACATCCACGGTCGGCGGGTTCGCGAGCCGCTCGTTGATGTCCGACAGGTCCTCGGGCGAGAGCCCGATGCCGGTGTCGTGGATCTCGATGAGCACCCGGCCGTCCGGCAGCGCGTGGCCGGTGACCTTCACCTTGGTCTGCGGGGAGGAGAACGAGGTGGCGTTCTCCAGCAGCTCGGCGAGCAGGTGGACGAGGTCGTTGACGATACGGCCGGTGACCTCGGCGGCGGGCACCGAGGTGAGCTCGATGCGCTCGTACTGCTCCACCTCGGAGGCCGCGGCACGGAGCACGTCGACCAGCGGGACCGGGCGGGTCCAGCGGCGGCCCGGCTCCTCACCGGCGAGGACGAGGAGGTTCTCGCCGTTCCGGCGCATACGGGTCGCGAGGTGGTCGAGCTTGAAGAGGCTGGACAGCTGGTCCGGGTCGGCCTCGCGGCTCTCCAGTTCGGAGATGAGCGAGAGCTGGCGCTGGATGAGCCCCTGGCTGCGGCGCGAGAGGTTGGTGAACATCGCGTTGACGTTGCCTCGCAGGAGCGCCTGCTCGGCGGCGAGACGGACGGCCTCGCTGTGGACCTCGTCGAACGCGCGGGCGACCTGGCCGATCTCGTCCCGGCTGTGGATACCGATCGAGACGACGGACGTGTCGACGTCCTGCGGGTCGGACTCCGACAGCTGCTTGACCAGCTCGGGCAGCCGCTTCTGGGCGACGTCCTGGGCGGTCTCCTGCAGCCGGCGCAGCGAGCGGATCATGGAGCGGGCCACGATGAAGGCGCCGACGACGGCGACACCGAGGACGATCAGGATGATCGCACCGTCGATGATCGCCTGGCGCTGGGCCTCGCCCCGCAGCTTGAGGGCCTGCTGCTGCATCTCGTTGAGCAGCGACCGCTCGATGTTGGTCATCGCCTGGATCTTGCTCCGGGCGGCGTCGTCCCAGTCGCGGTAGGTGGCTCCGGTGGCCTGGAAGGTGTTGATGCCGCCCTTGGAGTTCAGGATCCGGGTGGCGTTGGTGTCGTGGTTCTTGATCGTGTCGTTGCCGCCCTCGAGGGGGGCCATCAGCTCGACGGAGTCGGCGCCGCCGTAGATCTTCCCGAACCGGGTCAGCGCGGTCTTCTCGGACTGCGCGGCGGCCTTCGCGTACTGCCAGTCGTTCTCCGAGAGCGTGACGCCGCCTTGCGGGGCGAGCGCGGCGCTGATCACCGCGCGCTGGATGGACTCGAACTCCTTGGCGGAGGAGAACGCGGCCAGCGCGCGGGTGCTGCGGATCATTTCCTGGTTGCTGGTCGCCTGCGCCATGTCCTGGGACAGCGAGAGCAGCGACTGGATCAGCGAGTCGTACTTGTTGACCGTCAGCGCGATGTACTGCGGCTGCTGGTAGGCCTGGTCACGGATCTCGTTGATGCTGCCGAGCTGCTGCTCGATCGCGAGCAGGGTGGAGCGGACACCGACGAAGACCTGGTCGTTCGGGTCGACGTCGTCGGTGGTGCTCTGGAAGAGCTTGCGGTAACGGTCGGTCGTCTCCCGGGAGGCGCCGACGGCGTCGTCGCTCTTGCCGGTGCCGGAGGACATCGGTCCCGCGGAGCGGTCCCGTTCCTCCTGCAGCGCGCCGGCGAGGTCGGTCGCGTGCTCGGTGATCTCGGTGAGCTGCTTCATGTGCTCGAGCTGGGCGATGTTGTCCAGCGAGCTGGAGATACGCAGCGCACCGAGCGAGGTGGCCGCGACCACCGGCAGGGCGAGCAGAGAGATCAGACGGGTGCTGATCCTCCAGTTGCGCATGGCTATTCGGGGGCCTGGCTTACCGACACCGCCCGTGATCCGGCCGGCGTCGATGCCGCTGTGCGTGCTTGAGCGTCCGGCGGCCGCGGTGTTCACGGCGTCGTCGGATCGCTGCGGCGACGGACCGCTGTTGGCTCCGCCGGGCTGCTCCGGGTCGCCCGCAGCGCCGCTGTCCCTCTTGAAACGTCCCTGCACTAGCGTCGCAACCTCTGGACCAGGCGTCCCCCGCATGTGCGGCGGGACGGTGTCGAGTCATGGGGGCCCCGGTGATCCCGGAGTAGGGATGACCGACGATGCCCTTCACCGCCACTCGATGCTCGTACGCGCCCCCTGACGCGCTGGCTTCGATGGATGTGGCGGTCCGGGGAATTCCAGCACAGTGCAGGATCTCCAACAAGGGCCGCAGCCCAGTCAATGACATGAGTGACTGACTGCGCCGGTCCGGGCACAGAGCGTTCAGGTCCGTTTCGGCGAAAGCCCGCGATTCTGGAACTTTTGGGCACCGAAGGGCGCTCCGGGCAGGGCGAACGGCTCGTGTCCGGGTGGAGGGTAAGGTCCGTGAACTCCCGTAATGTCCGCTTGATGGAGAGGTGCGGACCGCCCGATTCGGGCCTTATGTCGGGTAGTTCGTGAGCAAAATCACAACGAGATCGTTGCCTGGGTCGCGTAAATCGGGGAACTGTCGCCACTAGCCTGGATCTTTACGCACGGCAGCGTTCTGTAAACCAGTGCACCCAGGTGACCCCGCAGACCCGCGTCGCAACCGGCGCCCCGACCCCCTGAGGCCCAGACACCCCATGAAGACCACCATGCTGTTCCGCCCGATCGCCAACCCGCGCCGCACCACCCTCATGCACCTCAAGGATGCCGAGGAACTGCAGGCCCCGGTGATCGCGGCCGAGGACATCATCGGCGACGAGCTGCCGCAGCAGACGGCCAACCCGCGCCGCACGATCCTCATGGACGCGCCCACCGCCTGAACCACGGGCAGCGGCGGAAATCAGCAGGGTGCGCCCGGGGCCTCACGTTAACCTGGAGAGATCCAGTCTTCGGCCAGTGAGGGGCAGCAGCTTCCCGTGCGCATCGCCAGGTTCTCCATCGACGGCAATGTCGCCTTCGGCGCGGTCGAGGGCGACCCGACCGTCCCCGACGGTCTCGTCCTCGACATCATCAAGGGCATCCCGTTCGCCGAATTCGAGCTCTCCGGCACCAAGGTGCCGCTGAGCAAGGTCCGGCTCCTTCCGCCGGTGCTCCCGAACAAGGTCGTCGCCATCGGCCGCAACTACGCCGAACACGCCGCGGAACTGGGCAACGAGGTCCCCGCGGTCCCGGTCGCCTTCTTCAAGCCGTCCACTTCCGTGGTCGGATCCGGTGACCCGATCGTGTACCCCTCGTTCTCGAACGAGGTGCACCACGAGGCCGAGCTGGCCGTCGTGATCAGCCGGCTGTGCCGCGAGGTCCCGCGCGAACGCGTCAAGGACGTCATCCTCGGCTACACCTGCGCCAACGACGTCACCGCACGTGACGCGCAGCGCGCCGAGGGCCAGTGGGCCCGCGCCAAGGGCTTCGACTCCGCGTGCCCCCTCGGCCCCTGGATCGAGACCGATCTGGACCCCTCCGACCTGGCCATCACGGCCACGGTCAACGGCGAACTGCGCCAGGCGGGCCGGACCAGCCAGATGGTCCGCTCGATCGAGGACCTGATCGTGCACATCACCGAGGCGATGACGCTGCTCCCGGGCGACGTCATCCTCACCGGCACCCCGGCAGGCGTCGGACCGCTCAACGTCGGCGACGAGGTCGCCGTCTCCATCGAAGGCATCGGCACTCTCACCAACAAGGTGATCAAGCGTGGCTAGCGCATCCCCCGTACGCGTCCGTTTCTGTCCCTCGCCGACCGGCAACCCGCATGTGGGCCTGGTCCGCACCGCCCTGTTCAACTGGGCGTTCGCCCGGCACCACCAGGGCAAACTGATCTTCCGTATCGAGGACACCGACGCGGCCCGGGACTCCGAGGAGTCCTACCAGCAGCTGCTCGACGCGATGCGCTGGCTCGGCTTCGACTGGGACGAGGGTCCCGAGGTCGGCGGCCCGCACGCCCCGTACCGGCAGTCCGAGCGCATGGACATCTACGCGGACGTCGCGAAGAAGCTCCAGGACGCCGGGCACGCCTACGACTGCTACTGCACCACGCCCGAGCTGGACGCCCGCCGGGCCGCCGCCCGCGCCGCCGGCAAGCCATCCGGCTACGACGGCCACTGCCGTGACCTCGGCGCCGAGCAGATCGCGGCCTACCAGGCCGAGGGCCGCACGTCGATCGTCCGCTTCCGGATGCCGGACGCGCCGATCACCTTCACCGACCTGGTGCGCGGCGAGCTGACCTTCACCCCGGAGAACGTGCCCGACTTCGGTATCGTCCGGGCCAACGGGGCGCCGCTCTACACGCTGGTCAACCCGGTGGACGACGCGCTGATGGAGATCACGCACGTGCTGCGCGGCGAGGACCTGCTGTCCTCCACCCCGCGGCAGATCGCGCTCTACGGCGCCCTCGCCGAGATCGGCGTCGGCAACGGCACCACCCCGGCGTTCGGCCACCTCCCGTACGTCATGGGGGAGGGCAACAAGAAGCTCTCCAAGCGCGACCCGGAGTCCTCGCTCAACCTGTACCGCGAGCGCGGCTTCCTGCCAGAGGGTCTGCTCAACTACCTGTCGCTGCTCGGCTGGTCCCTCTCGGCCGACCAGGACCTCTTCTCGATGGAGGAGATGGTCGCGGCCTTCGACATCGCGGACGTCAACGCCAACCCGGCGCGCTTCGACCTCAAGAAGTGCGAGCACATCAACGCCGAGCACCTGCGGATGCTGGACGTGAAGGCGTTCATGGCGGCCTGTGCCCCGTGGCTGAAGGCGCCGTTCGCACCCTGGGCCCCCGAGGCCTTCGACCAGGCGGCCTTCGAGGCCATCGCCCCGTACGCCCAGACCCGCCTCCAGGTCCTCTCGGACATCACGGCCAATGTCGACTTCCTCTTCCTGGGCCAGCCGGCCGAGGACGAGGCGTCCTGGCAGAAGGCGATGAAGGAGGGCTCCGACGCCCTGCTGCGCACCGCCCGCGCCAAGCTCGCCGACGCGGACTGGTCCGACCCGGAGTCGCTGAAGGGCGCCGTGCTGGCGGCCGGCGAGGAGCACGGCCTGAAGCTCGGCAAGGCCCAGGCCCCGGTCCGCGTGGCGGTCACCGGCCGCACGGTCGGCCTGCCGCTCTTCGAGTCCCTGGAGGTGCTCGGCCGCGAGCGCACCCTGGCCCGCGTCGACGCCGCACTGGCGAAGCTCGCCGGCTAGGGCCTGTCCGGTCCTGGGGCTGACGGCTCCGGGGCCACCGTCCTAGGGTTGGCGGCATGCCGATCCGTGCCGTCCTCTGGGACGTAGACGACACCCTGTTCGACTTCACGACAGCCGACGAGCAGGGGTTTGTGCAGCATGTGGTGGCCGAGGGCCTGGCCGGCGGATCCGAATCCGCCGGCCAGGCCCTCGGTCGTTGGCAGTTGATCACCGCGCGCCACTGGCAGCGTTTCGCGGACGGAGCCGTCGACTACGAGGGCCAGCGCCGCGACCGGGTCCGCGAGTTCCTGGGTGAGCCGCTGAGCGACGCGGAGGCGTCCGCCTGGTTCTCCCGTTACGTCTCCCACTACGAGGCCGCCTGGGCCCTGTTCCCGGACGCCTCGCCCGCCGTGGCGGCGCTGGCGCCCGGCTACCGGCAGGGAGTTCTGTCGAACTCCAGCACCGTCCACCAGGAGCGCAAGCTGCGCACGCTCGGGCTGCGGGACCGTTTCGAGGTGCTGCTGTGCGCGGCGGAGCTGGGGGTGAGCAAGCCCGCCGCCGGGGCGTTCCTGGCGGGGTGCGCGGCGCTGGGCCTGCCGCCCGCCGAGGTGGCGTACGTCGGCGACCAGCCCGAGATCGATGCCCGTGGTGCGGACGAGGCGGGTCTGTTCGGCATCTGGCTGGACCGCCGGGGCACCGCCGCGGGACCGGATATCCCGTCGGGCCTGCGAAGGATCATCGGACTGGCGGAGCTGCCCGCGCTGCTGGCTGCGAATACCGGTTTTGGAGCCCCGTCCCCCATCGGGTAATGTTCTTCCTGCGCCGCCCAACCGGGCCGAAAGGCCAGGCCGGAAGCGCAACATCAAACAAACCCCCGGCCAGGGGGTTGTGTTTTGGTGGGGTATGGTGTAATTGGCAACACGAGGGTTTCTGGTTCCCTTATTCTAGGTTCGAGTCCTGGTACCCCAGCGCAGTACAAAGCAAGTGCGAGCCCCCGTTGTGTAGCGGCCTAGCACGCTGCCCTCTCACGGCAGTAGCGCCGGTTCGAATCCGGTCGGGGGTACAGATCCTTCTCTCCGTCACCTTCGGGTCGCACCTGACCGTGACGATGCAGGATCGCTAGGGCCCCCGTTGTGTAGCGGCCTAGCACGCTGCCCTCTCACGGCAGTAGCGCCGGTTCGAATCCGGTCGGGGGTACTTGACACACCATGGGGTATGGTGTAATTGGCAGCACGAGGGTTTCTGGTTCCCTTAGTCTAGGTTCGAGTCCTGGTACCCCAGCGCAGTACCGCGTATGTTGAAGCAAGTGCGAGCCCCCGTTGTGTAGCGGCCTAGCACGCTGCCCTCTCACGGCAGTAGCGCCGGTTCGAATCCGGTCGGGGGTACGTATCGAAGAGGCCCTCCGCCACGGCGGAGGGCCTCTTTGCTGTGTCCTCGCGCCCCGCCGGGCCGGCGCTCAATCTCCGGTGCCGAAACGGCGGTTGGACTCCTCGGCCTCCGCGAGTCGGCGCAGACTCAGCAGGACCGGCTCGTAGAGCACGGTGAGCGCGACCGCCGCCTCGACCTGTTCGAGGGGGGTGCTGAACCCTTCGACAAGATCCAGGTCGGTAACGGCCAGTTGGGCCGCGGCCCGGGCGTACGGCGCCAAGTCGTCGGCGTCACAGGGATATCCGAGCCGGACCAGTGCCGACACCGCCACCACGAGCGTCGCCCAGGCCGGGGCCTCCTCGCCGGCGTCCAGGCATTCCTGCCAGGCGAGCCGCCGCATGAGCAGCTCCACCTCGCGCCGGGCGACCGCGGTCGCCGGATCGTCCTCGACCGGCTTCGGACCCTGCGGCAGCGCCCAGACGGCGGCACCCAGCCGCGTGTTCTGGTCCAGCGACTCGTCCTCGACCGCCGCCAGTACCTGGCGCGCGGTGGCCACCGGCATCCTCCCGACCTGGATGAGGGCCCGGACGAGGCGCAGCCGGCGCAGATGGTCGTCGCCGTACTCCGCCTGGGTGGCGGTGATCCGGCGGCCGGGGGGCAGCAGTTGCTCCCGCAGGTAGTACTTGATCGTGGCGGCCGGGAGCCCGCTGCGTTCACTCAGTTCCGCGAGCTTCATCCTCTTGCGCCCTTCCTTGGAGAGTGGCACTATCCAACCATGGATAGTGAAGCTATCCAATACAACGACACCGGGGAGCCACCATGAGCGCCGAACTGTTCGAGGGCCGGACCACCGCCGCTGCGGAGGGTGAGGTGATCGTCTTTCTCATCGGAATGCGGATCAACAACTTCTGGGCCCTGCGCAGCTGGTGGCCGGTGATGAGGGCGATGCCGCGCATGCTCAAGGAGCTGTCGCGGGAGAAGGAGAGAGGACTGCTGGGCTTCCGGCTCCACTTGGGCATGCCGCGGGTCTTCGAGGTGACCCAGTACTGGGAGTCGCGTGAGCAGCTGATCGCCTACGCCTCGGCGCAGGACGGCGAGCACCGCCCGGCGTGGGCGGCCTTCAACCGGCGGGTGCGGGCGGGGAAGAACAAGGTCGGCTTCTTCCACGAGACCTACGCGGTGCCCGCGGGCAGCTACGAGCAGGTCTACATCAACATGCCGGCGTTCGGCCTGGGCGAGGCCACCGGGGTCATTCCGGTCGGCCGCCGCGGCGAGAGCGCCAAGGAGCGCCTGGCGTACCGGGCGGGCTGACGTACCGGGGCGGGCTGACGTACCGGGCGGGCTGCCGTCCGGGGACGGGAAACAGGTGCGCGCCGGTGCCGGGGGCTTGGACGGAGCCCCCGGCACCGGCGCGCTCGGTACGGGTGGTGGTGGGAAAGCGCGGTCTCAGCCGTTGCGGCGCAGGGCCTCGGAGAGCCGTCCCGCGGCGTCGATGACGGCCTGGGCGTGCATCCGGCCCGGGTGCCGGGTCAGCCGCTCGATCGGTCCGGAGACCGAGACGGCGGCGACCACCCGGTTCGAGGGCCCGCGCACCGGCGCGGAGACGGAGGCGACGCCCGGCTCCCGCTCGCCGATGGACTGGGCCCAGCCCCGGCGGCGTACGCCGGAGAGCGCGGTGGCCGTGAATCGGGCACCCTGGAGACCACGGTGCAGCCGCTCCGGCTCTTCCCATGCCATCAGGACCTGGGCGGCGGACCCGGCCTTCATCGGCAGCGTCGAGCCGACCGGCACGGTGTCCCGCAGCCCGGACAGCCGTTCCGCGGCGGCCACACAGATCCGCATGTCGCCCTGGCGCCGGTAGAGCTGGGCGCTCTCGCCGGTCACGTCCCGCAGGTGGGTGAGGACCGGTCCCGCCGTGGCCAGCAGCCGGTCCTCGCCCGCCGCGGCGGCGAGCTCGGAGAGCCGGGGGCCCAGGATGAAGCGGCCCTGCATGTCACGGGCGACCAGCCGGTGATGTTCGAGCGCGACCGCGAGGCGGTGCGCGGTGGGGCGGGCGAGGCCCGTGGCGCCGACAAGCCCGGCCAGGGTGGCCGGTCCGGACTCCAGCGCGCTGAGCACCAGAGCCGCCTTGTCGAGAACGCCGACGCCGCTAGAGTTGTCCATGCAACGATATTCGCGTCTCACACTGTGAAACGCAAGTTCAATTTTCCAGCGAAAGCGTCAGGCTGGGGAGCACGGCAGGGACGCCGACCGGAACCAGGGGACCGGACGGAGTCCACATCAGACGAGTTGGCCGGCAGCGACGCCGGTCGGAGGGACAGCGATGGGTAGGACACTCGCGGAAAAGGTCTGGGACGACCATGTCGTCCGGCGCGCCGAGGGCGAGCCCGACCTTCTCTACATCGATCTGCACCTGCTGCACGAGGTGACCAGCCCCCAGGCCTTCGACGGTCTGCGGTTGAACGGGCGCCAGGTGCGGCGGACCGATCTCACCATCGCCACGGAGGACCACAACACTCCGACCCTCGACATCGACAAGCCGATCGCCGACCCGGTCTCCCGTACCCAGCTGGAGACGCTGCGTAAGAACTGCGCGGAGTTCGGTGTCCGTCTGCACCCGCTGGGTGACGTCGAGCAGGGCGTCGTCCACGTGGTGGGACCGCAGCTGGGCCTGACCCAGCCCGGCACCACCGTGGTGTGCGGCGACAGCCACACCTCCACGCACGGCGCCTTCGGCGCGCTCGCGTTCGGCATCGGCACCAGCCAGGTCGAGCACGTTCTGGCCACCCAGACCCTGCCGCTGGCCCGCCCCAAGACCATGGCGATCACCGTCGGTGGCGAACTGCCCGCCGATGTCACCGCCAAGGACCTGATCCTCGCCATCATCGCGAAGATCGGCACCGGCGGCGGCCAGGGCTATGTCATCGAGTACCGCGGCCCGGCCATCGAGAAGCTGTCGATGGAAGCCCGGATGACCGTCTGCAACATGTCGATCGAGGCGGGCGCGCGGGCCGGCATGATCGCCCCCGACCGCACCACGTTCGACTATCTGCAGGGCCGTGACCACGCCCCCACGGGCGCGGACTGGGACGCCGCCGTCGAGTACTGGCAGACCCTGCGCACCGACGACGACGCGGTCTTCGACCACGAGGTCTACATCGACGGTGCCGCACTGGCCCCGTTCGTCACCTGGGGCACCAACCCCGCCCAGGGCGCCCCGCTGAGCGCCTCGGTGCCGGACCCGGCGTCGTTCGACGACCCCAGCGACCGCCAGGCCGCCGAGAAGGCCCTGGAGTACATGGGACTTCACGCGGGCCAGCCGTTGCGCGAGGTCAAGGTCGACACCGTCTTCGTCGGCTCCTGCACCAACGGCCGGATCGAGGATCTGCGGGCCGCGGCGTCCATCGTCGAGGGTCGACAGGTGGCCAACGGCGTCCGCATGCTGGTCGTCCCCGGCTCCGTCCGGGTCGCCCTGCAGGCCGTCGCCGAGGGCCTGGACAAGGTCTTCACCGCTTCCGGCGCCGAATGGCGGCACGCCGGTTGCTCGATGTGCCTGGGCATGAACCCCGACCAACTCGCCCCTGGTGAGCGCTCCGCGTCCACCTCCAACCGCAACTTCGAGGGACGGCAGGGCAAGGGCGGCCGTACGCACCTGGTATCGCCGCAGGTCGCCGCCGCCACGGCGGTACTCGGGCACCTCGCTTCGCCCGCGGACCTGACCGACTCCGACGCCCGTACCGCTGTGGAGGCCTGATACCGATGGAAGCGTTCACCACACACACCGGCCGGGCCGTCCCGCTGCGCCGCAGCAACGTCGACACCGACCAGATCATCCCGGCCCACTGGCTGAAGAAGGTCACCCGCAACGGCTTCGAGGACGGGCTCTTCGAGGCCTGGCGCAAGGACGAGAAATTCGTTCTCAACCTGCCCGAGCGCGCGGGGGCGACCGTGTTGGTCGCCGGCTTCGACTTCGGCACCGGCTCGTCCCGCGAGCACGCGGTGTGGGCGCTGCAGAACTACGGCTTCAAAGCCGTGATCTCGTCCCGCTTCGCGGACATCTTCCGGGGCAACTCGCTCAAGAACGGCCTGCTCACGGTCGTGCTGCCGCAGGAGACCGTCGAGCGGCTGTGGAAGCTGACCGAGGCCGACCCGACCGCCGAGGTCACGGTCGACCTGGTGGCCAGGGAAGTGCGCGCCGAGGGCATCACCGCGGCGTTCGAGCTGGACGACAACGCCCGCTGGCGCCTGCTGGAAGGGCTGGACGACATCAGCCTGACCCTCGCCAACGAGGCGGACATCACCACCTATGAGCGCTCCCGCCCGGCGCACAAGCCGAGCACCGTGCAGGTCTGACCGTCCCTGCGAGGGGATCCGGCCGGATTTCGAAGCGCCTTCCGCGGTCCGCGGGGGGCGCTTCGGCATGCCCGGACCACCGTATTGGCCCTGTCGCGCGAGACATTGGTCCTGTCGTGCGCGACAACTCACCGCAGATGGCACAATCGGTACATGGAACGCGATGGCCAACTCGAGCTCTACGGGGTCCTCGCCGCCCGGCTGAAGGAGGCGCACGCGCGCGTCGCGAATCTCCAAGTACCCGATGACGTAAGGCTGGAGTTGAACCGGAAACTCCTCGTCGTGACTGCTGCGGCCAAGCATGATCTCGCCGGTGCGGCACGGCGTCTGGACGTCTTCCTGCGGGAGCTCGACCAGGGCAGATTTCTTGATCAAGGAACTGTCTGAGAGCCGAGTTCGTTGCGGCACAAGGGTGATTCGCCCGTTTCGTATTTGATTTGCGGTATATATCCGCCTAACGTGCGAAAAAGCCCGTACTCATTCGCCGGGCAAAGTTTCCGAAGGGGAAGACGTGAACAAGGCGCAGCTCGTAGAAGCGATTGCCGACAAGGTAGGTGGCCGCCAGGCCGCCGCGGACGCGGTTGACGCGGTTCTCGACGCGATCGTCCGCGCGGTCGTCTCCGGCGACCGGGTCTCGGTCACCGGATTCGGTTCGTTCGAGAAGGTCGACCGTCCCGCCCGCTATGCCCGCAACCCCCAGACCGGGGAGCGGGTCCGGGTCAAGAAGACCTCGGTGCCGCGCTTCCGCGCGGGTCAGGGCTTCAAGGACCTGGTCAGCGGGGCCAAGAAGCTCCCGAAGAACGATGTCGCGGTCAAGAAGGCGCCCAAGGGCAGCCTGAGTGGCGGGGCTTCCACCCGTACCACCGCCAAGGCCGCGGCCAAGAAGGCCACGGCCAAGAAGGCCACCGCGGCGAAGAAGGCCGTGACCGCCAAGAAGGCGGCTCCCGCGAAGAAGACAGTGACCGCCAAGAAGACCACGGCGAAGAAGACCACCGCCGCGGCGAAGAAGGCGACCCCGGCCAAGAAGGCCGCCACCGCCAAGAAGGCCGCCGCCAAGAAGTCCGCCCCGGCCAAGAAGGCCACGGCGAAGAAGGCCCCGGCCAAGAAGAGTGCCGCCCGCAAGACCGCTGTGAAGCGGACTGCGAAGAAGTAGTCACCACCTGCAGGCCGCGACGGGCCGGGCTCCCCACCAGGGAGCCCGGCCCGCGCCGTTCTCCGGCAGGTCCGGCGGCTCCCGGCCCGCCGCTACGCCTTGGGCGCCTGGGGATCCGCGAAGGTCTGCAGCGTCAGGAAGACCACCCGGCGGTCGTCGCCGTCCCCCTCGGTGCGGATCCGCACCCGCTGGCCCGGCCGCAGCAGCCGCAGGCCCCCCGCGTCGAAGGCCGCCGCGTCGAACGGCAGCGGAGTCCCGTCGTCGAGCAGCACGCTGCCGGCACGTGTCCCGGGGTCGTATGTGTACGCGGTCGCCTGCATGACCGGAAGCCTAGTGAATGCGCCCACCGCCGCGACACCGCGTGCGGCCTCCCGTGGGGACAGGTGCCGCGCCGGTCAGTCGGTGATGAGCAGCCCGGCGGCGACGTCCGCGGTCCGCGGGCCGACCCCCAGGGCCAGCGCCACCCGCAGGTCGGCGGGGGTGTCGACGTCCTGGCGCACGGAGTCCACACCGCGCAGCGTGATCTCCCGGGCGCCGGATGCCCGGTGCCGGGCCCGGGAGGCACCGCCGAACGCCGGCGCCAGGTCATGACCCGGCGGCGCGGTGAGCAACGTGGTGCCGATCGCCGCCGCATCGGCCAGAAATGCCCTCCCTGAGGCTCTCGCGGCGCTGTTGAGCACTGCGGACAGCTCCAGCGGGCGCAGGGCCGGGAGATCGGCGTTCAGGGCCGCCACGGCCGCATCGGGAGTGGCGGACCGGATGAGGTGCCCGCCGTACGCGAGAGCCGCGTTGAGTCCGGCCGCCGGAGCGTCCGGCACGATCCGGGCCCCCAGGGCGGCCAGTTCCGCCGCCGCCAGCGGATCGTCGGTGACGACGGTGACGCTCCACACCTGTGCGCAGGCCAGCGCGGCGGCCACGGTGTCCTGGGCGAACGCCAGCGCCAGCCCCGGCCGCACCGTCCCCGCGGCCGGCGCCAGCCGGCTCTTGGCCACGGCGAGCGGCTTCAGCGGTACGACGAGGGACCACATCACGGATACGGGCACCGAACCATTGTGCGGTGACCCACCCGCCCGACGGCCACGGACCCACCCCTTGTTCCTTGGCCCGATTCCCCGCCAGGGGACTCCCGCAGGCACCGGCGACGCAGCTTCCCCGGGGGCGCGCCCCTCGCCCCGCCCGCCCTGGCGTTACGGTGTGCGTACCGGCGACACTTGTGCGGCTGCACTGGTGCAGCCTCGTGCAATGAGGAGGAAGTTCTGGTGTCCCGCCGCAGAATCGGCTTCTGGTACCGGCTCGCAGCCGCCATCGCGAAACCGCCGCTTCTTGTCCTCTTCAAGCGGGATTGGCGCGGAATGGAGCACATTCCGGCCGACGGTGGATTCATCACGGCCGTCAACCACAACTCATTCCTCGACCCGCTGTCGTACGGCCATTTCCAGTACAACACCGGACGGGTTCCGCGCCTGCTCGCGAAGGCCGGGCTCTTCAAGATCTTCTTTGTCGGCATGATGCTGCGCGGAACAGGTCAGATTCCGGTCTACCGGGAGTCCACTGACGCCGCCAACGCGTTCCGCGCCGCCGTCGCCGCGATCAACTCCGGCGAATGCGTCGCGTTCTATCCGGAGGGCACGCTCACCCGTGATCCCGACCAGTGGCCGATGACCGGCAAGACCGGCGCCGCACGGGTCGCGCTGCTCACCAAGGCGCCGGTGATCCCGGTCGCGCAATGGGGCGCCAACGAGGCGATGCCGCCGTACGCCAAGGGAAAGAAGTTCTTCCTCTTTCCCCGGAAGACCCTGCGGGTGATCGCCGGCCCGCCCGTCGACCTGTCGCGGTTCTACGGCCAGGAGCCCACCGCGGAGGTGCTGCGCGAGGTCACCGAGGTGATCATGGCGGAGATCACCGAGCTGCTCGCCGTGCTGCGCGGGGAGCCCGCGCCCGCCGCGCTCTACGACCCGCGCCAGGCGGCCCGCGCCCGCCGGGCGGACAAGGCGGAACGGGCCGCGAAGACCGGCGGCACCACGCGGAAGCCCGCACCGGAGCCCGTGCCGCGGCCCGCAGCGGAACCCGAGCCCGTACGGCAGCCCGTGAAGAACCCGACGGATCAGCAGGAGGAGTCGTAAGTGTCAACGCGCTGCGCGGTGTACGGAACCGGCTCCTGGGGCACCGCGTTCGCGATGGTGCTCGCCGACGCCGGATGTGACGTCTCGCTGTGGGGACGCCGGCCCGAGCTGGTCGAGGCGGTCAACGCCACCCACATGAACCCCGACTACCTGCCGGGAATCGCGCTCCCCGAGGCCGTACGGGCCACCACCGACCCGGCCGAGGCCGCCAGGGACGCCGAATTCGTCGTCCTGGCCGTCCCGTCCCAGACGCTGCGCGGCAACCTCGCCGAGTGGGCGCCCCTGCTGCGCCCCGACGCCGTCCTGGTCAGCCTGATGAAGGGTGTCGAACTCGGCACCGCCAAGCTGATGAGCGAGGTCATCGAAGAGGTGGCCAAGGCCGGCCCCGAGCGGGTCGCGGTGCTCTCCGGCCCCAACCTGGCCAAGGAGATCGCCGCCCGGCAGCCCGCCGCCTCCGTGGTCGCCTGCCGCGACGAGTCGGTGGCCCAGCGGTTCCAGGCCGCGTGCCACACCGCCTACTTCCGCCCGTACACCAACGCCGACGTGGTCGGCTGCGAACTCGGCGGAGCGGTCAAGAACGTCATCGCGCTCGCCGTCGGCATCGCCGACGGCATGGGGCTCGGCGACAACACCAAGGCCTCGCTGATCACCCGCGGGCTGGCCGAGACGACGCGGCTGGGCCTGGCGATGGGGGCCGACGCGCACACCTTCGCGGGGCTGGCCGGCATGGGCGACCTGGTCGCCACCTGCTCGTCGCCGCTGTCCCGCAACCACACCTTCGGCACCAACCTCGGCCGCGGCATGTCGCTCGCGGAGACCATCGCGGTCACCCGGCAGACTGCCGAGGGCGTGAAGTCCTGCGAGTCGGTGGCCGATCTGGCACGCCGGCACGGTGTCGACATGCCGATCACGGACACCGTCGTGGACATCGTGCACAACGGGAAGCCGCCGGTCGTGGCCGTCAAGGAGCTGATGTCCCGCTCCGCGAAATCCGAGCGGTAGGGTCAACGAACCATGAGCAATCTGCCTTCTTCCCAGACTCCCGACCAACCGCAGCGCAAGCCTCGGGTAGCGCTCGTCTTCGGCGGACGCAGCTCCGAGCACGGGGTGTCGGTGGTCACCGCGGCCAGCGTGCTGCGGGCCATCGACCGGTCGAAGTACGACGTCCTTCCCATCGGGATCACGACGGACGGCCGCTGGGCGCTGACCAGCGACGACCCGGACCGGATGGGGATCACCGACCGCCGGATGCCGACCGTGGAACAGGTCACCGACCACGAGGGCACCGTCGTGCTCCCGGTCGACCCGGCCAACCGCGAGGTCGTCTACAGCGAGCCCGGAGTGGTGCCCAAGGCCCTCGGCGACGTCGATGTCGTCTTCCCCGTGCTGCACGGCCCCTACGGCGAGGACGGCACCCTGCAGGGCCTGCTGGAGCTGTCCGGCGTGCCCTACGTGGGTGCGGGCGTCCTCGCCTCGGCCGTCGGCATGGACAAGGAGTACATGAAGCGGGTCTTCATCTCCTTCGGCCTGCCGGTCGGGCCGTATCTGGTGATCCGGCCGCGTGACTGGGAGAGCGACCAGGAGACCGCCCGCCGGAGCATCGTGGAGTTCGCCGCGGACCACGGCTGGCCGCTCTTCGTGAAGCCCGCCCGCGCGGGCTCGTCCATGGGCATCAGCAAGGTCGAGGACGCGTCCGGTCTCGACGAGGCGATCGAGGAGGCCCGGCGGCACGACCCGAAGGTCATCGTCGAGTCGCTGCTGCGCGGCCGTGAGATCGAGTGCGGCGTCCTGGAGTTCGAGGACGGCCCGCGCGCCAGCCTCCCGGCCGAGATCCCGCCGGTCACCGCCCACGACTTCTACGACTTCGAGGCCAAGTACATCGACTCGGCCGAGGGCATCGTGCCGGCGCCGCTCACCCCCGAGCAGACCGCCGAGGTGCAGCGGCTCGCCGTCGCGGCCTTCGACTCGGTCTCCTGCGAGGGTCTGGTCCGCGCGGACTTCTTCCTGCTCGACAGCGGAGAGTTCGTCATCAACGAGATCAACACGATGCCCGGCTTCACGCCCATCTCCATGTACCCGCGGATGTGGCAGGAGAGCGGCGTGGAGTACCCGGAGCTGGTGGACCGACTGATCCAGGCCGCACTGCGCCGCCGGACCGGGCTGCGCTAGAACACGGCTCGCTCCAGGCCGCCGCCCGCGCCAGGGCGCGGCCCAGGGCGTGTTGCGAAAGTCCCGCCTGGCCCACGACGCCTGGCACGTACCCTCGCTGCGTTGTCGGGCTCGTCCACGTACGTCCGGTACGAGGACGACCCTCCGCCTTGGGAGCGCACGCACCGGACGCCGTGGGCCACGCCCTCCGGGCGAACGGCGCTCCTTTCGCAACACGCCCTAGAGTTCGTTCGGGATCGTCTTCTTGACGGCGCCGGCGAGGTCGGTGAGGGGACCGACGTCGCCGGCGTACTTCTTGGGGAGGGTGACCTCGACGTACGCCTTGCGCAGCGTCGTGGTGAGCTTGAAGCTGCCGTCGCCCTGGGCCTGGATCAGCCAGCCGACGCCGTCCACCTCCACCGAGTCCGCGCTGGAATCGTTCATCGCCTGCGGCCTCGGCACCCCGCAGCGCAGCACGATCGCCGGATTTCCCCACCCGGCGGTGAAGTCGGACGCGGGCCTGAGATCATGCACGCCGAGTCCATTGACGGAGTGCGGCAGATCCCGGTGCAGCGCACGGCAGTAGACGGCGGCCCGCGCGTCCGGAGCCGGAACGGGCGTCTCATCGGCCGGACCGGCTGCGGAAACGAAGACCGCCGCCGCGGACAAGCACGCGACGGCGGCAACGGAAATCAGCGCGAACCGGCGAAAAGCTATCACCGGACGAGCATAGTCGGGGGCTACAGATGGACGACGGGACAGGTCAGAGTACGGGTGATCCCGTCCACCTGCTGTACCTTCGCGACCACCATGCGGCCCAGGTCGTCGACCGTGTCTGCCTGGGCCCGGACGATGACGTCGTAGGGACCGGTGACATCTTCGGCCTGAATGACGCCGGAGATCTTCGCAATCGTCTCCGCTACTGCCGAGGCCTTCCCAACCTCGGTCTGGATCAAGATGTACGCCTGTACCACGGAACCTCCAGGGCGGCTTCGAGGATCATGTGGGAGGGGGGACGCCACGTTATCGCGTCGCCGCACGGCGCGGGGAGACCCGCGCGGTACCGAGCACTCGCTTTGAGCGGAATCTCCAGGGGAATGACGACGTGAAAGGGACAAACAGATGAAGGGGACCGTGGGCGAGTTGGGGGAGTTCGGGTTGATCAGGGAGTTGACCTCCCGGCTCACGACCACTCCCAATGTACGCCTGGGGCCTGGGGACGACGCGGCGGTGGTGGCCGCGCCGGACCGCCGGGTGGTCGCCACCACCGATGTGCTGCTCGAAGGCCGGCACTTCCGGCGTGACTGGTCGACCGCCTACGACGTCGGCCGCAAGGCCGCCGCACAGAACCTCGCGGACATCGCCGCGATGGGCGCGGTGCCCACCGCGGTCCTGCTGGCGCTGGTCGTCCCGGCAGAGCTGCCGGCCACCTGGCCGATCGAGCTGATGGACGGCATCCGCGACGAGTGCCAGGTGGCGGGTGCCGCCGTGGTCGGCGGCGACGTGGTGCGCGGCGACACGATCACGGTCGCGATCACCGCCCTCGGCGACCTGCGCAACCGCGAGCCCGTCACCCGGTCCGGCGCCCGGCCCGGCGACGTCATCGCGGTGACCGGCTGGCTGGGCTGGTCGGCGGCCGGCCTCGCGGTGCTCTCCCGCGGCTTCCGCTCTCCGCGCGCCTTCGTCGAGGCGCACCGGCGGCCCGAGCCGCCGTACCACGCGGGCCCCGCGGCGGCCGAGCTCGGCGCCACCGCGATGACGGACGTCAGCGACGGACTGGTGGCCGACCTCGGGCACATCGCGACGGCCAGCGGGGTGCTGATCAACCTGAAGTCCGCGGACATCGACGTGCCCGCGCAGATGTCCGACATCGGGCAGGCGGTCGGCGTGGACCCGCTGCACTGGGTGCTGACCGGGGGAGAAGACCACGCGATCGTCGCGGCCTTCCCGCCCGACGTGAAGCTCCCGGCCCGCTGGCGGGTGATCGGCGAGGTGCTCAAGGCCCCCGGCACCCCGCACGTCACCGTGGACGGCGCCGCCTGGGACAAGGCCGGCGGCTGGGACCACTTCGGCGACACCACGGCGGAGGGCGCCGGGGACTAGGTTCACGGGTATGCGAACGTCCCCGCCCAGGGTGCTCACCGTCGCCGGATCCGATTCCGGCGGCGGTGCGGGCATCCAGGCCGACCTGAAGACGATGCTGGCGCTCGGCGTGCACGGCATGAGCGTGCTGACCGCGGTCACCGCGCAGAACTCGCTGGGCGTCCAGGGGGCCTGGGAGCTGCCGGTGGCGGCCGTTCGCGCGCAGTTCCGCGCCGTGGTCGACGACATCGGCGTCCAGGCCGTCAAGACCGGCATGCTCTCCTCGGCCGCGATCGCCTCCGAGGTGGCCGCTCTGCTGGCGGACGTGGGCGCCCCCGTGGTCGTCGACCCGGTCGGCATCTCCAAGCACGGGGACTCCCTGCTGACGGCCGGGGCTCTGGAGGTCGTCCGCACCGAGCTGCTGCCCGTGGCCACCGTCGCCACCCCGAACCTCGACGAGGTCACCCAGCTGACGGGTGTCGTGGTGGACGGCGAGGCGGCGATGGGCGAGGCCGCGGAAGCGGTACTGGCGCTCGGGCCGCGCTGGGTCCTGATCAAGGGCGGCCATCTCGACGGCGACGCCGTGGACCTGCTCTCCGACGGTTCGCGGGAGCACTGGTTCCGCGCCGCCCGGTACGACAACCGGCACACCCACGGCACCGGCTGCACGCTGGCCAGCGCCATCGCCTCGTACCTGGCGCTGGGCCTGGAGGTGCCGGCGGCGGTCGGCGCCGCCAAGGACTACGTCACGGGCGCCATCGCGGCCGGCTTCCGGCTGGGCGGCGGCATCGGCCCGGTGGACCACGCCTGGCGGCAGCGCCGGGAGCTCTGAGCGCCGAGCTGCTGGTGGCGTCAGCGCCCGGCGACCGGCCCCGAACGCAAGAAAACCGGCCCCGAACGCAAGAAAACCGGCCCACCCTGAGGTGGACCGGCTTCGAGTAGCCGCAAGGCTGCGCTGCTACGACGTGTACGCGTCAGCGCGAGACCTTGCCGGCCTTGATGCACGAGGTGCAGACATTGAGGCGCTTCGGCGTCCGACCGACCACAGCACGCACCCGCTGAATGTTGGGATTCCAACGGCGGGGAGTACGGCGGTGCGAGTGGGAAATAGCGTTGCCGAAGCCCGGCCCCTTGCCGCAGACGTCGCAGTTGGCAGCCACGGGTCACTCCAAAGACTTCGAGATGCACTTACAGTGAAAAGCCCGGGAGATTCCCGGACAACCGGAGCAGCATACAACGGCCACTCCCGCACAACGAAATTACCACGGTCGCGGGGTCCGCCGCCCCGGCCGACTGCCGCCGTGACCGGTGTCACGGATACCCTCACCTGCAGCAGTCTCCGCTTCAGGTGTCCGCAGGAGGACTTGGTGCCGCACACGCTCGACGCTTCCGCGGTGCGCGCGTGGTGCCGACTGGCCCTCCAGGCGCTGGGCCGGGCCCGCGAGGAGATCGACGCGATCAACGTGTATCCGGTCGCCGACGGGGACACCGGCACCAATCTGTACCTGACGATGGAATCCGCCGCCCAGTCCGTCGACGCCGTCTTCGACGGTCATGCCGCCTCCGGACACAGCCCCGACCTCGCCCAGGCCTTCCGCGCGATGTCTCACGGCGCCCTGATAGGCGCCCGCGGCAACTCCGGCACGATCCTCGCCCAGCTGCTGCGCGGCATGACGGAAGCGCTCACCGACGATCCCGCGACGGGAAACGTGGCGTCGAAGGCGGCGGGCAACGGAGCCGCCGGGGGTACTGCCGCGGCCGGTGATCAGGACACCGCCGAACTGCTGCGCCGGGCGCTGCGCCGGGCCGCCGGGTCCGCGTACCTGGCGGTCGCCCACCCCGTCGAGGGGACGATGCTCACCGTCGCCACCGAGGCGGCCACCGCCGCGGAGCGGGACGGCGGCGGTCCGGTCTCCGTCGCGAGAGCCGCCCACCAGGGCGCGCGCATCGCACTCGCCGCCACCACCGGCCAGCTCGCCGTACTCGGCCGGGCCGGCGTCGTGGACGCGGGTGGACGCGGCCTGGTGGCCGTGCTGGGCGCCCTCGCCGACGCGCTGGCCGGTGAGGTGCCGATGGGACCGCTGGCCGATCACGCGCCGCCCGTCCCGTACGGCTGCCGCGACGAGGACGGCTCGGACCCGCACGTCGTGCCCGGCGGGCCCGCCTTCGAGGTCATCTACCTGCTGGAGGCGTCCGACACCGCCCTGCCCGCGCTGCGCGGGCGGCTGGACGCCCTCGGGGACTCCCTGGTGGTCGTCGGCGGCGACGGCCTGTGGAACGTCCATGTCCACGTGGACGATGCGGGAGCCGCCATCGAGGCCGGTATCGAGGCCGGCCGCCCCTACCGGATCCGCGTCACCCACTTCGGCGACCAGGTCCGTGAGCGGCCCGACACGGACACCGACACCCCCGTGGTGCCCGATGCGGTTTCCCGGCACCACGAGGGTGCCGGGGACAGCGGGCGGCCACCGGAGCGGGTGCGGCGCGCCGTCGTCGCCGTCGTACGGGGTGACGGGCTGGCCGACCTCTGCGCCCAGGCCGGCGCGACCGTCGTCGCCGTCCGCCCCGGCGACCCGCCCGCCAGCGGCGAGATCGCGGCCGCGATCCGCCGTGCCAACGCCCGCGAAGTGGTGCTCCTCCCGAACGACGTGGAACTGCGGCACGCCGCCGGCGCCGCCGCCGACCGGGCCCGCGCCGACGGCGTCCGGGTCGCCCTGATCCCCACCCGCTCCCCGGTGCAGGGCATCGCCGCGCTCGCCGTCCACGAGCCCGCACGGCGCTTCGACGAGGACGTCGTCGCCATGACCTCGGCGGCCGGCGCCACCCGCTACGCGGAACTGGCCGTCGCCGAGCACCAGTCCTGGACCATGGCCGGCATCTGCCAGGCCGGCGACGTCCTCGGGCTGATCGACGGCGATGTCGCGGTCATCGGCGGGAACCTGGTCGAGACCGGCACGATCGTCCTCGACCGCATGCTGGCCGCGGGCGGCGAGATGGTCACCCTCGTCCTCGGCGCCGGCGCCCCGCCCGACCTCGCGGACCGCATCGAGGCCCACGTCCAGGCCGGCCACATCACGGTGGACACCGTCGTCTACCAGGGCGGCCAGCAGACCTGCCCGCTCCTCATCGGCGTCGAATAACCGCTCGCCGCAGGCCGCACCCGCTTTGTCACTGCCGTGCGCAAAGATGGACCCGATGTCTGCCCTGGACGAACCCCTGAAGAAGTCGGTCGGCGGCCGCACGGCAAAAGTGCTCGCCGACCACCTCGACCTGCACACCGTCGGCGACCTGCTGCACCACTACCCGCGCCGGTACGCCGAGCGCGGCGAGCTGACGCGGCTGGCCGACCTCCCGCTCGACGAGCACGTCACCGTCGTCGCGGAGATCGCCAAGGCCGACAAGAGGACGTACAACGGCGGCACTGGCGTCCGCCTGGAGGTCGTCGTCACCGACGGCAGCGGTTCGCTGACCCTGGTGTTCTTCAGCAAGGCGGCGCACGCCCACGCCCACCGGCTGATCCCCGGCCGCCGCGGGATGTTCTCCGGCAAGGTCTCGGTCTTCAACCGCACCCGCCAGCTCGCCCACCCCGACTACCAGTTGCTGGACGCGGAGGACGCCAAGGGCGGGGAGTCGGACGTGGCGGCCGCGTTCGCCAACCAGCAGATCCCGCTCTACCCCGCGTGCAAGCAGATCAGCTCCTGGCAGATCGCGCAGTCCGTGCAGACGGTCCTCGACTCGATGCGGGGCACCAGCTGGGCGGGCGTCGGCGAACCGCTGCCGGCCGCGCTGCGCGAGGCGCGCGGCCTGGCGCCGCTCTCCGAGGCGCTGGAGAAGATCCACCGGCCGCGTACCAAGGCCGACATCGCCGAGGCGCGGGACCGGCTGAAATGGGACGAGGCGTACGTCCTGCAGGTGGCCCTGGCGCGCCGCAGGGCCGCGGACTCCGCGCTGCCCGCCACCCCGCGCGTGCCGCACGCCGACGGGCTGATGACCACGTTCGACACCCGGCTGCCTTTCACCCTCACCGAAGGCCAGCGGAAGGTCTCCGCCGAGATCTTCGCCGACCTGGCGACCGAACACCCCATGCACCGGCTCCTCCAGGGCGAGGTCGGCTCCGGCAAGACGCTGGTCGCGCTGCGCGCCATGCTCGCCGTCGTCGACTCCGGCGGCCAGGCCGCGATGCTGGCGCCCACCGAGGTGCTCGCCCAGCAGCACCACCGGTCGATCACCGAGATGATGGGCGACCTCGCCGGCGGGGGCATGCTCGGCGGCGCGGAGAACGCCACCAAGATCGTGCTGCTCACCGGCTCCATGGGGGTGCCCGCCCGCCGCCAGGCCCTGCTGGACCTCATCAGCGGTGACGCCGGGATCGTGATCGGCACGCACGCGCTGATCGAGGACAAGGTCCAGTTCCACGATCTGGGCCTGGTCGTGGTCGACGAGCAGCACCGCTTCGGCGTCGAGCAGCGCGACGCGCTGCGCGCCAAGGCCACCAAACCGCCGCACCTGCTGGTGATGACCGCGACCCCGATCCCGCGCACGGTCGCCATGACCGTCTTCGGCGACCTGGAGACGTCCGTCCTGGACCAGCTGCCGGCCGGCCGTTCGCCGATCGCCACCCATGTCGTCCCGGCCAAGGACAAGCCGCACTTCCTGTCCCGCGCCTGGGAGCGGGTGCGGGAGGAGGTGTCGAAGGGCCACCAGGCGTACGTGGTCTGCCCCCGCATCGGCGACGAGGAGGACGCGAAGAAGAAGCCGGACGACGCGGAGCGCCGCCCGCCGCTGGCCGTCCTGGACATCGCCGAGCAGCTCGCCGCGGGCCCGCTGGCCGGGCTGCGGGTCGAGGTGCTGCACGGCAGGATGCAGCCGGACGCCAAGGACGACGTGATGCGCCGGTTCGCCGCCGGCCAGGTGGACGTGCTGGTGGCGACCACCGTCATCGAGGTCGGGGTGAACGTCCCGAACTCCACCGTCATGGTGATCATGGACGCCGACCGCTTCGGCGTCTCCCAGCTCCACCAGCTGCGCGGCCGCGTCGGCCGGGGTTCCGCTCCAGGGCTCTGCCTGCTCGTCTCCGAGGCGCACGAGGCGAGCCCCGCCCGGCAGCGCCTCTCCGCCGTCGCGGCGACCCTGGACGGCTTCGAGCTGTCCCGTATCGACCTGGAGCAGCGCCGCGAGGGCGACGTCCTCGGCCAGGCCCAGTCCGGCACCCGTTCGTCGCTGCGCATGCTGACCGTGATCGACGACGAGGAGGTCATCGCCGCCGCCCGCGACGAGGCCACCGCACTGGTCGCCGCGGACCCCGAACTGGCCGACCACCCGGACCTGCGCAGCGCCCTGGAGAGCCTGGTCGACGCGGACCGCGAGGAGTACCTCGACAAGGGCTGAACCGGGCCGTTGAACAGGGCTGAACTGCCGTGCTGAGCAGGGCGATTGTCAGACCCCCCTGAGAGAATGGACGTAGTCCAAGTCGATGGACCTTTGGGGGCAAAAGCATGTCGTTCCGTCATCTCAACGAACTGCCGCTCGGCGACAAGGTCTTCCGGATCGAGCTCGCCAGCGACGACGACACCAACGTCACTCTCACCCTCTCCGGATGGAGTGAGGACGACCCCGACACCCTTCTCGCGTCCGGCGATCTGCGGCTGCCCATGGCGGACGTACCGTCCCTGCGGATCGCTCTCAACCGCGCGCTGCGCGCCCTCGCGCTCGTAGCCGACGTGTCCGAGCCCATCCCCGACCGTGACGTGCTCCGGGAGCTGTTCCCCGGCCACGGCGCCCCCTGGGTGCCGCAGCACGAGGAGGAGCTGCTGCGGCGGTTCCACGACAGCGAGACCATCGCCCGGATAGCCGCCCGCTTCGGGCGGACCCCGGACTCGGTCCGCACCAAGCTGCGTGAGCTGGGGCACGACCCGCGCCGCCCGGAGTTCTGCCCGCCCGACGGCTGCCTGTCCTGGTCCCGCTACGCGTCCACCGCGCTGGTGGGGGCGGTGGAGGAGCCCGGCAGGGAGTGACTCCGTATCGTGGGGGAGCGGCCGCGAACAGCGCCGTTCCCCCACGATGTCGAGGACGTGAAGGACGAGATGACCCGCGTGATCGCCGGAGCCGCCGGTGGCCGCCGCCTGGCCGTGCCCCCGGGCAATGGGACCCGCCCCACCTCGGACCGCGCCAAGGAGGGGATGTTCTCCACCTGGGAGTCGCTGCGCGGCACGCTGAACGGTGCCAGGGTGCTGGATCTGTACGGCGGCTCGGGGGCGATCGGGCTGGAGGCGCTCTCGCGCGGCGCCGAGCACGTCCTGCTGGTCGAGTCCGACCCGGCCGCGGCCCGCACCATCCGGGAGAACGTGCAGATGATCGGGCTGCCCGGCGCCGAGGTGCGGGCCGGCCGGGCCGAGCAGGTCATCGCCGGCCCGGCGCCCGCGACCCCGTTCGACATGGCGTTCCTGGACCCGCCCTACGACATGGGCGACGACGAACTGCGGGAGATCCTGCTCACACTCCGCATTCAGGGGTGGCTGGATGACGACGCGATCGTCACCGTGGAACGGCGCACCCGTGGCGGAGTCTCCCCCTGGCCCGACGGCTTCGAGGCAGTGAGGGCCCGCCGTTACGGCGAGGCGACACTTTGGTACGGTCGCGCCGCCGAAGTTACCGCCGGGTCATGAACGGCCCGGAGAGCGAGGAGTCTCAGTTGCGTCGCGCAGTCTGTCCGGGGTCTTTCGACCCCATCACCAATGGACATCTCGACATCATCGCCCGCGCTTCCCGGCTCTACGACACCGTGTACGTCGCGGTGATGATCAACCAGTCCAAGCAGGGTCTGTTCTCGGTCGAGGAGCGCATCGCCCTCATCCAGGAAGTCACCGCGGAATTCGGGAACGTGCAGGTCGAGTCGTTCCACGGGCTGCTCGTCGACTTCTGCAAGCAGCGCGACATCCCGGCCATCGTCAAGGGTCTGCGCGCGGTCAGCGACTTCGACTACGAGCTGCAGATGGCCCAGATGAACATCGGGCTGTCCGGGGTCGAGACGCTCTTCGTGCCGACCAACCCCACCTACAGCTTCCTCTCCTCCAGTCTCGTCAAGGAGGTGGCCCAATGGGGCGGTGACATCTCCCACTTGGTGCCGCCGACGATCCTGGCGGCTCTCAACGACCGGCTCGGGCAGCGCTAGAGTCTGCATGTCCCGTCCGGACCCGGCCGGGCCCCGCTGAGGAAAGACTGACGCCCGTGGACGTGCAGAAGAAGCTCGACGAGATCGTCGCGGCCATCGAAGGCGCGCGGTCCATGCCGATGTCCGCCTCGTGCGTGGTCAACCGTGCCGAGCTGCTGAGCAGGCTCGAAGAGGTGCGCTCCGCGCTCCCCGACTCGCTGTCGCAGGCCGAGGCCCTGCTGGGCGGCCGCGAGCAGATGGTCGAGGAGGCCCGCCTCGAGGCGAACCGGATCATCGAGTCGGCGCACGCCGAGCGCGACTCGATGATCTCGGACACCCAGGTCGCCCGCCAGTCCCAGGACGAGGCGGAGCGCATCGTGGCCGAGGCCCGCCGCGAGGCGGAGGAGATCCGCGCCGAGGCCGACGACTACGTGGACAGCAAGCTCGCCAACTTCGAGGTCGTGCTCACCAAGACCATCGGCTCCGTCGACCGCGGCCGCGAGAAGCTGCTCGGCCAGGGCCCCGGTCTGGACGAGCAGGGCTACGAGGACGCGGACGCCCCCGAGCGCAGCGCCGACCCGGAGACGCTGCGGCGCCGGGCCGACGACTACGTGGACGCCAAGCTGGGCGCCTTCGAGGCGGTGCTCTCCAAGACCCTGGAGGCCGTCGGCCGCGGCCGGCTCAAGCTGACCGGCCACAGCGTCGCCGACGAGCTGGGCGCCCACATGGCGGCCCAGGACGCCGCGGACGCGGCGGGCGGCCACCAGACCGACGCCGAGTTCATGGCGGGCCTGGCGGCTCCGGTCCCCGCACAGACCCAGCAGACGGACTACTCGTACGACGCGACGCCGGCCACGCCGGACTACGGGTACCAGCAGGACTACGGCCAGCAGGCCGCCTACTCCGACCCGTACGCGGCCCAGCAGCAGCAGGGATACCCGGAGCAGGCCGGCTACGGCGGCTACCAGCCGGACTACGGGCAGCAGACCTACGCCGACCCGCAGGGCCAGTACCAGCAGCAGCCGTACGACCAGCAGCCGCAGCATCAGCCCCAGCACCAGGCCGCGGCGCTGGACGAGACCAGCCTCTTCGACACCGGCATGATCGATCTGAACCGGCTGCGGGAGCTGGAACAGGGGCGCTGAACGCGCTGGTCACGTGGGGGGTCAGAGGGGGTCAGGGGAGAAAAAGCGGGACGGCGCGAAGCGTCTCGTCGCAAGGGTGGTGGTGGGTGACGGGTGAAAAAGCGGGGCGGCGCGAAGCGTCTCGTCGCAAGGGTGGTGGCGGGTGACGGGTGGGCGAGTTGGGTCCTGCCCGGACGTCCAGTATCCTGACCTTTCCAGCCGTGTGAATCGCCGGCTCTTTGGGCTGCCCACCCTCCGGGGTGAGGGCACGCCGCACCGATGAAAGAGGAAGCCCTGAAAACCCCCCGTCTCGACCACCGCGAGCCTCTCGTGTTCGACACGCACGAGCTGGGTCGTCGTCCTGGTTCGATGCGGAAGGTCTCCCGTTCGGTGCCGGCACCCAAGGATCTCGGTATCGAGGTCATCGGGGTGCCCGAGGGCACGGCAGTACAGCTGGAGCTCCGACTGGAGTCGGTCATGGAGGGGGTACTTGTCACAGGTACCGTCCGTGCGCCGCTCTCGGGAGAGTGCGTAAGGTGTCTGGAGCCGTTCGAGCGCAAGCTCGATGCGGACTTCCAAGAGATGTACTCCTACCCCGACGCCGACACCCGGACCGCCCGCAAGGACGAAGCCGGTGACGACGCGGAGGAGGAGGACGTTCTCTTCCTCGAGGACGACCTGTTCGATCTCGAACCCGCGCTGCGGGACGCGGTGGTGCTCGCACTGCCGCTGCAGCCGGTGTGCCAGGAAGACTGCCCGGGACTGTGCTCCGATTGCGGAGAGCGGCTCGCGGACGACCCGGACCACCACCATGAGGTCGCCGACATTCGGTGGGCGGCCCTGCAGGAATTTAAGAAGAGCGGTGCCGACCAGGGCGCCGACGAGAACCAGGAGAAGTAGCCGTGGCTGTTCCGAAGCGGAAGATGTCGCGCAGCAACACGCGCCACCGCCGTGCGCAGTGGAAGGCTGTTGCCGTGAGCCTGGTGGCGTGCGAGAGCTGCCACCAGCCGAAGCAGAGCCACATCGCGTGCCCGAGCTGCGGCACGTACAACCGTCGTCAGGTCCTCGAGGTCTGATCGGCGGGTGACAGGCTTCATGTCAGACGCCAAATCGCCGAAGCAGGCGCCGGCGGACACAGCCTGGCCTCACACGCTTCTGGAAGGGCGGCTCGGGTACACACTCGAGCCCGCCCTTCTGGTGCGTGCGCTGACCCATCGTTCGTTCGCGTACGAGAACGGCGGTCTGCCCACCAACGAGCGGCTGGAGTTCCTCGGGGACTCCGTGCTCGGCCTGGTGGTCACGGACACGCTGTACCGCACCCACCCCGACCTGCCCGAAGGCCAGTTGGCCAAGTTGCGGGCCGCGGTGGTCAACTCTCGTGCGCTGGCGGAAGTGAGTCGCGAACTCGACCTGGGCGGATTCATCCGGCTGGGACGGGGCGAGGAAGGCACCGGCGGCCGGGACAAGGCATCGATCCTCGCGGACACCCTCGAGGCGGTCATCGGCGCGGTCTATCTGGACCAGGGTCTGGATGCCGCGTCCGAGTTCGTGCACCGCCTCTTCGATCCGCTGATCGAGAAGTCGTCCAACCTCGGGGCAGGCCTGGACTGGAAGACCAGTCTCCAGGAGCTGACCGCGAGCGAGGGCCTCGGTGTTCCCGAATACGTGGTCACCGAGTCGGGTCCCGACCATGAGAAGACCTTCACGGCTGCCGCCCGCGTCGGTGGTGTCGAGTACGGCGCCGGCACCGGCCGCAGCAAGAAGGAAGCAGAACAGCAGGCGGCCGAGGCCGCCTGGCGTGCGATCCGCGAATCCGCCTCAGCGGCGAGCTGATCGCACACCCGTCAGAACGAGCCCACCGACGATCAGTCGGTGGGCTCGACGCGTACCCGGAGGAGGGGCGTTGCCCGAGCTGCCTGAGGTCGAAGTGGTCCGCATCGGGCTGGAGCGCTGGGTCACCGGGCGCACCGTCGCGGACGCGGAGGTGCTGCACCCGCGCGCCGTCCGTCGGCACCTGGCGGGCGCCGGGGACTTCACGGACCGGCTCGCCGGCGCGCTGATCGGCCCGGCCCGCCGCCGGGGCAAATACCTGTGGCTGCCGCTGGACGGGACGACCGCGCTGCTCGGGCACCTCGGGATGAGCGGCCAGCTGCTGATCCAGCCGCACGCGGCCCCTGACGAGACCCATCTGCGGGTCCGGATCCGGTTCGACGACGAGCTCGGCACCGAGCTGCGCTTCGTCGACCAGCGCACCTTCGGCGGTCTGTCGCTCCATGACGTCGTGCCGGGCAGTCCGCTGGCGCTGCCCGTACCGCTCGCGCACATCGCGCCGGACCCGCTGGAGGACGCCTTCGACGAGGAGGCGTTCCACGCCGCGCTGCGCCGCCGCCGGACCACCATCAAGCGCGCCCTGCTCGACCAGTCGCTGATCAGCGGGGTCGGCAACATCTACGCCGACGAGGCGCTGTGGCGCTCCCGGCTGCACTACGAGCGGCCCACCGCGACGATGACCCGGCCCAGGACGGCCGAGCTGGTGACACACATCCGCGAGGTGATGAGCGACGCGCTGGCGGCCGGCGGCACGAGCTTCGACAGCCTGTACGTCAACGTGAACGGCGAATCCGGGTACTTCGACCGGTCGCTGGACGCGTACGGGCGCGAGGACGAGCCCTGCCGCCGCTGCGGTACCGCGATCCGCCGCCGCCCGTGGATGAACCGGTCCAGTTACTTCTGCCCGCGCTGCCAGCGCCCGCCGGTTCCCGGCCGCGATCCCCAGTAGCGGGCTCAGGGTTCAGGGCGCACGGCTCTGGGGCTGACGGCTCAGGGCTTACGCACTCGCCTTCGGGGCGTTCCGGGCGGCGTGCGCCGCGTCGTAGGTCTCCCGGGCGGCCAGCACCTCGGGCATCCGGCCCTCGACCAGCTGGATCAGGTCGAGCAGCCTGCGGGTGGTCTCCCGGCCCAGCTCGGTGAGCCGGTACTCGACGCGCGGCGGATTGGTCGTCTGCGCCTCGCGGTGCACCAGCCCGTCGCGCTCCAGGGCGTGCAGCGTCTGGGAGAGCATCTTCTCGCTCACGCCGTCGACCCGGCGGCGCAGCTCGTTGAAGCGCACGGTGTCCTCACCGAGCGCGCCGAGCGTCAGACTGCCCCAGCGGCCGGTGACGTGCTCCAGCGTGCCGCGGGAGGGGCAGTCGCGCTCGAAGACGCTGAACGGGAGCCCGTCGCGCCCGGAGTCGCTCCTGCAGGTGTCCATGGCATGAGCGTACTCCTGGGTTGCGCTGACCCCGGGCTTGCGCTTTCGAAAAGTTAGCTCTTGGTCTCCCTCTCCCGCTCTCCCGCGGGCTCTCCTAGAAGCCGAAGTCCTGCGTCCACCAGGGGCCGCCCGGCGCGTAGTGGACGCCGACGCCGAGGGTCTTGTAGTCGCAGTTCAGGATGTTGGCGCGGTGCCCCGCGCTGTTCATCCAGGCGGTCATCACGGCCTCCGCGTCGGCCTGGCCGCGGGCGATGTTCTCCCCGCCGAGGTTGGTGACGCCGACCGACTTGGCCCGGTCCCAGGGGGTGTCGCCGTCCGGGTCCGTGTGGTCGAAGAAGTCCCGGATCGCCATGTCCTCGCTGAAGGCCTGGGCGAGCTTGGCCAGCGACGGGTCCGCGGTCACGGGGGAGCAGCCGACCTTGACGCGTTCGGCGTTCACCAGCTTCAGCACCGCGGCCTGGGCGGTGACGGCGGTTCCGTCCTGGGTCGGCGTCGGTATCGGCGTCGCGGTGCGGGTCGGCGTCGGGGACGGGGTGGTGGGCCGCGGAGTGACCGGCTTCCGGGTGGGCGTGACCTTGGGGGCCGGGGTGGTGCTGGGCGCGGCGGCCGAGGTCGGCGGTGTCGTCGGCGCCGCCGTTGACGGATTGCCGCCGCGTGTCGTGGTCGGACTGCTCGGCACGTTCGTGCGGCCGGTGGTGCTCGGGGAGGGGGAGCCGGTCTCCGGCAGCGACGGGCCGGACGAGCCGTCCGGCTGGGTGCGCGTCCCGCCGGGGCTGCCCTGGGCGGTGATGCCCCCCGGTCCTCCGTTCAGCGACGACAACAGTCCAGACGACATCGCGACGGCGCCGACGGCCAGAGCGGCGGACGACGCCAGCAGCCCGGTGCGAACGGCGCTGTGCCGTCGCCGAGGGCCCCGGTGGCCCCGACGGCTCCGGGTCGGCGCGACGGCCTCGGTGGCATTGCGACTGTGGCGGCCCATTAATGCTGTCCTCACGGTCTCGGATTAACCCGAACGGGTGAGTCCTGTTGCGGGCCGACTGTAGCGAATGACGCACGGGACCGGAGTGAAGCCTGTGCAACTGACGGGATAGCGTGCACACATGAACGAAAATGTCCGGCTTACGGCCTGGGTGCGCGGGCGCGTCCAGGGCGTCGGCTTCCGCTGGTGGACCCGGGCCAACGCGATGCGGATCGGCGGTCTGGACGGTTACGCCGGCAACCTCGCCGACGGCCGGGTGCAGGTGGTGGCCGAGGGGGACCGCGCACGGTGCGAACAGCTGCTCGACTGGCTGGCCACCGGGGACACGCCCGGCCGTGTCGACGGCGTCACCGAGATCTGGGGCCGGCCGCGCGGCGGGTACGACGGGTTCGAGATCCGCTGAGTGTCACGCCCCGCGTACATGCGGTAGGCAATCGCCTACGGCAAGGCTGCCCGGGACAGTTGCCATATCCGGAGTGTCGTGCAAGGCTGCCGACATCGAGGATGATCTCGACGCCCCACGGGCAGCCGCCGGCGCTCTTTCGCCGTGTTTTCTGAGGCTGACCCGATCGCTGGGCTGTGATCGTGTTGACCGTCCAACTATTTGGTGAGACGCTGGAAGCCCCGCGCATCGTAGCCGTAATGCAATCAAAGCGGCGGCTTCGGCGCACCGCGCGGGTGCACATACCCCTCACCCACGACCCTACCGCTCCCGGTCGGTCACTCAGCGTGGAGGACCATCAATCATGGCAAAGGCGCTTCTCGGTTACGTCGGCGGCCCCGACCCGCGACTCCTCGCCGAGATGCGAAGGCTTCAGCAGCGCGTTCAGGATCTGGAGTCCGAGCTTGTTCGGATGCAGACCGAGAACGACGCACTGACTGTGGCGTCGCACGAAGAGTCGCTGCTCAGCAGCATCGATGTATCTCGCGCGGAGCCCGTACCCGCCTGATCCGGACGCATCACCGGACGGGTGCCACGGCACCGCTAGAGTTTTTTGCAAGGGACGCCTCGGCGTCCCTTCGTCGTTCCGTCTTCACCCGCAGGCCCCCCGACGATCACTGTTGTCATCGTCTGATGTGCCCTGCACCTTCCCTGGCGAAACCGAACACGGAAGGTAGAGTCCGACGGCGTGCATCTCAAGAGCCTCACGCTGCGCGGATTCAAATCCTTCGCCTCCGCCACGACGCTGCGCTTCGAGCCCGGCATCACGTGCGTCGTAGGCCCCAACGGGTCCGGTAAGTCCAATGTGGTGGACGCGCTCTCCTGGGTCATGGGGGAGCAGGGGGCCAAGTCGCTGCGCGGCGGCAAGATGGAGGACGTCATCTTCGCCGGCACCACGGGGCGCCCGCCGCTGGGCCGCGCCGAGGTGTCGCTGACGATCGACAACTCCGACGGCGTGCTGCCCATCGAGTACGCCGAGGTCACCATCACGCGGATCATGTTCCGCAACGGCGGCAGCGAGTACCAGATCAACGGCGACACCTGCCGGCTGCTCGACATCCAGGAGTTGCTCTCCGACTCCGGCATCGGCCGCGAGATGCACGTCATCGTCGGCCAGGGCCAGCTCGACTCCGTGCTCCACGCCGACCCGATGGGCCGCCGCGCCTTCATCGAGGAGGCGGCCGGTGTGCTCAAGCACCGCAAGCGCAAGGAGAAGGCGCTGCGGAAGCTCGACGCGATGCAGGCCAATCTCGCGCGCGTCCAGGACCTGACGAACGAACTGCGGCGGCAGCTCAAGCCGCTGGGACGGCAGGCACAGGTCGCCCGGCGGGCCGCCGTCATCCAGGCCGATCTGCGCGACGCCCGGCTGCGGCTGCTCGCCGACGATCTGGTCACCCTGCGCGAAGCGCTGAGCGCCGAGGTCGCCGACGAGGCGTCGCTCAAGGAGCGGCGGGACGCGGTGGAACGGGACCTGGCCGCCGCGCTGCGGCGCGAGACCGCTCTGGAGGAGCAGGTCAGGGCGCTCGCACCGCGGCTGGCCGACGCACAGGCCACCTGGTACGGCCTCTCCCAGCTCGCCGAACGGGTACGCGGCACCATCGGCCTCGCCGAACAGCGGGTGCGGCACGCCACCGGCCAGCCCGCCGAGGAGCGGCGCGGCCGGGAGCCGGAGGACATGGAACGTGAGGCGGCCCGGATCCGCGAGCAGGAGGCGGAACTGACGGAGGCTCTCGACGCGGCGCGGCGGGCACTGGACGACACCGTCGGCCACCGCGCCGCCCTGGAACAGGAGCTCGCGGCCGAGGAGCAGCGGCTGCGGTCCGTGGCGCGGGCGATCGCGGACCGCCGGGAGGGGCTGGCGCGGCTGCAGGGCCAGGTCAACGCGGCGCGCGGCCGGGCCGGTTCCGCGGAGGCGGAGATTGGCCGGCTCGCCACGGCCCGCGACGAGGCACGGGACCGCGCCGAATCCGCGCAGGAGGAGTACGAGGAGCTCAAGGAGCGGGTGGACGGCCTGGAGGCGGACGACTCCGAACTGGAGGAGCGCCTGGCGGCCGCGACGGAGGAGCAGGCGGCGGCCGAGGAGGCGTTCTCGGCCGTCCGCGACGCGGCCACCGCGGCCGAGCGCGAGCGTGCCGCCCTCACCGCCCGGCGCGACGCGCTGGCGCTGGGCCTGCGCCGCAAGGACGGCACCGAGATCGGAAGAGCA